>JAZNWP010000041.1:0-105963 GCA_045593385.1 Acutalibacteraceae bacterium
TAGCGTTTGATGAGCTTGATTTCACGTATACAGTAAAATCCTTGATTCCGCCTATAGTTAAAACGGTATTTTCTTCATCGAATTTGAATGTAATACGGTCTTTAGTATCGGCTGCATCGCCGCCCGTTAAGGCATACGAAAGATATTTTTCTCCCAAAACGCTTTTATCGGCAAGATCATTACCTGAATAGGAAGAAGCATCGTTGAGAGTTAATGGTGTTCCATCAAAAAGGCCCGAGGGTAACAAGGTTTTCTTTATAGATAAAGCTTGCCACGACTCTTTAAGCTCTGTTATTATCTCCGGTGAATATGTATCAGCTTTAACAAATCCGCTGAAAACAGGGAGAATTGTGCATAACACTATTGCAGCAGAAAGAACTACTGCCAAATTTTTATATATGAATTTTTTCATCTTTCTTTCTCCCTTCAATTATTGTATCTCAACTATGATAACTGTATAAGCCGTGGGGTCATAATTAGACGTTATCTTAATAGAAACCGTATCCCCTGAAGACGTTCCCGTGGCGTTATAGTTGCCGTTTTGATCTATTGTTCCGCAATTCTCTGTGGTCCAATTATATCCGCGATTTGTATCGCTACGGCTCTTGCCATACACAGACCAGGTAACATTTTTATTATCAGTACCGTAAATTTCGGTTACGTCAAAATCATAGGTTCCTGTCTTATTAAGCTGTACAATCTGCTTATTTGTAAGAATCTGGACCTGCTCATCAAGAGTGGTGTATACTATCATACAATGAGCATCTACGGGAAGTATATCGGTTATATTTCCGTTTTGATCGGCGGTGAGCACCTTATCGGTTACGGGCATAAGGTCACCGTTTTTATATTTTTCATCTGCCCATTCCCAACCTTCACTATCGGCATTGGGATAATAGTAAACGTGACGTTCGAAGGTTTTATTTGCGGCCTTACTGCCAAAGACAACGGTAAGCTCACGCTGTGAAGAGCTTGCTTCAACGTCTAAAAGTGCAGTCATATCCTTGATGCTGTCGCCTTCTTCTATACCGTAAACCGCGCAGAGAATATCATTGGATAAAACAGTGTTTTTATAAACCTTGGAATTCTTCGGAATATAACGCATCATCAAACTACGGAAACCATAGTTATGCGCAACGCTCATATCCTTGTAAGGATATGTCCACATTCCCATAAGGCCCATATCAAAATTCACACCCATAGGCGAAGGCGCTACGTCAGGACCTGCTACCCAACATGCTGCGCCACCATATCCCGCATTTGACTGCATAATAACCATTGCGGATTCGGAATATTTAAAATTGGAAACGAAGGTTTCACTACCGCTATGAGTTGTCTGCTTGTTTCCTGCCGTTCTTGCGCCGATTTCGTTGGTCCAAACGCCAGGATAATTTTTCCCCATATTCTTAACGTTTTCGAGCACTTCGTCATAGTTCGCAGTCCAAGGATAATGGTGACAACTATAATAATCGTAAATAGGATCTCCGTTTTCATCAACAAGATTTTCAGTTACGTATTCCATCCAATAATCAATACTTTCTTCACCCAAAAATCCTGATAATTCTGTTCCGAAAATCTTTATCTTGTCACGAGCGTTGACACCTTTATATGTATGCGATTTAAACTCTTCATGGGTCTTTTTAATCATAGTACACCAATACATCGGCTTATCCCAATACATTTCATAGTTACCGCCATTTACTTCGTTATACCATGAAAGCATATTTACGTTATCGTAACCTTTATCCCATGCATATTCGAAAACAGCATAAGTGGCATCAGCAAAGGCCTCAAGATTGGCGGGTGCACCACGGGTGCCACCTTCACTATGCGCTGCATCCTTTACGGGAAACCAATCCATAATATCATAATCAACACGGGCGCCCATATTCAAAATAACATCGGTGCCAGATTCTTTATACATTTTCACTTTTTGGAAGAAGTTTATAACTTCTATATTATCAAAGTGATAAATTCCGCTCTCCCATTCTCTTTGCTGCTCTTCGGAGGAAAGAGAGGTATCTACTAACCAATCAGGTAAAAAAAGCATTCTCATATATGCAGGTTTAATTGTGTTAGTGCGCTTTTCATTCATAGTCTGATAAGCATCGTTCATACCCGATATATACGGACTTGACCAATGATTGTTACCTACACCTGCATAATTTTCGCTAACAACCACATCAGTGTTAACAGAGATTATCCTTGTAGAAATCGCTCTGCCGGAAACCGCCAATGAAGCGCCCGCTACAGCAACGCACAAGAGCAACGCCAAAACTGCGGATATCACCCGTTTGGTAATTAAACCTTTCATATTCTAATCCTCCTAATATACAATATATTCAAGTGAACGAAAGTTCCTATTCTTTTATACATTATTTTTTCAAAAAAAACTATCACTATTTTCATCAATTTATGCGTTTTGTTAATATTTTTTGATTTTTTCGTTGCTTTTAAGTAAAAATTCATAAAATTCTTCTACTATTTTTTGGTAAATTTGCAGGATTTTACCAATATAAAACAACCGTTGTCAGCGATTGCTGACAACGGGGGTTTTAAGATTTATGGCTTTAGCCAGTTGAGGACGGAACGTCCGAAACACACAACCACCCGCTATGCGGGTGCGCGTCGGTTGTTATACAAAAAAATTCTCCATAGTAGTACAATAAGGTTGTTCAAGTCTTAGAGAACTACGAAAGGAGAATTTTAATGGCCAATAGCACAAATAGTTTATCACATACAAAATGGTTATGCAAGTACCATGTAGTAATTGTTCCAAAATACAGAAGAAAAATAATATACAATCAATACCGAAAGGACTTGCAAGAAATTATAAGAACACTCTGCAAATATAAAGGTGTAGAAATAATAGAAGGGCATATGATGCCTGACCATGTACATCTTTTGTTGAGCATACCACCCAAAACGAGCATAGCGAGTTTTATGGGCTACTTGAAAGGTAAAAGTGCTTTGATGATGTTCGACAAACACGCAAATTTAAAATATAAGTTTGGCAACCGTCACTTTTGGGCAGAAGGATATTATGTTTCTACAGTAGGATTAAATGAGAGCACAATAAAGAAATATATCCAAGACCAAGAGAAAGCAGATATTGCCTTAGATAAGTTAAGCGTGAAAGAGTACGCAGACCCATTTAGTTAACCCCTTTAGGGGTAGCCAAAGAGGCAAAGACTCTAAGGCTTGAACAAAGAGAAAGCCCGCGCCTTGAGACGCGGGTCGGCATTATGGGCTTTTAGCCCTTGTGCAAACCACCCGTTTGACGGGTGGTTATGATTGCCAAAAATACCGTATATATTATTTTTTCGGTTTTTATTGCTTTTTTAAAATAAGTAGTATAAAATTATTCGGGGTGATATTATGAAAACATCAAAATCGTGTAAAAAAATGGCGCAGATGAACCGTCCGCTCATAATGGACGAAAATCATATTACTATTTCCACCCATCATTCCAAAGGGTACCACACCCATTGGCACAAATATTTCGAGATAGAAATTGTCACTTCGGGCAAGGGTTTGCATAATCTCAACGGGGTTGAAGCCCCCATTCAAAAAGGTAGTATCTATCTTTTAGGCCCCACTGATTTTCACGGAATTTATGCCCCTACGGGTATTTCAATGATAAATATATCGTTTGATGAAGAAATGCTTTCGGATGAGGTTTTATCCTTCCTTATTTCTTCAGCGCCAAAAAAAGCATACGAGCTTAACGATGATGAATATATCCGTATTATTATGGCAACAAAACTTTTACAACACGAATGCGAAAGCGGCGGTGAATGTAAAAAGCAGTTATGCCAATATATTCTAAGCTTCTTCACAAAAAATATGAACATAGAAAATATGGATTATATAAACCATACTCAGCTTTCGGGAATAAGAAAATCCATTCTTTATCTTGAAATGCATTTCAGAGAAAAACTCACCCTTGAAATTCTTGCAAAGCAGGCGGGCTTTAATCCAACATACTTTAGTGAACTTTTCAAAAAGGTTACAGGTGAGACCTATGTTGACCGATTAAACAATCTGCGTTCAGGGTACGCGAGCATGCTTCTCTCGGGCGGATTTTCGGTTAATGACGCTTGTTTTATGTCGGGCTTCGGCTCCCTTTCAAATTTTCTATCGGTTTTCAAAAGCCGTTTCGGTATGACACCCGGCGAATATAAACTCAAAGCGACAAAAAAGCAGAGCGATTAGCTCTGCTTTGCTTTTATATGTATTTTTTGTTTTTATCTTTATTTACCCCTGATATACCGCCTATGAGCGAAGCAAGGGTTACTATAATAAGTCGAAAAACCGTGGTAAAACCGCCGCCGTTATCATCGAAAACAAGGGCGAAAAGCGTAACGATACAAAAGAATAAAAGCCCCATTATAAGCCCTGTAAGATAACCTTTTTTGCCTATTTTTTTTGCGGCATAGCGAGATGCAAAGAAAGCTCCCAGTGACAAAGCCACCGTAGCAAAGGCGGGAGCATAAATTCTATCCATCTCTAAAAACAAAATAACCGCCGAAAAAATCGCCACCGAAACAGCGGTTACAATAATCCCTAAAATTCCACCCCATAAATAATGTTTCCAAAGAGAACCCGTATCCGCAGTAAAATCCTTTTTCATAAAAAATCCCTCCGTAATAAATATATTACGAAGGGAAATTTTTATTACTTATTTTGCAGCAACATCATCGTGAACGGTTAAGTTCTGCTGAAGAGCCCAACGGGCAATAGTGATTTTGCTATGGTCGCTTTTTGACTCGATAACAATAGTATCCTCTTTAAGAGAGATTACGCGGCCATAGATACCGCCGATTGTAACTATCTCATCGCCAACCTGCAAACTATCGCGCATCTTCTGCTCTTCCTTTTGCTTTTTGCGCTGGGGACGGATAATCATAAAATACATAAGTCCAAATAGAAGCACCAACATAAAAATTGGATAAAGTCCAGCTAATTTTTCCATAAGATTTAAACCTCCAAAATATTTCAAACAATATTATACAGAATATCCCATATAAATGCAAGGGGAATTTTATAAATATTATTTTAAATGCGTTTGCCGAGAACTTTTTCTTTTTCGGCTTTGAATTCCGCAAATCTATCTTCATCTATGGCCTTACGGATATCCTCCATAAGATGATTATAAAACCATAGATTATGCATAACCGTAAGGCGCTGGGAAAGCATCTCCCCTGCCTTTAAAAGATGGCGGATATATGCCTTGCTATATTGTCTGCAAACAGGACAGTCACACTCATCATCAATAGGCGACATATCGTACTCATATTTGCTGTTATTAATATTTATTATACCCTTCGAGGTGAAAAGATGACCGTGACGGGCGTTACGGCTTGGCATAACGCAGTCAAATAGGTCTACTCCCCTCTCAACTGCATTAAGTATATTAAGGGGTGTTCCAACGCCCATAAGATATCTGATTTTATCCTTTGGCATAATAGGGGTTACATTTTCAATTACGTCATACATAACCTCAGTGGGCTCGCCAACCGCAAGACCGCCTATGGCATAACCATCTAAATCAAGCTCGGCAATTTGCTTCATATGCTCTACCCGAAGGTCATTAAATGTGCATCCCTGATTAATACCAAAAAGCATTTGCTCACGATTGATAGTAGTTTCAAGGGAATTGAGATCCTGCATCTTATCCTTGCAACGCTTAAGCCAACGGGTAGTCCGCTCACAAGAGGCCTTAGAATAGGCATAGGTTGCGGGATTTTCAACACACTCATCAAATGCCATGGCTATAGTAGAGCCCAAGTTCGACTGAATTTGCATACTCTCCTCAGGTCCCATAAAAATCTTACGTCCGTCAATATGGCTTGAGAAGGTAACGCCCTCTTCTTCAATATGGCGAAGCTTTGCAAGGGAAAACACCTGAAATCCGCCGCTATCGGTCAAAATCGGTCCATCCCAAGTAGTAAACTTATGAAGGCCGCCGCAGTCGCGCACCACATTATCACCGGGGCGGACATGGAGATGATAGGTGTTGGAAAGCATAACCTGACACCCGAGGGTCTTTAAATCCTCGGCAGAAACTGCGCCTTTTATTGCTCCCGCAGTTGCAACATTCATAAATGCGGGGGTTTGTACAGCGCCGCGATTAGTGACAAATTCACCTCTACGGGCGCCGCCGTTTTCTTTGATTAGTTTAAACATAAAGTCCTCCAAAATATTATACGGACAGTCGAGGACGCCTGCCCCTACAAAATTAGATATGATTTGATTTATACAATCAACATTGCATCATCGAACTTTACGGCATATATGATGCCGTAAAAATGAATAGTGAATGATGAATATTGAATAATGAATAATTTCGGTGTCGGCTTTGCCGACAATTTATAATCCATGCCGAAGGCACTCCTTAATTTTTCATCATTCATTTTTCATAATTCATTCTTCACTTATACAATAAACATGGCATCGACGAAGTTTACGGCATATATGATGCCGTAAAAATGAATAGTGAATGATGAATATTGAATAGTGAATAATTTCGGTGTCGTCTTCGCCGACATATTATAAATTCGTGCCGCAGGCACTCCTTAATTTTTCATCATTCATTTTTCATAATTCATTCTTCATTTGCTCGTCCTCTATAGGACGAGCATCGCGTCGCCGAAGCTAAAGAAACGGTATTTTTCTTCTACCGCTATGTTATATGCATTCATCGTATTTTCATAACCTGCAAAGGCAGAAACAAGCATTATAAGGGTGCTTTCGGGAAGATGAAAATTGGTTATAAGCCCATCCATACACTTAAACTCATAACCCGGGTAAATAAATATTCCCGTATCACCAGAACATTCTTTAATTTCGCCATAGGTACTTGCGACGCTTTCGAGGGTGCGACAACTCGTAGTACCAACGCAGATAACCCTACCGCCCTCTTTTTTGGTTTTATTTATTATATCCGCCGTTTCTTTTGGCATTACATAATGCTCGGTATGCATTTTATGCTCGGTAATATCGTCAACCTTAACGGGTCTGAAGGTGCCAAGTCCCACATGGAGAGTAACATAGGCAACGCTAACGCCCATATCTTTAATTTTCTTTAGCATTTGGTCGGTAAAATGAAGCCCTGCGGTTGGGGCGGCGGCGGAGCCGAGCTCCTTTGAATAAACGGTTTGATAACGCTCTTTATCCGAAAGCTTCTCCTTAATATATGGTGGTAAGGGCATCATTCCAACCTCATCGAGAGTTGCAAAAAATTCGCCATCGCACTTAAATTCTATAATGCGGTTGCCATCGGGTAAAACCTCAACAACTGTAGCCGAAAGCTTATCGCTGAACTTAAATTCGTATCCCTCTTTTGCCTTTTTACCCGGACCTGCAAGACACTCCCAAAGGAGAGTTGACCTTTGCTTTAAAAGGACAAATTCAACCACTGCGCCTGTATCAATTCTCGTTCCGTAAAGTCGGGCGGGTAAAACCCTCGTATTATTAAGAACAAGGCAATCGCCCTTCTTTAAAAAGGAGGTTAAATCACTAAAGTTTTTATGCTCTACCTCACCGCTTTCACGGGATAAATATAAAAGCCGCGAAGCATCTCGGGGCTCAATGGGGGTCTGAGCGATTAAATTTTCAGGTAAATTGTAAAAAAAGTCACTTGTTTTCATAAAATTACCGCTGTTTTTCCCTTCAAAAAGTTTGACAAACTATACTATAAATGTTATATTTATTATGTATGATTATGGTTTAAGCTTAATATTTATTTATTATATTGCAAAATCGGTCATATGGCAACTATTTTTTTCTTTTATATGGAGATGATTACGATGAAAAAGTACAATGTAGGCATCATCGGTGCAACAGGTATGGTAGGTCAGAGATTTGCTCTTTTACTTGCCGACCACCCTTGGTTTAATGTTACTACACTAGCCGCAAGCGGAAGAAGCGCCGGTAAAACCTATGCAGAGGCAGTAGATGGTCGTTGGGCAATGACCGACCCAATTCCCGAAAACCTCAAAGAAATGAAAATCTACGATGCAGTAAAGGATATGGAAACCGTAGCCGCTTCCGTTGACTTTGTTTTCTGCGCAGTTGATATGAAGAAGGATGAAATCAAGGCCCTTGAGGAAGCATACGCTAAGCTTGAATGTCCTGTTGTTTCAAACAACAGCGCCCACCGTTTCACCCCCGATGTTCCTATGGTTATTCCTGAAATCAACGATAACCACCTTGATGTTATCGCTTCTCAAAGAGAGCGTCTTGGAACAAAGAAGGGCTTCATTGCAGTTAAATCCAACTGCTCACTTCAAAGCTATGTTCCTGCTATCTTTCCTCTTGATAAGAAGTATGGCGTGGATAAGTGCCTTGTTTGCACCTATCAGGCAATTTCGGGCGCAGGTAAGACCTTTGAAAGATGGCCTGAAATGGTAGATAACGTTATCCCCTTCATCGGCGGAGAGGAAGAAAAGAGTGAGCGTGAGCCCCTTAAAATCTGGGGTGTGGTTAAGGATGGAGAAATCGCCCTTGCCGATAGTCCTAAATTCACCGCTCAGTGCCTTCGTGTTCCCGTTTCTGACGGACATATGGCAGCAGTTTTCGTTTCATTTAAAAATAAGCCCTCTAAAGAAGAAATTCTTAAAACTTGGAAAGAGTTTTCAGGCGTTCCTCAGGAACTTGCTCTTCCCCATGCCCCCAAGCAATTCCTTAACTACTTTACCGAGGATAATATGCCTCAGACCAAACTCAACCGCAACCTCGAGGGCGGTATGGCAGTTTCTGTAGGCCGTCTTCGTGAGGATACTCAGTACGACTATAAGTTTGTATGCCTTTCCCACAATACTCTCCGTGGCGCTGCAGGCGGAGCAGTTTTACTTGCAGAGCTTCTTTGCGCAAAGGGTTATATGGATTAATTCCAATAATTTATAAAAATTTCAAAAAGGGGTTGTTCTAATGAAAAACAGAATTTTTACAGGCGCCGCTACCGCTCTTGTAACTCCAATGAACAGTGACGGAAGTGTAAATTTTACTCGGCTTTCCACCCTTGTTGACGAGCAGATAAAAGGTGGCATTGACGCCCTTATTATCTGCGGAACTACGGGCGAAAAATCAACCCTTCGATATGATGAGCATGTAAAGGTAATCGAGGATTCGGTTAAGGCCGCCAAAGGCCGCGTACCCATTATTGCGGGTACGGGAAGCAACGATACGGTTTACTCTGTAGAGCTTTGCGCCGATGCCGAAAAGGCGGGCGCCGATGCATTTTTAATGGTTGCCCCCTACTATAATAAAACCTCTCAAGCAGGTCTTGTTGCGCATTATAACTATATCGCAGACCGCGTTAATAAGCCGATTATCCTTTATAACGTTCCTTCCCGTACGGGTGTCGCTATAAAACCCGAAACCTATAGGGAACTTTCCAAACACCCCAATATTGTCGCTACCAAGGAAGCCAATGGTGATTTATCCTCTGTAGCTCAAACCAAGTATTTATGCGGTGACGAGTTGGATGTTTATTCGGGTAATGACGACCAGACAATACCTATAATGTCTCTTGGCGGAATCGGTGTTATTTCGGTACTTTCCAATATTGCCCCTCGCGTTATGCACGATATGTGTGAAGCGTATTTAAAGGGTGATATTGACCGTGCTCGTGAGCTTCAGGTTAAACATACAGGACTAATTAACGCCCTTTTCAGTGATGTTAACCCCATTCCCGTTAAAGAGGCAATGAATATATTGGGAATGGATGTCGGTCCTTGCCGACTTCCCCTTTATCCAATGACTGACTCTTTAAAGGAAAACCTTAAAAACAAACTCATTGAATGTGGCTTTGAGCTATAGAATGTAAACCAAAGAATTTGGATGTGAAAAAACGATGATTAAAATATTGCTTGTCGGCGCATGCGGGAAAATGGGTCAGAATGTGGCATCTTGTGTTTCCGAAGATAAGGACACACAAATTATCTGCGGCGTTGACGCTTTTAAAAAAGAACTTTCCTTCCCCGTTTTATCCGATTTTAACGAGGTTAGCGTAAAGCCCAATGTAATTATTGATTTCTCAAATGTTTCCGCTCTTGACGGACTTCTTGCCTATGCGGTGCGTGTGGGTGTACCCTGTGTTTTAGCAACAACGGGTTATTCTCCCGAACAAATAGAGAAAATCAAGGAGACCTCAAAGAAAATACCTGTTTTCTTTACTGCTAATATGTCACTGGGCGTAAATCTTATTTGCTCACTCGCTAAAAAGGCGGCGGCGTTTTTAGGCACGGACTTCGATATCGAAATCATCGAAAAGCACCATAACCAGAAGCTTGATGCACCTTCGGGTACTGCCCTAATGCTTGCAAATGCGATTAATTCGGAGTTTGATGATAAATATAACTACGAATATGACCGCCACTCAAAAAGGCAAAAGCGCCCTCAAAATGAAATCGGTATCCACTCCGTAAGAGGCGGCACCATTGTTGGTGAACACGATGTAATTTTCGCAGGCTGCGATGAGGTTATAACCGTTTCCCACTCTGCTTATTCAAAACAGGTATTTGCAGCAGGGGCTTTAAAAGCCGCCAAGTTCATATATGATAAACCCGCAGGTCTTTACGATATGAACGATATTTTAGGAATTGAATAATTTATTCAATTTAAAAAACTCGCAGTTTTTACTGCGAGTTTTTTGTTATGGCAAATTATTTCTTATATCAATTCCACCAAAAACACATGTGCCGTTCAAATAGAGGGTTGGTACATCGGGAACTGAAGCAGTTACATTTGAAATGCCGCCGAAAATACAGTTAGTATTATCAACTACATTTATGTTTTCGGGAACTATCAACTCAAGTCCGCCAAAGGCAGAAAAAGCTTCAATAACACAATCTTTTTCTATGTAAGCGTCTCTGAGGTCACACATTATACCACCAAAAACAGTTGTTAAACGCGCACCTTCAAAGACCTGACCGTTAAAATTGAGTTCTTTCCCCGAAAAAATTGCGTTTGCATTTTTTGCGTTGACACTTTTTTTGTTGAATTTTATTATGTTTTTACCCGAGTTAATATTTTTAAGAATAAGTTTGAGACCGATAATGATTACTATTATGGGAAAAAGCAGTTTCCATAATATTGAAAAACTTAATATTTCCTGACAGCACAGCAGAAGAAAAACACCGACTGTAAGACCTATTATATTGCCCGTTTTGTCCCGTTCGGCAAACACACCTACGGTACAGGGAATTATAATAAACAATGTCCACCAACCATCGAACAGCACATCAATTTCGGCAAAGCCAAGAGAATCGACCGCAAACAATGCTCCTGCAATTATAAGTAGTACTCCCCATATTATACCGCTTATCTTCTTCATTTTATCCCCCTCTTTTTACTTATTAAGATATTCATCTATTGCCTTTGCGGCGGTTTTACCCGCTCCCATAGCCGAGATTACGGTTGCGGCGCCCGTTACGGCATCGCCCCCTGCAAAGACGCCATCTTTAGAGGTAAGACCTTCTTCATTAACCACTATACCGCCGTGGGAATTAACAGTGAGTCCCTCGGTGGTATTTTTAATTAAGGGATTAGGCGAAGTGCCGATGGCGATTATGACCGCGTCTACATCTAAAGTAAATTCAGAGTTTTCTACGGGCACCGGACGGCGTCTGCCTCTCTCATCGGGCTCGCCGAGTTCCATTTTAATGCACTCAATACCTTTTACAAAACCGTATTTGCTATCAGTTTTATCTTCATAGCCCAAAATCTTTACAGGGTTGCAAAGAAGTTTAAAATCAATACCTTCTTCTATGGCGTGTTCAACCTCTTCCTTACGAGCGGGAAGCTCATCCATAGAGCGTCTGTAAACGATATACACCTTTTCGGCGCCGAGGCGAAGAGCAGTTCTTGCGGCATCCATAGCTACGTTTCCGCCGCCTACAACGGCAACCTTACCGCCTTTAATAATGGGTGTGGCAGAATCATCAAGATATGCCTTCATAAGATTGCTACGGGTTAAAAACTCATTGGCGGAATAAACACCCTTGAGGGATTCGCCCTCAATTCCCATAAAGTTGGGAAGACCTGCGCCCGAGCCGATAAATACGGCCTTATATCCCATATCAAAAAGCTCATCAACAGTAAGTGTTTTACCGATAACTACATTAGTTTGTATATCTACACCTAGTTTTTCGAGAGTTTCTACCTCTTTTTTAACAATAGATTTAGGCAAACGGAATTCAGGGATGCCGTAAACCAAAACGCCACCTGCGGTATGTAGTGCTTCAAATACTGTTACATCATAACCTTTTTTAATAAGGTCACCCGCACAGGCAAGTCCCGAAGGACCAGAGCCAACCACAGCTACCTTCTTACCATTGCTTACAACTTTTTTGGGGGCATTTTTACTGTTTTCGTTATGCCAATCGGCAACAAAACGCTCAAGACGGCCTATACCAACGGGCTCAAATTTAATACCCATTGTGCATTTGCTTTCACACTGCCGCTCTTGTGGGCAAACTCGACCGCAAACTGCAGGTAAAGAAGATGATTTTGATATAGATTCATAAGCGCCTTCAAAGTTGCATTCTCGTATTTTAGAAATAAAATCGGGAATATCAATATTAACGGGGCAACCGCTGACACAGGGTGCATTTTTGCAGTTAAGACAACGACTTGCTTCGGCTACCGCAATTTCCTCGGTGTAGCCCAAGGTTACTTCTTTAAAGTCTTTGGCTCGTTCCTTAGGGTCTCTTGTGGGAATTTCGTTCTTTTGAGGTATTAAAGCCATTATTTAACCTCCTTCGAGAACAAATTGCAGGTTTCTTCGTAAGCGTGACGCTCGAAATCTACATAGGTTTTGCCTCTTGACATTGCCTCGTCGAAATCAACCTCGTATCCGTTGAAATCGGGACCATCAACACAGGCAAATTTAGTTACTCTTTTGCCATCTTGATTTAGAGTTAATCGGCATCCACCGCACATACCTGTTCCATCAATCATAATGGGATTCATAGAAACTGTAACAGGAACATTGTAAGGTCTTGCAGTTTCTACTACGAATTTCATCATAACGAGGGGGCCGATAGCAATAATCATATCGAATTTTTCGCCGTTTTCAAGAAGGTTTTGGAGGGGCATACAAACATTACCTTTATCTCCGTAAGAGCCGTCATCGGTCATAAGTAAAACCTTATCAGAAAGGGCTTTGAATTCATCCTCCAAAATAACAAGGTCTTTATTTCTGAAACCTATAATACTTGTAACCTCAGCTGCCTGTTCCTTTAAAGCGGACGCTACGGGCATAGCGATAGCGCAACCGACACCGCCGCCGATGATACACACTTTTCTAAGCCCTTCAATATGGGTAGCAGTACCAAGAGGTCCCACGAAATCCTGTAGGTAATCCCCTGCTTCTTTTTGAGCGAGTTTTTTAGTGGTAGCACCTACCACTTGAAAAATTATTTTAACGGCACCGCTTACCTTATTTACACCTGCAACAGTAAGAGGAATTCTCTCCCCTTCTTCGTCAACCCTTAAAATAATGAACTGACCCGCTTTGGCTTTTGCGGCCACCAAAGGTGCTTCTATTTCCATTTGAATAACGGTAGATTTTAAAGTTTTTTTGCTGAGTATCTTGTACATAGAATCCTCCGATTCTTTAGGTTAAAGAATATTATACCACCTTTATCAGTCTAATGCAACCAAACTTTATGTAAAAAATAAATCCGCACAGATGATAAAATCTGTGCGGATTTAACTGTAAATTAATCTTCTTTACTGAAATTGTCTTTATCTACGCCGCAAAGTGGGCAAACAAAATCATCGGGAAGGTCCTCAAATTTTGTTCCTGCGGGTATATCGTTTTCGGGAGAGCCAACCTCTTCATCGTAAACCCATCCGCAAACATCGCATACATATTTCATTTTTTACACCTCCAATTATTTACACAACTCTTGCGCTAAAGCATCGAGTTGATTTTTATTTTCATCGGTTAAGGCGGAATTTAAGGTAACAGAATTTTCCGCAAAGGTTAAATTCTTAGCAACTTCTAATCTTTGCTTCATTATTTTTGTAGCCATAGGCGCCCAACTGCCATTTTCAATAAAGCCAACGGTTCTTCCCGAGAAATTACGCTCGGTGAGTTTTCCTATAAACTCGCGCATAAAGGGGAAAATATCGGCGTTATATGTGGTGGTAGCCAATACGGTTTTGCTAAACTTAAAGGCATCTGCCACCGCTTCGTACATATCGCTTCTTGCAAGGTCGTAAATTTTGACATTACAATTCAATTCTTTTAGACGGTTATACAAATATTCTGCCGCTTTTTTAGTATTCCCATAAATTGAAGTATATGCAATTAAAATGCCATCTTCTTCGGGGGTGTAACCTGCCCAAGTTGTATATTTCTCAATATAGTAATCTAAGTTTTCGGTAAGTACAGGTCCGTGCAAAGAGCAAATCTTTTCGATATCTAAATTTGCGGCTTTTTTAAGCAATGCCAAAACCTGAGGGCCGTATTTACCAACAATACCGATATAATATCTTCTGGCCTCATCTAACCATTCCTCATCATAATCGGTGCCGAATTTACCGAATGCATCGGCGGAGAATAAAACTTTATCATAACTATCGTAGGTTAAGATAACCTCAGGCCAATGCACCATAGGAGCGGTAATGAAGGTGAGGTTATGTTTGCCAAGAGTCAGGGTATCCCCTTCACCCACAACTATTCTTCTATCAGAAAAATCCGTTCCAAAGAAATTATTGCACATAGCAAACGCCTTATTAGAAGCCACTATCTGACACTTTGGATATTTATTTGCGAAATTAAATATATTTGCCGAATGGTCGGGCTCCATATGTTGAACTATAAGAAAATCGGGAGTTTTGCCATCTAAAACGGCATCAAGATTTTTGCTCCATTCATCGAAGAAACGGGCTTCAACCGTATCAACAACCGCGATTTTTTCATCCATAATAACATAGGAATTATAAAAAATTCCGCTTTTTACTTTATAAAGGCCCTCGAATAAATCTATATCAAGGTCTTTTACTCCTATATATTTAATATCATTCGTAATATTCATATTCTTTTCCTTTCGGGGTTTATGTAATAATTATACGCGAGAACGCAACAAATTTCAATAAAAAAGTGGGCAATACCAAAGGTATCGCCCACTTTTTTATTTACAATCGTTATTTTTATAAATATCACAAATTATTCTTTGAATTTTAAGAACTTCTTCACCGCTGATTTCAAGGGGAATTTCACCCGCTATGCTTTTATAAAAACGGTCTATCTGTATGGCGTGTTGATATCCCCAATACTCCTTACCGTCTCTATATGTAACAATTTTCTGCGGCTCGTTTTTAGCGGTTTCCACAGTGCCGTCATTATAAAAAATCACGGCTTCATCATAGGAAAGCTTAGCTCTGCCCTTTTCACAACAAAGTCGGATTTCGATGGGCTCGTTTACTGCATAATTATTCATAGCAAAAAACGATATCAAGGCGCCGTTTTTATATTTTATAAGCCCCTCGCCCGTATCCTCAACCGCCATATTTTTATGGTTGCGGTTATGCAGTGATGCTTCTACACTTTCTATTTCGCTATCCACAAACCAATTTGCTAAATCAATAGAGTGAATTGCCTGGTCAATTATAACTCCGCCGCCTTCTTTATCCCAAGTGCCCTTCCAATCGGAAGAAGAATAATAATCATCGGGGCGGGTCCAG
Source organism: Acutalibacteraceae bacterium (assembly GCA_045593385.1). Lineage (GTDB taxonomy): Bacteria > Bacillota > Clostridia > Oscillospirales > Acutalibacteraceae > UBA737. The sequence continues at coordinate 15,703 of JAZNWP010000041.1, forward strand.
GTCAGCATTGTGCTGCCGCTTTTAACGGCGCCCAGTTTCCCGTCTTCAATTCTTTTTTTAACGAGCTGCGAAGGGGTGTTGTAGCGGCATTGGAATATAATTGCATACTTTAAATTCAGTTTCTTTGCAATTTCCACGGTTTCCTTAGCAGATTCGAAATCAATGCTCATGGGCTTTTCACACAGAACATTTACACCGCTTTTTAAAGCCGCTTGGGAAACTTTAGTATGAAGATAATGAGGTAAGCAGATATGCACTGCATCGAGTTTTTCGCACTTTAACATTTCCTCATAATCGGTGTAATATTTTACTCCGTATTTTTCCGCCGCAGATTTTGCCACATTCTCTTTATTATCGCATACCGCCGCAAGTTCAACATAATCGAGGGCTACAAGGGCTTCAATATGTCTTGGTGAAATATTTCCGCAGCCTATAACCGCCGCTTTGAATTTTTTCATTTCAATCCTACCTGTTTAATATATCGATTACCGTCTTTAATTCTTCGGGTTTTACTCTATCGGGATTTTGATTATTTATAACGCATTCAGCAAAATACTTGATTTCGTTAAAGTAGGCGCTGCCGGTTGGGATAGAAATACCCTCTTCAACTGAAGACGAACTTTTAAGGTCAATAACCTTGCCTTCCTCTTCGTAAATCTTAAACCCACCATTTTCAAGAGATATAATCGCTTTTTCAAATTGAAAACGGAATGAACAGGTGAATGGATATGGAGAATTATACCAAGATGCTTCGCCCATAATAGAAAAATCGCCGAAATTATAAACATTATTCATATAGTAATTATCGGGCAACTTAACTTTGGCGCTATTATCAACTACCGGAGCGCCGAAAAGATAAACCATAAAATCAAGGTCGTGAATATGCAAATCAAAGGGTACAAGACCGCTACGCTCGGGGTCGGTATACCAATTATCCCAAGACCATTTTGGATAAGCGCCCAGTCGGGACATGCTGCCTGATAAAAGTTTTCCGTAACGACCGTCTTCATAAATTTCTTTTACAAATTCATATTCGGGCCAGAAACGAAGCACCTGAGCCACCATAAATTTAACGCCGTTTTCTTTAGCTTTATTATAAATTAAATCAACATCATCCTTTTTTAAGGAAATGGGTTTTTCACAGATTACATTTATACCTTTTTTAAGGCATTTTAAGGCAAACTCTGTATGCAGATATGTAGGAAGGCAGATATCAATTATATCAAATTCTTCGGCCGCTAACATTTCGTCAAAATCAGTATAATGCTTTTTGGAAGGGTGCATATTCAGACGCTCTGTACGGATATCACAAATGCTGGTAAGTTCTGCATTTTCATATCTATCCCAACTCCTTATATGCTCGGTACTGATACCGCCGACACCAACTAAACCAACCTTTAGCAAAGTTTTATGCCTCCTTAATCATTTTTTCAAGATATTCTTTTGCTTCGCGGACATCTATAAGTTGTTGCTCACCGCCGATTTCTCTTTCGATGGTAACATAGGAATCATAACCCAATTCCTTAAGCTTTTTAAATAATGCTTTGAAATCCACCTTGCCCTCACCTATCTTGGTTTCATGACCCAAATTCTTACCGTTGATTGGATACACACCATCCTTAGCATGAAGATTTCTTACGTATTTGCCCAAAATATCCAAAGCATCAACGGGATTGGCCTTACCATAAAGAATAAGGTTTGCAGTATCAAGGTTAACACCCAGATTATCGGTACCTACCTCTTCAAAGCAACGAAGCATTGCGGTGGGAGTTTCCTGACCTGTTTCAAATAAAATCCACTGACCCTTGCTCTTGGCATATTCCGCAACAACGCGTATGGCATCGCATAGGGGTTTAAACTGCGGGTCGTTGGGATTTTCGGGGATAAATCCCATATGGGTAGCAATATCGGTTACGCCCAATTTTTCGGCGAAATCGCAACCCTTAATTAATTCCTTAACTCGTGTTTCTCTATATTCTTCAGGCAAAAGTCCCAAGGTTTTTGGGCCATCATAGAAATTCCATACAGCAGGGCCACTCCAACCACACCAAAAGGCAGAAATCTCCACCTCGTATTTTTCACATAAGCCCTTTATCATAGCAGCAATTTCATCAGTTAAAAACTCCATATTCCAACAACAAAGCTGACAACTTCCAAAACCGCTTTTGTTCTGTATTTTGAATTTTTCCTCTATGGTATCCAAAGAATTAAATAATATTAAATTGCCTATTTTCATAAAATATCCTCCAAAGTTATTGAATATTCCGTAATTTTATGATAATATACTCCTATAGGTAACGGTTTAATTATTTTTACCTAAATTTGATAAATATTGACTTTTGTGAGGAAATAATGAAAAGTCCCACCAATAAAGAACTGTTTCCCGTAGTTTACGGGGAAAAGCCCGTTCGCGCTCTTCATGTTCATCAGGATGCCCCATATTTGTGCTTTGCTGAGCACTGGCATGAAAGATTAGAACTTTTACGAATAAACGGAGGTTCCCTCGACTTAAAACGAGGCGAAGAATCCGCCGTTCTCAAAAAAGATGAAATCGGAATCGTTTGCCCCGAGCAGCTGCACAGAGGCGCATCAGGAATTGACGGCGCAGATTATGATGTTTTAATGTTTGATGTCAGTTATTTTCTTAATTCCACAGTCCCTTCCTTTAAATATCTTGAGCCCCTTGTGAATTTTACGGCTGTTTTCGATATCAAAACCGATAATGAGAGGGTTATTAAATGCTTTGATAAGCTATACCGTATGTGCACCGAAGGTACTACCCATTCTCTCATCATAATTGCTACCGTTTACGAGCTGTTGGGGCTTTTATGGGAAAATTGCCTTTTAAGCTTTAAAAAGAATCCCTCTCCTTCGGATATTAAGTTTGGAAAGGTTATTAAATACATAAACGAAAACTTTAAGGATAAGATTTCCGTAGAAAATATAAGCCGCGAATTCGGTTATAATAAATCCTATTTCTGCCGTAAATTTAAGGAAATCACGGGCACAAACATTATGAAATACATTTTGATTTTGCGCCTTGAAGAATCCATTAAAATGCTCAAAAACACCGATGATAGCATTACTGATATTTGCGGAAAATGCGGTTTTGGCGATTTCCCTTACTACTGCCGAAGCTTCAAGAAACATTACGGGAAAACTCCCCGCGAATATCGTCAATCCACAATACAGGATAACTAAGTAGGACGGTAAATTTATGAAACAAAATTTTATGGAATATATTAATCATATTACTCTGAAAGAAACTGCTCCGGAGCAGTCAATACACGGCAAAAAATCCGTATCGGTACTGCCTTTTGTATGCGACCCTGAATTTCTCGCCTGTCCGCTTCACTGGCACGAGTTTATGGAAATTTCCAGAGTTACAAAGGGCACTTTTCACTTTAAACGCGGTAACGATGATATCATTTTGAAGGAAGGCGACGCGGTTATCTGCTGTCCCGAACAACTACACTACGGTGTTGCAGGAGAAGACGGCGTATCTTATTTCACACTTAAATTTGATGTTGCGAGCATTTTTAATCACACCAAAGCATCTCCCATATATCTTGAAAGCTTAATGAATTTCACAACCATTTTCGAGCCCAAAACAAACGACCCCGAAATTATAAAGGTGCTTGACGAAATCTATGCTCTCAACAAAAGCGATGCTAATCCCCTTTCCATAATCGGAAGATTATATGTTCTTATCGGCCTTTTCTACGATAAGTGTTTAGCTTCCTATAAAATTCCTTCTCAGGCAGATGTAAAATTTTCCGAGGTCTTAAAATATGTTAACGAACATTTCCTTGATAAGATTTCGTCCAAATCGGTAAGTGAAATGTTTAATTATAATGAATCCTATTTCTGCCGCAAATTCAAAGGCGTTACGGGTACTACAATAATGAACTACATTCTTGTTTCCCGTCTTGACTATGCTAAAAAGCTATTGGGTGAAAGCATGGAGGACGTTTCTGTAGTGGCGGCCAAATCGGGATTTTCTGATGTTGCTTATTTCTATAGAACCTTCAAAAAGCAATATAAATTTACACCTTCCGAATATAGAAAACAATTTAAAAAGAATAAAAAATAACTCTCGGAGTGATTTATGAATATACATTTTTTAACCCTTGGTTGCAAGGTAAATCAATATGAATCTGCCGCCCTGGGCGAACTGTTTTTACAAAAGGGCTATACCGTAAACAACAATGAAAAGGCAGATATAATTATTGTAAATTCCTGTACGGTTACCGCCGAAAGTGACCGAAAAACACGACAGCTTATAAGAAAACAAAAGAAGCTCTACCCAGATGCAGTTATAGTGCTTACGGGCTGTATGGCACAGGCGTTTCCTGAAAAATCCACAGATATTCCAGAGGTAGATATAGTAGCAGGAAACCGCGATTCCGCCAATGTTTTAACGCTTTTGGAAGAGTATTTGAAAAATCGCAAAAAGCTTTCCTATATACCTAAACACGAAACTGGCGATAACTATACTACTCCTTCTATCTCCACCTTCCCCGAAAGAACAAGAGCATATATGAAAATCGAGGACGGATGCGATAGATTTTGCTCCTATTGCATTATCCCCTATGCACGAGGCCGAGTAAGGTCAAGGAATATTGAAGATATAAAAAAAGAGGCCTTACGCCTCTCAGATAACGGATTTTGTGAAATTGTTCTTGTGGGCATAAATCTTTCCGCATACGGCAAAGATAATGGACTTAATCTTTGCGATGCCGTTGATACGGTTTGCGAAATTGAGGGAATTAAAAGAGTCCGTCTTGGCTCATTGGAGCCCGACCATATTACCGACAGTATGCTCGAAAGATTTAAAGCCCAAGAAAAATTCTGTCCTCAATTTCATCTTTCTTTGCAATCAGGGTGTGACGCAACACTTAAGCGAATGAACAGACATTACGACAGTGGTTTCTATATGGATTTAATAACGAGGATAAGAAAAACATTCCCCGATACTTCGATTACCACCGATATTATGGTCGGCTTTGCGGGTGAAACCGAGGAAGAATTCAAGGAAAACCTTGCTTTCGCCAAAAAAGCGCAATTTGCAAGGGCCCATATATTTGCTTATTCAAGACGAAGCGGTACTGTTGCCGCCGCTCTCACAAATCAAGTAACAAACGCTGAAAAAAGTCATCGGGCAAAGCTCATGGCAGAGGTTACTGAAAATAGCGAAGCCGAGTTTTTGAAGGGACTTCACGGTAAAATCTTATCGGTTTTATTTGAAACTGAAAAGAACGGAATTTACGAGGGTTATACCAAGAATTATTCCAGAGTTGAGGTTAAATCAAAGGAAAATATCTCAGGAAAAATTTTAGATGTTAAAATTCTCGGTAGCGACAACGAAAAGTGTTTTGGCGAAATAGTATAAAAATCGGTTGGCTAAATGCCATCCGATTTTATTTTATCTTTTAAATTTAAGGGTTACTACTTCATAGTTTGAAACGGGGATTTTAATCGAATTACCGTTAAAATCGAGTTTTTCGAGTTCATTTTCAAGCATATCGCAAAGGTATGCTTCTTTAAAGCCATCGGCTACGGTAATATTTGTTTTCACCTTGCCGCCGAAAGCATCATAGAGGCGAACAATCATATCATCGCTTTCTTCTGCCTTCTTAACCGTTTCAATAACGATATTTTTCTTATCGGCAGAAACAAGCGAGAACTCCTCTGCCATATTACCGCTATTTTCACCGATTTCCATAAAGGAAACGGGTTGGTTAAGCATATAACCCTCTTTAACTACATCGCCCTCGCGGAAATCACCGCTATGGGGAAGAATTGAATAGGTAAAGATATGTCTGCCAACATCACTATTGGGATTAGGCCAAACACCGCATTTAAGCATAGTGAGTTTAAGGACGTTTTCCTCAACACTGTAACCATACTTGCAGTCATTAAGAATAGCGACGCCGTATCCGCTTTCTGACATATCAACCCACTTATGAGCGCTGATTTCGAACTTGGCCTCTTCGAAGGAGCCGTTAGCGGTTGTAGGACGCTCGATGTTACCGAACTGAATATTGCAGGTAACGCTATCGGAATTGATATCAAGTGGGAATGCCGCCTTAACAAGTATCTGATGCTGTTGCCAGTCGATATCGTTATCAATATCAATTCTTCTGTTATGCGAATAGAGCCAGATATTCTGGGTAATGGTTGATTTCAGATACTTTTGAACAACCTTGAAGCCTGCGCGGCTACCGTCGAAAACAGGGGTGATTTCAGCATCGGAATCAATGGTCCACTGCTTTTGCTTATAGAAGTCACTGATTTCCCAGTTTTCATAGTTTCGGGGCCTATCTTCAAAGGTTTGGATTTCGTTGGCAAGACCTGTAAATACTTCGCGGTCGTTAACCTTATCGTAAAGACGGGAAATTCTACCCGCTTTATCAAGGGTCATTACATAATATTCGTTTTCTGCAGTGAGCCCGTCAATCTTAACAAGACAAGATTCATCAATATCCTTGATAACCCTATATCCCATAGAGGGCACTTTGCCTATTTCGTAGGTTTCGCCGTTAAACTTAACGACACCTTCGCACTCTATACCCATAGGATTATAAACTAACATACCGCCCTTGGTATTAATATTTTTAGCAATAGCGGCAAGTTTTTCTTTTTCAACGCCCTTATAGAACTCTTCAAGCTCGGCGTAATCCTTATCGGTGCCTTCATAAACGGAGGCGATTGAAGAACCTGGAAGAATATCGTGGAAATGGTTATGAAGCACCTTTTCCCAAGCATTGTTAATTCCCTCTTTATCGTAACTACCGCCGAGATATAGGTCAGTAAAGGAAAGGGCCTCTGCTCTTTGAAGACCGAATTCGGATTTACGGTTTCCGCGTTTAACAGATGCGGCAGAAGTATATGTACCTCTATGGAACTCGAGATACATCTCCCCTATCCACTTAGGTGTTTTCTTGAGTTTCTTGCAAGACTCATCGAACTGCGCTTTTACCCTTTCAATATGGTTATGAAGGGTATCAAGCTTAGCAACGGGCATACCGGGAAGTCCCTTTTCTAAACGGCGGTAATTTTCGAGCATTTCTGCAGTAGGTCCGCCGCCGCCATCACCAAAGCCGTAGGTCAAAAGCACTTCGTTAGAATATGCCTTTTGCTTATAACGGTGATAGCAACCCTTAACCTGTGTTGGATTTATCTGACCGACATAGGTGGTATATCTGGCAGGGTTCGGAGTGTAGTTCTGACAGGTTATAAAGTGACTGAAAATTTCAGTACCGTCAATACCCTTCCATATAAATGTATCCATAGGCATTGTGTTGGTATCATTCCAACTGATTTTGGAGGTTACAAAACGGTCAACGCCGCTCTTTTGCAAAATCTGAGGCAGAGCGCCCGTATAACCGAAAACATCGGGAAGGAATAAAATATGATTATCAACGCCAAATTCTTCCTTGAAGAACTTTTTGCCGTGGGCAATTTGTCTTATAAGTCCTTCACCTGAAGCCACATTAGTATCGGCCTCAACAAACATCGAGCCCTCTGCTTCCCATCTGCCCTCTTTAACGAGCTGTTTTAATTCTTCATACTTTTCGGGGGCTTCTTCCTTTAAATATTTATAGAGTTCTGGTTGGGAAAGCATAAACTTATATTCGGGATACACCTTCATAAGTTCATTGGCATTACCGAAGCTGCGCTGGATTTTTTCTCTTGTCTGCGCTCTGTTCCAAAGCCATTCCACATCTATATGCGTATGACCGATACAAGCAACAACGGGTTTGTTTTCAGGCGAGCATTCCTTTTCATAAAACTCATCCATCACTCCCTGAGCGGCCTTAATTCCTGCATAGAATTCATCTGAATAAAGTTCACGGAAATCGAGGCAATTAACCGCCCTTTCAATATAAGGCATAATTATATTATATTCCTGACTGTTTTCATCCATTGTCTTAATAGCGTGATGAGCCACCTGAATATCATAAAACAGTTTTTCTGTTACCTCGTTAAACTCAACTATTCTTAGTTTTTGATTTATAGATGACTGATTTAAAGCCAGATATACATAATGATAGAGCTCGTAATCCGTATCGGGCTCAAGATATACATAATAGTGATGGGTATCAATTCCCTGCACCATTTTGCCATTAAGATATAAAATACCCTGAGGATTTGTAGCATCACCTTGATTTTCCTTGCCGCAGGTGATAAGAAGCATATATCTTATACCCTCTTTAACTTCAGGTGTTTTAAAATTAGTTCTGAACCAATAGTGGTCATCATCACCCGAAATCATTCGTCCGTCATATTTTGACCAACCTTCCGTGGGGAAGGAATTATCGGTCTTATAACCTACAGGACCGCAGATTTCAAGCTCTATAAAATCGTGATAGGTTCTATAGGGTAATGACTCTAATATGCGGTCGACTTTTTCTTTCCAGAATGTCATAATTTTTACCCCTTTCGAATGAAAGTTATTTGTTAATTATATTATTATAAGCATTGAAAACAAATTGTATTGTGATATAATTTTTATGGTATTGTGATATCGTAAATTCAGAGGTGTTATAAAATGGATGTAAAAATGCTCACCGCGGAACGCTTTATTGATAAATCCACCGGATTTGGATATAGGTATGTTGAAAGCGCTACGGAATTTTTCAGACCCCACTATCACGACTATTACGAAATATTCATAGTTCTTGACGGACACGCCGTTCATCAAGTAAACGGGTATGAAACGGTAATAAAATACGGCGACACCGTATTTATCCGCCCCAATGATGTTCACGATTATATGAGACCCGATGGTTCTGAATTTTATATGCTTAATATCTTATTTACCTCGGAAACGATAAACGAACTTTTTTCCTATTTAGGCGATGGATTTCCAAGTAAGGAGCTATTAAGCACACCTTATCCGCCCTGTGTTGTGCTTAACGGCAATGATATAGAAAAAATAAATATCCAATTACAAAAAATCTGCACCTACGGAATCGATAATCAGGATAAAATCAAAACCGAACTAAGAATACTTTTATTCAAGCTTCTTTACCGCCATTTTTCCAATTTCAGAATTGATAACAAGGATATGCCTTTATGGTTTGCCGAGCTTCTTGAAAAATTAGGCGAAGGCGATAATTTTGTTGACGGTAGTGATTTTGTTTACAGCCATTGTGATAAAACCCGAGAGCATATTTCGAGAAGCTTCAAAAAATATACGGGACTTACGGTAAGCGAATATGTAAACCGATTGCGTCTTAATTATATCGCCAATATGCTCAAAAACAGCGATGATAATATCAGCGATATTATTTACGACAGCGGCTTTGGAAATATCAGTTGGGCAAGTACGTTATTTAAGAAAAAATACGGTATGACTATGAAGGATTTCAGAAATCAAAATTAAAACTTTAAACATATAATTTAGCAACTGCCAAGCATATTAAAACATATAATTTGTTAGCATCTTATAAGGAGAGAATTATATGTTTTTAAGCACTCTTTTAAACCTGATTTCAAGTATCGTTTATTTTGCTTTGCATGTTACGGGAGCAGGGTCATTTCCGCCTCCCCTATCAGCAAAAAAGGAAGCAGAGCTAATAGAGAAAAACATAAACGGTGACATTGAAGCTCGAAACACCCTCATTGAGCACAACCTGCGACTTGTAGCCCATATAGTTAAAAAATATTACGCTTCGGGTTGTGAACAGGATGACCTTATATCAATAGGTACAATAGGACTTATAAAGGCGGTTTCCACCTTTAAATCCAACAAAGGCATACGCCTTGCAACCTACGCCGCAAGATGCATAGAAAATGAAATTTTAATGCATTTCAGAAATCTTAAAAAGACCGCTCAGGATGTTTACATAAGCGAGCCCATAGATACTGATAAAGAAGGAAACGCCCTTACGCTTATCGATATAATTGCCGACACTGCCGATGTTGCAGAAGAAATAGATACAAAGCTTAAGCTCGACAAACTGAAAGTCCTACTCTCTACCTCCCTTACAAAACGGGAACTTGAGATAATAAATATGCGCTACGGTCTTGGCGGCGAAGAAGAGCTTACCCAAAAAGAAATCGCAAAAAAGTTAGGCATTTCACGAAGTTATGTTTCCCGTATAGAGAAAGCCACCTTGGAAAAACTTCGACGTATGTTTTAAAAAATTCAAAGGATATTCTACCAAGCGATAGAATATCCTTTTATTTTAATCAACTATAGGTTCCCCGCCATCGACTGTTTTGGCGGTGATAGTAATTTTTTTAATTTCCTCTCGCGAAGGAGTTTCAAACATAATATCCTGCAAAACGCCCTCGATTATGGAACGAAGTCCGCGAGCGCCTGTTTTACGCTCAATGGTAAGCTCGGCGATTTTTTCGAGAGCATCCTTCTCAAACACAAGCTCCACATTATCCATAGCAAAAAGAGCTTCATACTGCTTAACTATGGAGTTTTTGGGCTCTGTCATAATCTTAATAAGAGTTTCCTTATCCATAGGTTTAAGGGAGGTTATAACGGGCAATCTGCCCACAAGCTCGGGGATAAGGCCGAACTTAACCAAATCCTGATGGGTTGCGGTTTCGCAGAGAGCTTGCGCCTCAACGCTTTTTGGCGATTTAACATTAGCGCCGAAACCTAAGCTCGTTCCACCCATTCGCTTTTCAATAACCTTTTCAATTCCGTCAAATGCGCCTGCGCATATAAACAGGATATTAGTTGTATCTATCTGGATGAACTCTTGCTGAGGATGCTTTCTACCGCCCTGAGGTGGAACATTGGAAACGGTACCCTCAAGGATTTTAAGAAGGGCCTGCTGAACGCCCTCACCGCTTACATCGCGAGTGATGGAAGCATTTTCGGACTTTCTGCCTATCTTATCAATTTCATCCACATAAATTATACCGTGCTCCGCCTTTTCGATATCATAATCGGCGGCTTGGATAAGGCGAAGAAGGATATTTTCAACATCCTCGCCTACATAGCCCGCTTCGGTCAAGGTAGTGGCATCGGTTATGGCGATGGGCACATCCAAAACCTTGGCAAGCGTTTGGGCAAGAAGGGTTTTGCCGACGCCCGTAGGGCCAAGCATAAGCACATTGCTTTTTGTGAGTTCAACATCGGAATCCTGTTTTTTATAAACCCTTTTATAATGGTTATAAACGGCAACAGAAAGGGTTTTCTTGGCCTCCTCCTGACCGATTACATACTCATCAAGCTTTGCCTTAATTTCGGCGGGTTTTAAAAGGACCTTTTCCTCTGCCGATTTTGATTTCTTACTGTTTCTCGCCTCAATTTCATCATCATAAAGCAAGGAACTGCAGAAATTTATACAATTATCGCAGATATATACGCCGGGACCTTCTACAAGACGGGTGACCTCATCCTGAGATTTACCGCAGAAGGAACAGCGTATCTCCATATCTTTTTCCTTCGTCATAGGAATCTCCTATCGATTATATATAATCACTTATCTTTTATCAATAACCTTATCGATAAGTCCGTACTCGGCGGCTTCCTTGGCAGTCATAAAATTATCGCGCTCGGTATCGCGCTCTATTTCCTCTAAGGGTCTGCCCGTTGCCTCGGACAAGATGCTATTGATATTGCTGCGGATACGCTTAATATGATTGGCGTGGATAAGAATATCGGTTGCCTGACCCTCGGCAGAACCTAAGGGCTGGTGAATCATAATTTCGCTATTGGGAAGGGCGTAACGCTTACCCTTAGCGCCTGCTGCCAAGAGGAATGCGCCCATACTTGCGGCCATACCTACGCAGATAGTGCTGACATCGCACTTAATATACTGCATAGTATCATAAATAGCCATACCCGCGGAAACTGAGCCACCTGGGCTATTGATATAAAAGCTTATATCTTTATCGGGGTCCTGACCCTCAAGATAGAGCATCTGAGCAATAACGACACTGGCAGAAGCATTATCCACCTGGTCATTAAGCATAATAATTCTATCATTGAGAAGACGGGAAAAAATATCATAAGAACGCTCTCCGCGACTGGTTTGCTCTACAACATAAGGTACCAAACTCATAATTCACATTTCCTTTCCATGATATTCATTAATATGAACAATTATATTAAATTATAAACAATTATTCTTTATCTTCTTTTTTCTCTTTAGCGGCCTCGGTGATAACAGCGTTTGCCTTAACAAAATCAACTGCCTTACCTACTGCGATATCCTTTTCGATTTCGCCTGCGGGGATAGCCGCCTTAACCTGCTCAACCTCTACGCCGTAGCTTTCAGCAAGTTTCTTAAATTCTGCTTCAACATCGGCTTCATCGGCTTTAAGGCCTTCAAGTTCAACAATCTTTTCAAGAGCAAGGCGGTATTTAACCTGCATTTCTGCTTGAGGACGGAAGGTCTTCTTGAAATCGTCGATAGAGCTGCCTGTATATTTAAGGTAGGTTTGAAGGTCCATACCCTGAGACTGCAAACGATATGCAAACTCCTCAACGCTCTGATTTAAGCGATTTTCAAACATAGCTTCGGGAATTTCACCCTCAATGCCTTCAACAATCTGCTCAACGAGGTTATTTTCAACGGCTTCCTCGGCGGCTCTCTTCTTTCTTTCGAGGGCCTTCTTCTTAAGGTCTGCCTTAAGCTCCTTAAGGGTATCAAATTCACTTACATCCTTTGCAAACTCATCGTCAACTGCGGGAAGCTCGCGAACCTTGATTTCGTGAAGCTTAATCTTAAATACTGCTTCTTTACCTGCAAGGTCTTCTGCACCGTATTCTTCGGGGAAGGTTACGGTGATATCAAACTCATCGTCAATATTCTTGCCGATAATCTGGTCTTCAAAACCAGGGATGAACTGACCGGAGCCAAGCTCTAAGGTATGGCCTTCTGCCTTGCCGCCTTCGAATGCAACGCCATCAACAAAGCCCTCAAAGTCAATAACAACGGCATCGCCCTTCTTGGCTGCTCTATCCTCAACGGATACCATACGGGCATTTCTTTCGGCCATAGATTTAACCTCTGCATTAACCTCGGCGGCGGTAACATTAACTGCCATCTTCTCGGCCTTAAGGCCCTTATATGCTTTAAGGGTGATTTCGGGGTATGTAGTAACACTTACCTTGAAATCAACGCCATCCTCTTTGGAAATAGAAACAAGGTCAAAATCCATCTTATCATCGATTACCTTAAGACCTGATTCATTGATTGCTTCTTCAACGGCATCTGCATAAAGAAGGTTAAGGGCATCCTCGAAGAACACCTCTGTGCCATAATAGGTTTCTACCATATGGAGAGGGGCTTTACCCTTTCTGAAACCGGGAACATTTATTTTCTTTCCGTTTTTACGGTAAGCTTCCTTAATGGCATCACGGAATTTTTCACCGTCAATAGTGATTTCCAGCTGATATCTGTTGGTATCAAGCTTTTTTGTTTCTTTTAAACTCATTTTTATACCTCCGCTTAGCGCGATTTTTATATCTTCACGCCAAATTTAATTAATTATATCATAAGTAGAAAAATATTTCTACTAAAATCTAACATTTTTTAAAATTTTGTTATAAAAACAGGGGTGAAATCCACGCAATCGCAGGAAACTAAATGCAAATTAACCCCATCATACTCATTTTGCGAGTTATTAAGCCCTGCGCCGTGAATATGTCCGTAATAAACATCGGTTATACCGTACTGCTTAATTATGGCAAAAATCTCTCGGCATACAATATTATTGTAAACAGGGGGATAATGTAAAAAAACAATAGGTTTTTTTGAAAGTGAAAGCGCTTCTTCTATGGACTTTTTAAGCCGTCCGCACTCACGGGCTATAACCTTACTATCCTTCTCCCCACTGCCGTCATAAAGCCATCCGCGAGTGCCGCAAACGGCAAAATCGCCTACGGGGATACAACTATTATGGACAAGGGAAATTGTATCAAATTTATTTTCATTTAAAAATTCATTGATTTTTTTAACGGTCTGCCACCAATAATCGTGATTGCCTTTTAGTATTATTTTTTTACCTTTTAATGAATTTATAAACTGGAAATCAGGTTTTGCTTCTTCGAAATTTATAGCCCAGGAAATGTCACCGGGAATAACGACGATATCATCTTCTTCGACGAGCCGTGACCAATTGGCTTTAATTCTATCGGTATAGTTTGCCCATCCACCAAAAATATCCATTGGTTTTCCACAGCCAAAGGAAAGATGTAAATCCGAAAGTGCAAATAAATTCATACGACTCGCCTCCTCTTTTTTAGAATAAAAACCGACTAATTGCAAATAATAATTACGGCGCAAAGCCGGAAAGGAAATGTGAATTATGAATATGAATGATTGCAAAACCGAAGCTTGTATCCACTGTTCTGTTAAAAACTGCGTTTACCACACCATGAACGATAGTTGTAAAGCAGGTAAAATCAGCGTTGGCAACAGCACTGCTTGTACCCACTCTGAAACCTGCTGCGATACCTTTGAAGCAAAACAGTAATACTCGCAATAATATCCGACCGAGAAAGGTCGGATATTATTTTTTATTTAGTGAATTTTAGATTTTTAAACAGTCGCAAACCGCCTTATACATATCGGTTTTTTCGTATGTATCGGTAAATCTTACGGCGGCATTTTCGAGTTCAGCAATGGGTTTTGGAATATCAGTATTTGTAACGGAAGACAATACTCTTACATTATCAAATTCGTCCTTGCCTTCCTCACTGCTTACTGCCGAAAGAACGCTCTTTACAAACTTATAAGGAGAAGCAGTAGAAGCGATAAGGGTGGGTCTGTTATCCTCTGTTTCTGCCTTATATTTATTATAAACATTAACTGCAACAGCAGTATGAGTATCCAAAAGATAACCGAATTTTTCGAAGGTTTCTTTGATGGTTGCTACCGTTTCATTATCGTCGCAGCTACCTGCGCAGAAAAGGGATGAAAGTTTATCGAAAATATCCTTGCTTACGGTGAATTTTCCGTTCACTGCCAAATCATTTTGCATAGCTGCAACGCATTTATCATCACAATCAGAAAGCTCAAAAAGCATCCTTTCAAGGTTACTTGAAATAAGAATATCCATTGAAGGAGAAATGGTTGTAAAGAAATCGCGGTTGCGGTCATAAGTTCCTGTCTTAATAAAATCAGTCAAAACATTATTTGCATTTGAAGCGCAGATAAGTTTATTAACGGGAACGCCCATTTTCTTAGCATAATATGCGGCAAGAATATTACCGAAGTTACCCGTCGGAACAACTACATTAAAACCATCGCTCAGGTCGTCGCCCTTAGCAAGCATATCGCAATATGCAGAAACATAATAAACAATTTGAGGAGCAAGACGGCCCCAATTAATTGAGTTTGCAGATGAAAACTGCATATTATTTTCATCGAGCTTTGCTTTAATTTCGCTATCGGTGAAGATTTTCTTAACACCCGTCTGAGCGTCATCAAAATTACCTACGATGGCGCAAACATGAACATTTTCGCCCTTCTGAGAAGCCATCTGCAATTTCTGCATAGGACTTACGCCTTCACTGGGATAAAAAACGATAATTTCAGTATCGGGAACATCCTTAAAGCCCTCTAAAGCGGCCTTACCTGTATCACCCGAAGTGGCAACCAAGATAACCGTCTTTTTACCTGCAGACACCTTTTTGGCAGAGGTTGTGAGAAGATAAGGAAGAAGTTGAAGTGCTAAATCCTTAAATGCACATGTAGGACCGTGCCAAAGTTCAAGGATATTAACATTATCACCGAGTACGGAAATAGGTGCGGGATTTTCATCATCAAAGCTGCCTGTATATGCGCCCTTAACGCAATATTTAACCTCATCATCGGTAAAATCATTAAGGAAATACTTTAAAACATATTCGGCGCGGCCTACATAATCAAGAGCCGATATATTCTTAAAATCCTCATCCGTTAAAGTAGGAAAGGTATCGGGAACAAAAAGTCCACCCTCAACCGAAATGCCTTGTGCTATAGCACGAGCGGCGGTAACCTTTACGGATTTATCTCTGGTACTTACATACTCCATTATTTTTCCTCCCTGGGAACTGTTCTTAATATCCATATATTTTACAATATATACTTTCTTTTGTCAAACCCTCTTAAAGAATTTCTTTGCATTTTTAAAGAAAATTTTATAGAGGATTTCATCATTGATGCTTTTTTTCTTTAAAAAGTCATAAAGCGACGCAACATTTGACACTTTCCATAACTTTTTATCCATATCTGCTCCATCAAAATCAGAGCCCAAGGCGATATGGTTTTCGTAACCCTTATCAAGCAGATAAAAAAGGTGGCGGTATAAATTTTCAAAAACATCACCTTCACCCAAAAACTTTGGATAAAAGCAAAGCCCGATTATTCCGCCCTTTAAAAAAAGTTCTTTAATCTGGTCGTCAGTTAAATTTCTTTTATGAGGATAAACCTCATAAGAGCAGCTGTGTGTAGCTATGGGATATTCTGTTTCTTCTAATGCACCATAAAAGCTTTCGCGGTTTAGGTGAGATAAGTCACAAGCGATTTTAAGAGAATTCATAACCCTTACGGCTTCCCTGCCGAAGTCGGTTAATCCACCTTCAAAATCCACACCCGAAGCAAGCTCATTTTTACCGTTCCAGGTAAGCGTTAAAGCTCTGATACCGTCATCTTTAAGAAGGTAAAGATTTTCTATGTTGCCTTCTAAAACGGCTCCGCCCTCTACGGTAAAAATAGGTTTAATTTTACTACCACTTATTTGGAATTTTTCTTTGAAATTTTTAAGTGTCTGCTTATATTTTTGAAAAGGATTATCAAGCTCATCTTTAAGCCACACGGCAAAGCACTGATAATATTCTTCGAATATATCTTCTCGCGAATTTACGGATAACTTCTCTGAATCGAAATCGAGATTTTCCTTATACATTCTGTATGGTGTATCACAGTGAAGGTCAAAATATTTCATCAAATCATCCTAATATGCATTTTTGATATAATTTAACTTCCATACTTCTTTTCCATCTGCAAGGGATACTGTTACTTCCGCCACATCTATTCTGGGCTCCAAATCGGCTTTAAGCCGTTTAGTGAACATTAACGCTTCATTTTTCACAAGCCGCTTTTTCTTTTCGTCTATGGCTTCAAATCCGCTTACAATGGCATTTTCACTACGAGTTTTAACCTCTACAAAAACCAGATTTTCGCAATCCTCAGCGATTATATCTACCTCGCCGTAACGGTCCTTGTAATTCCTTTTAATAACGGTATATCCCCGTGATTTAAGATACTCCGCCACTAAACTTTCACCCTTCTTACCGATTTCGGAAGACTTTCTTTTTTTAGAGTACATTTTTCAAAAATGAACGGCGGTGAATTTCACAAATGCCGTATTCCTTTATTGCTTCGTAATGTATTTTTGTTCCGTAGCCCTTATGCTTTGCAAACTGATACTGGGGATATTTTTCATCATATTCCATCATCAGTCGGTCACGGGTAACCTTGGCAAGAATTGAAGCAGCGGCAATACTTGAAGATTTGGCATCGCCCTTTACAACCGTCCTACAAGGGATTTTAATTCCTTTGGGTTCACGGTTACCGTCAATTAGGGCAAAATCCGCCGCAACGCTCAAAGAATCAATAGCCCTGTTCATTGCTATATATGTAGCTTCAAGGATATTAAATTCCTCAATTTCCTCTAAAGTTCCGTAGCAAATACTATATGCTACCGCCTTTTCTTTTATAATATCAAAAAGTGCTTCCCTTTTCTTTTCGGAAAGTTTTTTAGAATCATTAAGTCCTTCAATTTCACAGTTTTCAGGTAGTATTACTGCAGCAGCGCAAACGGGGCCTGCCAATGGACCTCTCCCCGCCTCATCAACTCCGCAAATATATTTATATCCCGATATGGAAACCTCTTTTTCTATACTTAAATCAGGCATTATCCTCTACCCTTTCAAGCGTTATAAATCCGAGTTTATTAGTGCGGAATTCTTCAAGTACCATATTGGCAGCTCTCTCGCTATCCACTTCGCCGCCCCTAATCATCATACCACGCTTTTTACCTATGGCGCAAAGCAAATCATAAGATTCTTCGGGAAATTCGGTTATGCTATAGCGTTTAGTAAGCAATTCGGGGTAATCTCTCACTAAAATCTCCAAAAGGCGCATAGCTAGAAGTTCCGTATCAATAATTCTATCGGTAACTGCTCCTGTAAAAGCAAGGTGCTCACCAACAGTTTCATCCTCAAATTTTGGCCATAAAACTCCGGGTGTGTCCAAAAGTTCAAGCTCCTTATCAACAGTAAACCATTGGTTGCCTCTTGTAACACCGGGGCGGTTTTCCACCTTGGCGCGAGAGTTACCGGCGATTCTGTTTATAAATGAGGATTTTCCAACATTGGGAATTCCCACCGCCATAACACGAAGGGGCTTACCAACCATTCCTTTTTCCTTATATGAAGCCAATTTATCCGCCAAAACAGTTTTGACTGCATCCTTAAAGCCGCCTATCCCCTTACCGCTTCGGCAATCTACAGGGATGGCAATATGCCCACTTTTTTTATAATGTTCTATCCATTTTGAAGTGGCAATAGGGTCTGCCATATCACATTTATTAAGCAGAATTATATGGGGTTTACCTGAAATAATACCCGCCAGTTCCGGATTTCGGCTGCTGACGGGTATTCTTGCATCAACTATTTCGGCAACCGCATCTATAATTTTCAGTTGTTCGGTTATTTTACGGCGGGTTTTCGCCATATGTCCCGGAAACCACTGAATAGTTTGCGAATTGCTCATCACTCAAGACCTCCTACTTTATCGAAGGGATAAATTCTAAAAATAGTTTTTCCTAAAATGTAACGCTCATCTACCATACCGTTTTTGCCAATTTTAGAAGAGCGGCTGTCAAGTGAATCGTTACGGTTATCTCCAAGTACAAAAACGCAGTTCTTGGGAACTTTTACGGGGAACCGAACACCGTCATTATACGAAAGATTAGTTGGAGTTTTGGCATAGGAATCGTCGATTACCTCACCGTCAACATAAACGAGCCCCTTATTAAAATCGATATCAACAGTTTGACCCTCAACGGCGATTACACGCTTGATAATGGGAAGCTTATCCTCGCTATCTTCTCCTACCATATTTTCGGCGTTACGGGAAATTACAACAATATCGTTAACCTTGGGCTCATAGAACATATTGGTAATTATTACCTTTTCGCCCTCGTGGAGAGTATTTTGCATAGAATCACCGTCAATAGTGGCAATTCTGAAGACAAAGGTGAAGGTAATAACAACTACGATTATGGCAGAAATCACTACATCAAGCCATTCAAAAACTTCCTTTTTGGCAGGAGTCATCCTTTCTTCCTCGGTAGCACCCGAATAATCAAACAACTGATTATCTGCCCTATTTTCTTTTTCCGTAACTATCACCTCGATTCAATAAAACGAAAAATGGGGGGCAAGGTTTTCACCCCGTCCCCCTTTCCTACAGTTTTAAGATTAGATAAGTTCTTTAACTTTTGCAGCTTTACCAACTCTATCACGGAGATAGTAAAGCTTAGCTCTGCGAACTTTACCTTTTCTTACAAGTTCTACCTTAGCAACGATGGGTGAATGAACGGGGAATACACGCTCAACACCTACGCCGTAAGAAAGACGGCGAACGGTAAAGGTTTCAGAAATGCCGCTATTGTTTTTAGCGATAACAGTACCTTCAAAAATCTGAATTCTTTCTTTGTCGCCTTCCTTGATTCTAACATGAACCTTAACAGTGCTACCGATAATAATCTCAGGAGCATCTGCTTTAAGCATGTCTTTGGTCAACTCTTTTACTGCATCCATTCTAATTTTCCTCCCTGACTTTTTAGAGACGTTCATGCAATAATATTACAGAGGACCGCCCGCTTCAATGTCGATAATTTTCGGCATAAAAACCACCTTTGGGAAAAGGTGTAATCAAATATGCTCAAATATGATAGCACAACTGTTCACAAAAATCAAGCATTATTTTCACAAATTCAAAACTTTTTTAAATAAGTATTGACAAAACACCCTATTTAGTGTGATAATAGTATAGATAATTATGACTATTTGCTTTGGAGTTTTTAATGCGAGTTATTACAGGTACAGCCAGAGGGAGACGGCTTAACACCGTCCCCGGTAACGATATTGTAAGACCAACTCCCGAAAAAATCAAGGAAGCAATTTTCAGCTCCATTCAATTTGATATTGAAGGCAGAAAAATTCTTGATTTATTTGCAGGGTGCGGGCAGCTTGGTATAGAGGCCTTGAGCCGCGGAGCCGAAAGCGCAGTTTTCGTTGATGTCTCGGATATTTCTCTCGGTGTTGTGAAGCAGAATCTTGAGGCCACACATCTTGGCAATAATGCATCGGTAATACGCAGCGACTGGGAATCCTTCCTCGCTCGGTGCAACGATACTTTTGATATTGCCTTTTTGGACCCACCTTACCGAGCAGGTTTGCTGGAAAGCGCCTTGACATCTACAACAGGGGTTATGAGTGATTACGGCATTATCATTTGCGAACACCCGTCAGATATCCTTCTTCCCTCTTCTGTGAACGGCTTTTCGGTAGCAAAGGAGTATAGATACGGGAATATCGTTGTTACTGTATACCGAAAAGGAGGTAATGATGAATGAGCGAAAAAATCGCAGTTTGCCCCGGTAGCTTTGACCCCATAACTCTGGGTCACCTTGATATCATTACCCGCGCCGCCGCTATGTTTGATAAGGTTATTGTGGTTGTTATGACCAATATATCTAAAACCGGTTCCTTTTCCAAAGAGGAACGCCTCGAAATGATTAAAAAGGCCGTTGCCCATATTCCAAATATCGAGGTTGATGTTTACGATGGGCTTCTCGCCGAATATGCGCAGAATAAGAATGCCTGCGCAATAATAAAGGGTTTACGCGCTATGTCTGATTTCGAATATGAATTCCAGATGGCGCTTGCCAATAAAAAACTCAACCCCACGGTTGAAACCCTCTTCCTTACCACAAGCGCTGAAAACATGTATCTCAGCTCAAGTATGGTAAGGCAGATAGCAAGTATGGGCGGCGATATAACAAGCTTTGTTCCCCCCATTATCCACGATGATATAGTCAAGCGCTTATCATCAAAACAGTAGCGAGAAATTTAAGATATATAAAAACGGAGGATGAATTAAAATGACACTCGATGAATTACTAGAACAATTTGATGAGGTGCTTGACAGCGGCATCAAAATACCCGGAAAAAAAACAGTTGTAGATGTTGAGAAGCTTCGCGCTGTGGTTGACGATATCCGTCTTAACATCCCCAGCGAAATCAAGCAAGCCCGTGGCATTGTTGCCGACCGCGCAGACATTATTACTACTGCTAAACACGAAGCAGACGGTATTATCCGCGCCGCCGAGGAACGCGCTAAGGCAATGGTTGCTCAGGAAGAAATCGTTAAGCTTTCTCAGGAAAAGGCCGCAGAAATCATCGCTAATGCTCAGGCAAAGAGCCGTGAAATGAGAAAGGCCGCTCAGGACTTTGTTGATGATATTATGTGCAGAGCCGATGAAGGTCTTACTGCTAATCTTGCAGAGGTTCGCAAGACCCGCGCTTCCCTTCGTCAGCAGGTTCCTACCGCAAACAAATAATTAACCGCATTATAAAATCCCTATGGCAACTCGCCATAGGGATTTGTTTTTTGTGCTATTAATTTTATTTCTCAGCAAGGTATTTATCTACAAGTATACTACCGAGTATCATTGCTACACCCACGCAAGCGTTGGTTACACCTGCATTTACCTGCCAGTTAACAAGACTTCCTGCGGCGCTTATCAAATAAAATACAGCAAATGCTACCATCCAATTTTTAGCGCCCTTTACATTTTCGAATTTGCAAACACAGAAATCAACGCTTTGATAAATAGATTTTGCAAGACGATGAATTTTGCGGAAGCCCAAAACATTGATAAGCAACCCTACAAGTCCTATGCCCACAAAAATACCAATAATAAGATAGCCGGAGATATTAAAGAGGGATTCTACCATATAGGTATATTCCATTCCCACAATACCTATCACTTCATCCATTATTTCTTGCATTATATCCATATTGGATACAACCTGCCATGCAAAGCCAAGTAACGCGCCTGAAACTATTATAAGTATAGTTGAAACATTCACAATAACATAATTCGCATATAGCGTTCCGCTTACACAGCGAAGATGACCCCCGTCTGCAAATCCCTTCTTACTCTGGGCAAAAGCGAGCCAAAGGAAAACCGACATAAGAATATGTAATAACGGTATTCCGCCTGTAGCAAGAGAAAAAACAGACGCCCCGCTAACAAGAACGCAGATAACCAAAAAGAGATTATCCTTAAGCATCCCGAGAACCTTATCGGCGGCGGGATTTAAGCTTACTGCTTCCATTTCCGTGCTACTGCAATTTGGACAGGTAGCAAGGGTATCATCATACTCTAAACCGCATTTTTCACATTTCATAAACTTACCTCCGTTTTTTAGTGTGACAAGTCATTTACCTTTTGTCGCCTAAATTATAACATTTTTTGCAAAAATTTACAATACCTATTCTTGCAAATTTTATATGGCTAATGTATAATGTAATAAATACATTCAGGACAGTATTGTACATAAAATAAATCTACGGAGGGAAATTTGTATTATGAAACTTAATTACAAGCGCGTATTACTCGTTGGTATGGCATTTTTCCTTATTCAAGCATTCTGGCAGGCATACGATGCCATTATCCCCCTTATTTTAACCAACCACTTTGGTCTTCCCCAATCCGCTTCGGGAACGGTAATGTCTATTGATAATGTGTTGGCCGTATTTTTGCTCCCGATTTTCGGCGCACTTTCCGATAAGGTTAACACCCGTTTCGGT
The DNA here is from genome assembly GCA_045593385.1 of Acutalibacteraceae bacterium. Lineage (GTDB taxonomy): Bacteria > Bacillota > Clostridia > Oscillospirales > Acutalibacteraceae > UBA737. The sequence goes on from JAZNWP010000041.1 coordinate 38,559, forward strand.
AAGCGCACACCCTTTATATTTATCGGAACTATCATTTCTGTAATTTCCTTTGTCGCTCTTACATTTATTGATAATATGCAGCTTGCAAGAATTATAAATGCAGGTATTCCGAATATGAGCGGCAGTGATGAGGAAATCAGAAAGGCCGCCGTAGAACTAACAATACAAAATCCTCTTTATCTTATCGGATTTATCGCAACTCTGCTTGTAGTGCTCGTTGCTATGGCTATTTTCCGCTCACCCGCAGTTGCCCTTATGCCCGATGTTACTATTAAGCCCCTTCGCTCAAAGGCCAATGCCGTTATAAATCTTACAGGTACCGCAGGAGCTATTTTGGTACTTGTTTTAGGCATGGTTTTTGCTACCTCAAAAAATGTTTATATGGAATATACTCCCTATGTTATTGCGGTATGCTGCATTATGCTGGTGGGCTTCATTATATTCATTTTAACCGTTAAAGAAAACAAATGGGCCAAAGAAATGGAAGAAGAATCGGTTAGGTTAGGTCTTGAAGATGCAGCAGAAGATACTAATGCCGATAACGGAAACAAACTTTCTAAAGCCGAATTCAAATCCTTCCTTCTTATTCTCGCTTCCGTTGCCCTTTGGTATATCGGTTATAATTCTATTACAAGTAAATATTCTGTATACGCCACCAATATATTAGGTTTCGACTTTAATTTCACCCTTATTATTGCACAGGCGGCGGCTATCGTTTCCTATATTCCCGTTGGTATAATTGCTTCTAAAATCGGAAGAAGAAAGACGGTGCTTGCGGGCGTTGCAATGCTTACAATTGCGTTCGCGTGCGGTATTTTCGTAACCCCCGATACTCCCGAGCTTATTATGTTCCCCATATTCATTTTAGCGGGTATCGGCTGGGCAACCATTAATGTTAACTCCTTCCCCATGGCAGTTGAACTTGCAAAACACGGTAACGTGGGTAAATATACGGGTTATTACTACACTGCCTCTATGGCGGCTCAAATCGTAGCCCCGATTTTATCCGGCTTCCTTTATGATATTATCGGTATGCGTTACACCTTCTTCACCTTTGGCGCGGTGTTCGTTGCCTTCTCATTTATTACTATGTTCTTTGTTAAACACGGTGACGCCGAGAAAATCGAAGAAAAGAGTTTACTGGAACATCTTGATGTGGACTGATTATGATACCTTTAACTATAATTCTCTCTGTTTTAATACTAATCTTTTTAATTTATATCCTGTTTCTTGCAAGACCGTACAAAAGCAGCCCCGATAAAGCTTTGCTTTGCGATTACGCTCATAGAGGTCTTCACGGAAACGGTATCCCCGAAAATTCCCTTTTTGCCTTCGAGGCGGCATGTAGTAAGGGTTATGGAATTGAACTGGACGTTCAGTTATCCTCAGACAATGTGGTGATGGTTTTTCACGACTACTCCCTTAAAAGAATGACGGGCACTGATAAAAAACTCTGTGAATTAAGCCATTCGGAACTCAAAGAACTTTCTCTTAAAGATACCGATGAAAAAATCCCCACCTTAAAAGAGGTCTTGGAGCTTGTAAACGGCAGAGTGCCGATTTTGGTAGAGCTCAAGGGTGAAAATTTCGACTTAAAACTATGCGGTAAGGTAGCTGAATTACTTAAGGGTTATAAAGGTCTTTATTGTATAGAATCCTTTAATCCGTTTTTACTACGGGAGATGGGTAAGCTGCTTCCCTACTCTTTCAGAGGAATTCTTTACACCAATCTTTTGCGCGGTAAAGGCAAGAAGGTTAATTTGCTTAAAGCATTGGCCTCTCTTATGGCGCTTAACTTTATAGCCAAACCGAATTTTATTTCTTATGATAAGCTTGACCGAGAAAATTTTCCTGTAAAGCTTACCACAAAGGTTTACAAGGCGCCCCAATTTGTCTGGACAATTATGGGTGAAAAGGAATTATCAATAGCGAAAAAACTCGGTGAATGTCCGATTTTTGAAAACCACGAAGAATCAGATTTATTGACTGATTTGAAAAATTGTGATAAAATATAAGTAAAATTTAACGGAGGTTAAAATTATGAATGATAAGGTACGCGAATTACTAAACCAACAAATCAACAAGGAATTTTATTCCGCATATCTTTACCTTGATTTTTCCAATTATTTTGAGGATAGAGGGCTTGACGGTTTTGCAAACTGGTATATGATTCAAGCTCAGGAGGAAAGAGACCATGCTATGCTCTTCTACAGATATCTCCAGAACGAAAATCAGAAGGTAACACTTGAAGCCATCGATAAGCCCGATAAGGCATTTAGCTGTGATATGGATGTGCTTAAGGCAGGTCTTGAGCACGAAGAATATGTAACCTCGCTTATCAATGATATTTATGCGGCCGCATACGAGATTAAGGATTTCCGCACTATGCAGTTCCTTGACTGGTTTGTTAAAGAGCAGGGTGAAGAAGAAACTAACGCCAACGATATGATTACCAAGATGGAGCTTTTCGGCTCAGACCCCAAGAGCTTATATATGCTTAATCAGGAATTGGCCGCCCGTGTTTACTCTGCTCCTTCATTGGTTCTTTAATTAAATTTAAATCCCAAAGTTTACTGACTTTGGGATTTTTTATTGGTGTTTTTTAATTCAATTTCATTTAAAAGTGTAAAGCATAAAATAAGTGCCCCGCCCACAATCTGAATAGCGGTTATTTCTTCTTTAAGTATAAATACCGAAGCCACCACCGCTATCAAGGGGTCTATGTAACTTAATACTGCCGCCTGCTGTCCCTCAATTTCTTTAAGTGAAGAAAAATAAAGGAGATAGGTGATTCCCGTATGGATAACGCCTACTATAAGCAAACAAATCAAACCTTCGGTCTTTAAAGATATTATATTTACACCTTCGCTCAAAAGAACATAAGGAATAAGAACGACCGCGGCGGAGGCAAACTGCAAAAATGTTCGGTATATACCGCTAATACCTTTAATGGCCTTATTAAGAAGCATAACCGTAGCATAAAGTGCGGCGGCGCCCATACCGAAACCTATTCCTTTCAGATTATTTTCCTGACTACCTATATTACCTATTCCCGTCAGCAAAATCAAACCCAAACTTGAAAAAACAAAACAAATGGCCTTTTTAAAGGTCATTTTTTCTTTAAATAAAAGTGGGCTTAATACCGTTACTATAACGGGCGCAAAATAGTAACTGAGCGTTGCCACCGAAACGGTGGTATATTTATAGGCCTCAAAAAGAAATATCCAGTTAAAGCCCATTGCCGCCCCCGACAGAAGCAATAGGAATATTTCCTTTTTTGCCCCATCAAATGCGATTTTCTGTTTTGACACAAAAAGATATACACCTACAATAATCAACGCAAGCAAAGCCCTGTAAAGCGCAATTTCTCCCGAAGAAAGCGGTATATACCTCACAAAAACACCAATAGTACCGAAAATCGCCATTGAAATCGCAAAGATAAGTTTACTATTAACGGAACATTTCATATAATACCTCAAACAAATATAAAACTACAATCATTATAATACCATTGTTATGAATTGACAAGGTTTTACTGCTGTGGTAAACTAAAATAAGTTTTTTAAAGCCGAAGGAGGTGCCCTGTGAAGAAAATAGTTAAGGAGGCCATTATCTCTACCCTTCCCGTACTTACGGGTTATTTGGTTTTGGGCTTTGGCTTTGGAATTATTATGAAATCAAGCGGTTTTAGTGTTTTACTAACCCTTGCTATGAGTGTTTTTATATATGCAGGGTCAATGCAATATGCGGCCATTGGACTTCTTACGGGCGGCGCCTCACTTATAACAATTGCTCTCACTACTTTAGCGGTAAACGCGCGGCATATTTTTTACGGTATCTCGATGATAGACCGATACAAAAATACGGGGCCTAAAAAGGCGTATTTAATATTTGCTCTCACCGATGAAACCTATTCTCTTGTGTGCCACGATAATCACAATATCCCTTTCTCAGAGAGAGAAAAGTATTTTATTCTTGTTTCTGTTTTTAATCATTTTTATTGGGTGCTTGGCACCGCCCTCGGCGCCCTTGCAGGCACACTTATAAAATTCAACAGCGAGGGTATTGATTTCGCCCTCACCGCCCTTTTTATAACTATATTTTTAGAACAATGGCTAGAGAGTAAAAAACATTCCGCCGCTCTCATCGGTTTACTTGTTTCGGTTTGCTCACTTCTTATTTTCGGGGCGGATAAATTTCTAATCCCCGCAATGATTATAATTGCTTTACTCCTTTGCTTATATAAGGGGGATACAGAAAATGAATAATACATATATCTGGTTTTCGGTGGCCGTAATTGCTCTTGTAACTGCACTTCTTCGTTTTCTTCCGTTTTTTATATGGGGGCACGGCAAAAAGACACCTGAAATTATTACTAAACTTGGCAACTCCCTTCCCTATGCTATTATGGGTATGTTAGTTGTGTATTGCCTGAAAGATATATCTTTCGGTAGTATGGAGGGCTTTTTGCCCACGATTATTTCCTCCTTGGTGGTTATAATTTCATATATTTTAAAGCGTAATACCCTTATAAGCATTGTCTTGGGAACTGTTTGCAACATTATTCTTTTACAATTTGTATTTTAGGTGATTTTATGTTTAGTGTGATTTTTGATATGGATGGAACACTCCTTGATACTCAACTCATTTTTATTTATGCTTGGGATTATGCGGGCAACTTGCAAGGCATTGCCGATATGGGAAAATGTGTTCCCGATGTTTGCGGAACCAATGAGGCGGGGGCAAGAAAATATCTTACTGATAACTTTCCGTCCCTTGATGTTTTAAAATTCAGAAGCGATATGAGGGAGTATATTGCAAAAAACTTAGTGGTAAGGTTTAAAAAAGGAGCAAAAGAACTTTTAGAATTCCTAAAACAAAACAATATTAAGTTTGCTCTTGCATCAGGCACCTCAAGGCCATCGGTTATGCACCACTTAAACGAGCTTGGTATTACAGAGGATTTTGCGGAAATTGTTTGCGGCGACGATGTTGAAAACGGAAAACCTGCCCCCGATATTTTCCTTTTAACCGCAGAGAAACTCGGTGTAAGTCCAAAGGATTGCTTCGTTTTCGAGGATAGCGAAAACGGAATAAAGGCGGGATATGCGGCAGGTATGAAAACCTTCGGCATTAAGGATATTGCACCGTTTAGTGACGAAGTTAAAAAACTTATGTTTAAAGAATTAAACTCCCTTGATGAAGCAATAGAGATATTTAAGAGTATATAAAACAAAACTCCCCAAGGGGAGTTTTTTATTTTAGCAATTCATAAGCACAGTGAGCAAAGGCGGCAACACCTATGGGGCACACATCCTCATTAAATAAAACCCTTGGGTTATGAGCAGTATAATTTCCTCTTTCGTCTGAAAAGCCACAAGCAAGATAAATATAAGCCGCAGGGATTTTATCGGTTATAATGGAAAAGTCATCGGAAGCAGTAACATTAATATCAGGTATTTCATTATAATTTTCTATATTAAGTTCCTTTAAAAGCCCTATAATTCTCTCGGTAAACTTCTTATTACAAACAAGAGGCGGAACACTTGTATTTATAGTGAAATCTATCGTACATTGATTTTCTTGCGCTATCTTCCTCGCCATTTTCTTCATTTTTTCTAAAATCCCCTCTCGTTTATCTTTGCTATCTGTTCGCAAAGAACCGCCTAAAGCGGCGGTATCGGGGATAATGTTATCTGTATCGCCGCCCACAAATTTACCTATCGTTATTAAAATATTTTCTTTCTCTGCTAGATTTTTAAAGCAAGTATATATTTCCACTGCAGTTTTTATAGGGTCTGCGTTAAGATTCGGTATTGCACCGTGACCGCCTTTGCCGTTTATTTTTATTTCAAATCTATCGGCGCTATACATCATAACAGAATTACTGTTATACATAACAGTACCCACAGGTATTTTCCCAGCCCCCACATGAAAAGACAACGCGAAATCGGGTATCCCCCCATCCAAAAGACCGTTATCGAGCATATTTCTGCATCCTTCAAGATTCTCCTCAGAAGGCTGAAACATTAGCATGATTCTGCCCTTCAAATTCTTTTCCCTCTCTTTTAAAAGCTTTGCGGCGCTTAGAAGAAATGCTGTGTGAAAATCATGGCCGCAAGTATGGGCGCAAGAGGTTTTTGATGCAAAGAGTAAGCCGCTTTCCTCCTTCATAGGTAAGGCATCCATATCCGCTCTTAAAAGAAGAAGAGGTTTGCCTTCACCAAAAGTTGCAGTAACTCCACCTCCGCATTTTTGAGGAGTTAAACCTATTTTTTCTAATTCTTTGCTAACATAATTTACCGATTTTGGCATATTAATCCCGCCTTCTGCATTTTCGTGCAGAAATCTTCTGTGCGCGATAGTTTGATTCTTTATTTCCAGCGCTTTTTTATAAAAATACATAATAATATCACCCATATTATTATGCCACTAAAAAACGCCCTTTTGTTAAGGGCGTTTAGTTTTCTATTTAATTTTTCTCGCTTCGATATAAAATCTCTTGTCATCGGCGTGACCCATAGAGAAGGTTTTGCGAGGCAAGGAGCCATCTTTTTCTACGGCAGAGAAAAGTTGACTTTTACCCATACCTTCAAATATAAAGCCCACCGTATTTTCGGTTTTGCAAAGCTTCTTTACGGAATCAATTCCGTGGATGTAATCTACCTCACCCTCATTTTCCTTAAGATATTCATCAAGGAAAATCTGTAAAGAAGCAACGGGCAATTCTTCCTTTGTTTTCACGCGGATAGCTCTTTCGGTATCACCATAAACACAGGTATACACCTTAGCATTTTCATCGTCGCTTTCGCCGCCGCAATAATCAATAAATGCGTTTATAAGTTTTTCTGGGTTTGTACCGAAAACCACGCGGTAAATGGGCTCAAAATCAAGGGCGCTATCGTGGATATTAACCACCTCAACGGCGGCATAGCGATTAAGTTCGTTGGGATTTAATTCATAACACTTTTTGGCGGTAGCAAGGGAATGGTTTCCGTCACCCACGCAGAAAAGAAGACCGTTATGGCGGCTTACAAGTTTAGATAAATTTTCCATTACATTTTGAGCGGAGTTTTTATCCACCTTATACCCCTTAATTTCTCCGCCGTTTTGCATAAGAGAAAAATCATAAAGTTTTTCTAAATATTCACTTGAAGATTTTAGTTCGCCTAAAACCGTATCTTCGGGGTCATCTATTAAAAGCATTACATGGGGCATTTCAAGAGGTGCATTTTTACGAATTTCCACACGGGGCGGAATTCTTGATAAAACGGTCTGCTCAGTGGCTCTTATAGCAGCAGAGGTGCCCACCGTGAAATCATAATCCTCAAGGTCAATTTTACCTACAATACCGTAGCGGACACGACCGTCAGACTGCTTACGCTCAACATAAATAAAACTGTTTTTGACCTCATCAAAAACACCGCTATCTAAATATTGGGCCATTTTCTCATTTATCTTCTTTACCGCAGAGGAATTATCCTCTTTTAAATAGACCTCAGGTAAAATGCAGTTAAGTGCAGAAGGTGTATCGCCTACTATTTCTTTCGCCTTTTCCCAATATTCCTGTTCAGAAGTGTATTGGTCACAAGCTATAACCGCCCATTTATCAAAATTCTTTTTGGGAAGAAGAAAATCGGCAGGGGTAAAGCATTTTTTATAATCCATAGTATTCTCCTTGAAACTAATTATGTATAGTTAATGCCGCTTTAAAAGCGGCATTTTACTTTTAGTAGTATGAAATCTCGATAGAGTTTACAGTATCGTTAAGAGGGTCAATATTAACCATTATTCCGCTACGCTTATCATCACGGCTTATGAAATAATCAAGATGATATTCCGTATCACTGACAGCGAGGAAATGGGAGGGTGCGCCGAGGCGCTCAATAACATCGGTTATTGCAGAGCCGTTGCCAACGCCGTTAACCCAGAACTGACCGTATTTTGAATCTTCAACATTGAGATAGTTTTCTTTAATAACAAACTTAACAATATCACATTTTTTTATAGATGCAGAGGATTTACCACTATTATAGAACACTACATTGATGATATTATCATATTCATTAACAAAGGTAATCTCTACCTTTTCACCCGCTAAAACCAAGGTTTTTTCATCATATTCCTCGGGGTTTACAATTCTAAATCCTTCTTTAATGAGAGTTTTATAATCTGTAGGAAGTGAAAGGTTACTTCCCGAATATGTGATACGGTATTTATACTTTGAGCCGAGGTAAACATCAGAATAGTTTTCCTCGTCGTAAAGACTTATATCAAGATAGGTTGGCATAACCTTATCAGAAGATTTGATTTCGGGAATTTCAAATTTAGAGACTGTATCCTCACCCTGCTCTACATCACTTTCAACCCCATAATTATTATCAACCTCACTGCAACCGACCAAGGAAGCACAGGATAAAATCAGAGCCAAAACAACCAGAATACTGATAATTTTTTTCATTTTCTACTCCTAAACAGTTTATATATTTATTTTATAATTATTATTGTAAAAAGTCAATAAAATATTATTCAAAAATATCTTTCAGAACTGCCTTTTTAAGTTCCTCGGCGTTACTGAATTTTTGCTCGCTTCTTAAAAACTTTACGGGCTCTATACGAATATTTTTTCCGTAAATATCCCCCGAAAAATCATAAATATATGTTTCGCTCACTGCGGTTTCAGTGCGATAAGTCGGCCTGATACCAATATTTGAAATGGATTTATATTCTTTACCGTCTATAAAAACTCGGGATCGGTAAACGCCGAATTTTAATTTTTGCATTTTCTCAGGGTATGTTTGATTTGCCGTAGGAAATCCTAAATTCCTTCCCCTTTGGTCGCCGATTACGACCTCTGCAGTAAAGCCGAAAGGTTTATAGAGAAGTTCGTTTGCCTTTTCAATTTCACCCTTTGATATACAATCTCTTATAAGGGTTGAGGAAACGGTTTTACCGTCTATATTTACGCTTTCGGTAACCTTTAAAGCAATACCATTTTCTTCGCAGTATGCCTTTAAGGTTTCGGTATCACCCTTTGCTTTATTTCCAAAACGGTAATTAAAACCGCATACAAAAAGTTCGGGTGAATATTTTTCATTTATCATATTGAGAAAATCGTAGGGTTCTACGGATTTAACCTCATTAAATTCGAGCGCGCAGATTTCCGATACGCCAAGCTCCTTAAGACAGGCAAATCTATCCTCATTTTGCATAAGGACGCCTACGGATTTATCAGCGCTCATTTTAGGGGGTTCCAGGAAGGTTACTGCAATAATATTATACCCTGCGGCGCCCTTTATAACGGCGCGATGACCTATATGAAGACCATCAAAAGTGCCTAAAACTACTGCATTTTTCATACCTTCTCCCCTTTCTTACATATGATTAATCACGCACTTAATTGCAAGTTGATTTTTTGCTTTATCTATAATTCCAAGACCTAAAAAACTTTCACCTTGGCGGACTCTGTAAATCTCACCGTCAACCGCTTCTTTTATGCCAAGGCGGTCAAGGTCCAGCTGTCCACCATTGGAAAAACGGATGCCCTGCTTTTCGGTAACCTGCACCTTTTTAAAATGCTCTACTGCCTTTTCTTCATTTAAAATGAAGTTTTCTATATTTTCCTCGGTAAGTTCATCAAGATTTACACAAGTTTTTATATCAATACCCGATGCATTGGTTCTACAAAGTTTGCTTAAAGTTGCGCCGCAACCGAGTTTTTCGCCAATATCACGGCAAAGGGAACGGATATATGTACCCTTAGAAACCCTTACACTTATATCAAATTCATTATTGATAATAGGTGAAATCATTGAAATCTCAAAAATCTCGATTTCGCGGGGCTCAATTTCCACTGTTTTCCCCTGCCTTGCCAAATCGTAAAGGCGCACCCCGTCTTTTTTAAGGGCGCTATATATAGGCGGTATCTGGGATTGTTTTCCCAAAAAACTATCTAACATCTTTTTAATATCGTCTTCGGAAAACTTATCTCTGATTTCTTCGGTTTTGTCCTCTAAAACCGCACCCGTTATATCACAGGTATCGGTGGTAACACCTAAACGAATTCTTGCGGTATATGTTTTATCCGCCTCTAAAAGATATGAAGAAAGAGCGGTGGCTCTACCCAAAAAAACGGGCAAAACGCCGGTAGCCATAGGGTCTAATGTTCCCGTATGGCCTACTCGGCGCTCGTGAGCTAATCTTTTTATACGCGCAACTGCGCCAAACGAGGTTATTCCCTCAGGTTTATTTATCAGTAGCAGACCTTTCATCTGTTTCCTCCAATGCCTCTTTTACGCCATCTAAAATTTGGGCTTTAACCTCTTCTAAAGTTCCGTAAAGGGTGGCGCCTGCGGCTGCATTGTGACCGCCTCCGCCTAATTTCTTACATATTTCGGAAGCATTGAGAGGCGGATATGTGCGTAACGACGCCTTGAATTCCTTTTCCCCTGTTTGCTTAAGAGTAATACCCGCAATAACGCCTTCAACACTTCTTGATAAAACGGCAATTCCTTCAAGCTCTGTACCTGAACAACCCGTTTTCTCCTGCATTTCGGCTGATACGCTCAGCAGCATACATCTTCCGTCAAAGTGATATTCAGCGCCCTCAAGCACCATCTTTTCAAGTTCTACGAGTTTTCTTGGCTTGGTATCAAACATAAGTTTATTGATACTTGCGGCATCAAGTTCAAAATCATAAAGATTTGCAGCTATAATATGGGTTTTTGCGGTGACGCAAGAATATTTAAAGCATCCCGTATCTGTAACCATACCCGTATATAATGCCTTGGCGGTGACATCATTTATATTAACCCTCATAGCAACCAGAAGTTCATAAATGATTTCACAGGTAGCCGCAGCCGCAGAATCAAGATAAAGATTGTGGGCATACATGGTATTTGAAATATGGTGGTCGATAGTTAGGTCAACCTTATCGCCAAACTCATCTTTTAAAGAGCCGAGTAGTGATTCGGCCGCCACATCCACCGCAACAACGGTGGGCTTCCCTACAATATGGTCGGTTACCCTGGCAAAATAATCATATTTTGCGGGGATTATCTCGGGGCATAGAACTGCTGCTTTTTTACCGATTTCTTTAAGTCCGTAATAAAGCGCATAGGCAGAACCCAAGGTATCGCCATCAGGAGAAGCATGGGTAAGAATGACATAATTATCGTGTTTTTTAAGAAATCTTGCCACCTGTCTGAGATTCAGAAGGCGGCAGGAGATATTGTTTTTCTTCTGCATTAAACCCTTTAAATTCCTTTCGCAAGTTAAAAATCCTATTTATCAAAAGAATCTATTATTTTTGAAATATGGGCGCTGGTTTCGATAGAATTATCTGCAATAAATCTAAGCTCGGGAACTTTACGAAGTGACATACGGTGGCCCAGTTCCTTTCTTAAATAACCTGCAACATTTTTATTAAGCACCTTAACCGATTCGGTAGTTTTCTCCATACCTTCTATAGCGCTTACATAAACCGTCGCATAGGACATATCTCCCGAAACCTCAAGTTTTATTATACTGAGCATCTTGCTCACTCTCGGGTCCTTTACTTCTCGCAAAAGCTCCGAGAGGGCAAGTTTAATATCTGATGTTACGCGATTTATTTTATATCCTGCCATCAGTCTCTGTACTCCTCCATAACGAAGGCCTCAAATATATCGCCTTCCTTAATATCGCCGAATTTTTCAAGACCGATACCGCACTCGTAGCCCTGAGCCACCTCTTTGACATCGTCTTTAAAGCGGCGGAGGGAAGCAATACTGTCTTCAGCGACAACAATACCGTCACGAACTACACGAATCTGACAAGCTCTTGTAACCTTACCGTCGGAAATATAGCAACCAGCAATGGTGCCGACACCCGAAATCTTATAGGTACTGCGAACTTCAACAGAACCAAGTATGCTTTCTCTGTATTTAGGAGCAAGCATACCCTTCATAGCGGCTTCTACTTCCTCTATGCAGTCATAGATAACGCGGTACATACGGACATCAACGCCATCTCTTTCGGCGGTTTCTTTGGCAACTGCATCGGGGCGTACATTAAATCCAACAATGATAGCGCCTGATGCCTGAGCCAACATAACATCGGACTCATTAACAGCGCCTACGCCACCGTGGATAACGCTAACCTTAACCTCGTCATTGGAAAGTTTTTCAAGACTTTCTCTTACGGCCTCAACGCTACCCTGAACATCGGCTTTAACGATAATATTAAGGGTTTTAAGGTCGCCCTCGCTAAGCTGACTAAAGAGGTTATCAAGGGTAACCTTCTGTTTAGAATCGAAGAGTTCCTTTTTAATCTTTTCTTTTCTCTGCTCAACAAGTTCACGGGCAAGACGCTCATCGGAAACTGCGTCAAATCCGTCACCTGCGCTGGGAGTTTCGGCAAGACCTGTAATCTCAACAGGCACAGAAGGACCTGCGTGTTTAACGGTCTTTCCGTTTTCATCCATCATTACTCTGACGCGGCCAACGGAAGTTCCTGCAACAATGATATCACCTGTATTAAGAGTACCGTTCTGAACTAAGAGTGTTGCAACGGGACCTCTACCCTTATCAAGACGGGCTTCAATTACAAGACCCTTTGCCTTACGGTCGGGGTTAGCTTTAAGCTCGAGCATTTCTGCAACCAAAAGAACATTTTCAAGAAGGTCATCGATACCCATTCCTGTTTTAGCAGAAATCGGAACGCAGATAATATCGCCACCCCAGATTTCAGGAACTAATGAATGTTCGGTAAGCTGTTGCATAATGCGGTCGGGATTGGCTTCGGGTTTATCCATCTTATTGATGGCAACAATTATCTGCACCTCGGCGGCTTTAGCATGGTTTATGGCCTCAATGGTCTGGGGCATAATACCGTCATCAGCGGCAACAACGAGAATTGCTATATCGGTTGCCATAGCGCCGCGCTGACGCATAGAGGTAAATGCGGCGTGACCGGGAGTATCAAGGAAGGTGATATCCTGACCCTTGCAGTTAACTCTGTAAGCGCCGATATGCTGGGTAATACCGCCTGCTTCCGTATCGGTAACTGCGGTATTTCTTATACTGTCAAGAAGTGATGTTTTACCGTGGTCAACGTGACCCATAACAACTACTACGGGGCTTCTGGGCTTCAAATCCTCAGCGGCATCCTCGGTAACATCCATAATTTTTTCTTCAATGGTAACCACAACTGCGCGCTCAATCTTAGCGCCCATTTCGGTTACAACGATTTCGGCGGTATCGTAATCAATAACCTGATTTACGGTAGCCATCATACCAAGGGACATAAGCACCTTGATAACCTCTGCTGCAGTCTTTTTAAGGGCGGCGGCAAGTTCGCTTACGGTGATTTCATCGCCAACGGTAACGGTAATAGGTGTTTTCTTAATGCGTTCAAGCTGCATCCTGCGAAGCTTATCTGCCTCGGTTTCTCTCTTAGCACCTTGAGGTCTTCTGTAATCCTGAGATTTCTGCTTAATCTTCTGCTTACGGGTGAAATTATCCCTCATTGTATTAGCGGGGGCGATGGTTTCATACTTCTCGTTATACTTGTCAATATTAACATGGGAAGTGCGGGTATCAATATGACGAAGCTGAGCAGGGCCTCTGTTGGGAGCTACACTCTCACCCTTTTCTTTTTTAGGCGGAGCCACCAAGGGACCTGTATAAACCTCTTTTTCACGGGGTTTATCTGTTTTTTTCTCGCTCTTCTTTTCTTCTTTCTTTTCAACCTTTTTATCATTAGGTTTTTCCACTGTCTTTTCGGTTTTTGCAGGGGCCTTACCCTCGCTCTTATCTGCCTTATTTTCGGCTTTCTTGGGCTCTGTTTTCTTTTCGGGCCCTACCTTCTTTTCCTCCGCAGGTTTATTCTTAGCGTCTTCCGCGGCAGCGGCGGCCTTTAACTGCTCAAGAATTGCCATCTGGTCGGCAAATTTCTTATCCTTTTCGCTCTGTCTTGCCTTGGCGGCTTCCTCGCGGGCTGCGGCGCCTGTTGCGAAATAATTATCAAAACTCTTAACAGAATTCTTCTTTGTTATAAAATCAAAGAAAATTCCGATTTCTCTTTCATTAAGAGATGCACCGGATTTCTTCTCTTCGCCCATAGCTTCAAGCACAAGGGCGGTTATTTCCTTGGAACTAACACCGAAATCCTTAGCAATATCACTAACTTTATATTTATTGGTCATTAAACATTTCCTCCCAAATTCATTATAGCGTCAGCAAACGAACTGTCATTCACAGAAAGAACTCCACACTTGCGGCCTACGGCATTTGTAAGGGTGAAGGTATCTATATTTTTAAGCTCCATCACCTTTACTTTATGCTTTTCTGCGTGAAATCTAACCTCTTTGATACTTTTTTCTGAAATATCATTGCACACTATCATAAGCTTTGCCTTGCCCACGGAAGCCGAAAAGGTTGCGGCCTTTAGTCCATAGGAAAGGTTACCCGATTTAGCGGCAAATCCTAAAAGCGTTAAAAGTTTATTGTTCAATACCTTTTAACTCCTCCCGTAATTTCTCGTATATATCCGAAGGAATATTTTTTTCAAATGCGCGTCCTAGAGCATTGATTTTTTGCGCTTTTAGAAGACAACCTTCAGATTTGCAAATATACGCGCCTCTGCCGCTTAGTTTTCCGCTTTCATCGAGTTTAATCTCATCCTCGGGTGTTTTAACAACCCTTATGAGCTCCGATTTGGGCTTCATTTCGCGGCAACCGACACACATTCTCATAGGTATCTTTCTGGGTTTCAATACAGTTCTTCCCTTCTAGTTTTATTCGCCGAAATATCCGCTTTCGGGGTGAATATCTATCTTCCAACCGGTAAGCTTGGCGGCAAGACGGACATTCTGACCCTTATTACCGATGGCAAGGGACAGCTGCGCTTCGGGAACGCTTACTTTGCAAGATTTTTCTTCTTCACTTAAAACTTCAACCGAAACAACCTTTGCGGGAGAAAGGGCTTCGCTTACAAATACGGTGGGGTCTTCGCTATATTTTACAATATCAATCTTTTCGCCTGCAAGTTCCTCAACTATCTTATTAACGCGGGCTCCTTTTGGACCTATGCAAGCGCCGATAGCATCGATTTCGGGGTTGGCAGACCAAACTGCAAGCTTAGTTCTTGAACCTGCCTGACGGGAAATTGCTTTGATTTCAATAGTACCGTCAAAAATCTCGGGAACTTCGGTTTCAAAAAGGCGCTTAACAAGACCTGGGTGAGTACGGGAAATCATAACTCTGGGTCCCTTTTCGGTTTCCTTAACGCCTACGACATAAATCTTAATATGGTCGCCCTCTTTAAGAATTTCATCGGGCACCTGCTCCATCTTGGGAAGGGTGGCTTCGCTATGGCCGATGGTGAGGATAGCGTTGCCGGTTTTAGCATCAACGCGCTCAACAACTGCTGTAACAAGCTCACGGTTATGGCTCTGGAACTCAGCGAGTACCTGACCTTTTTCAACCTCTTTAACGCCCTGACGGAAATTATTCTTTGAATTTTGGGCAACTATTCTGCCGAATTTCTTGGGGTCAAGCTTGATTTCAATAAAACCGTCATTAATTGCCTTGGGGTCAATTGCGGCGGCTTCCTCCCTGGAAATCTGGGTAAAGGGGTCTTCTACCACTTCTACAATTTCCTTGCGGGCAACCACCTTGAAAATTTCATTCTCGGCATCAATTTTGCAGGAAACTATATCGTTACCGCCGTAATCCTTACGGGCAGCTACAACGATTGCTTCTGAAATCTTATCGGCGATGAACTCCATGGGAATTCCTCTTTCCTCTTCCATAAGGCGAAGGGCTTCAAAAAACTCCTTGCTTTCTTTCTTTTCTTTTGCTGTAATTCTCTTAGCCATTTTTATCAATTACCTCCGTTTATAATACTAACTAAAATCTTCAAGTGTAACTTTAGAGATTTCTTTCCTTGAAAAGTCTCTATTTTCACCGTTTACTTCTACGATAACCGTTCCGTTTTCATAGGAAATCAGTTTACCGATGAATTCTTTACTTCCATCCATCGCTTTAAAAAGCCGTAGCTTTACGTCCTTGCCGAGCATTGCTGTAAAATGCTCATCTCGGGTAAGCTCTCTCCCGAGCCCCGCAGAACAAACCTCTAAATAATAAGGACAATCAATTGGGTCCGCAGCATCAATAATAGGGTCAACCGCGTGGGAAACATTGGTACAATCATCAATGTTTACGCCTTCGGGTTTATCTATAAAGATTCTTAAATAATGAGAAGCGCCCTCCTTAACAAAGCGGACATCCCAAAGCTTTACGCCCTCGTTTTCTACTGTTTCTTTAACGAGAGCAAAAACCTTTTCGGCTACACCTGCCATACTCTACCTCCAAAACAAAAGTGAGCGGGTTTCCCCACTCACCTTTCTTACTTGCTGATACTATTATAACACTTTTATTTGAAAAATCAAGTATTATTTTAATATTTATATCACTCAAAACTCGTGCTCTCATTTTCGCCCTTGTAACTATTGATATAAATGCGGACTATCTGTTCTGCATTAGCTGTACCGCCGTATTCGGGTTCCTGACCTAAAACGGCTCCCGGTTTTGCATCTTCATCGTACTTTTCAACAACCTCAATATTTTCATATAAGAAGCCCTGCTTTAAAAGCTCGAGTTTTGCGACATTTTCTTCCATTCCAACCACATTTGCAATCTTTATATCAAGGGTTCCAAGACTTATTGTAACCGCAATCTCGGTGGCGCTCTCCACCTGAGAGCCCTTTTCAACGGATTGAGCGCAGATAGTACCTCTGGCGAACTTATCGGAATATTCCTTACCCTTAATCACAAAGACAAAGCGTTCATATTCCTCCCCATCGGTAATCTGATGGTAATATTTACCTGTTAAATCGGGAACGGTATAAAGTATTTTAGATTCTTCCGCGCCCTCATCAACATCGCCGATGGAGGGGGTTGAAGGCATATCAACAGATTCGGGATTGCTTATAACGGGCTCATCATTTCCACCCATTATTCCATCCTTAAAAACAGTTGCCGAAAGAATTGCGAAAACTATACCGAAAACAACTATAGTGGCTACAGCGGAAATTACGGCATATTTGACTGCAGACATTTTCTTTTGGGGCCCATTGGCCTCTTTTTCCGCTCTGCTGAGCGTAGCTTTTTTGGCAGCCGCCTTGCGTTCGTTCTCCTTAGTTTCGCCGTAAACAAGCTCATTTCTAAAGGTATCAACGCTATCGGTACGGTTTTCTAAATTAAGCTGCAAACCGTTTGCAATGGAAACCAATACCTGACGGGGAAGTTCATCGGCAAATCTCGAGGGAATAGAAAGATTATCCCCGTTCATTCTATCTCGGGCATCGGGAGGTACTGTACCGATAAGCACTCTGAAAAGCGTAGCGCTAAGGCCGTAAACATCGGTGTAGCTACCCATATTGCAATCAATCAGTCCGTACTGTTCGGGAGCGGCATAGCCGTTATAAACCCCTGCCGAAAGTTCACCCTTTGAAGTTCTGGTTTCATTAATATTTATGCCTATAAGGCGGAGTTTACCGTCACGGCAAACATAAACTGTTTCAGGTGAAATCGCGCCGTGGATAATTCCTATTTCGTTAAGTTCCATAACAGTGTCAATAAGAGGGAGAAACAAAGCTCTTGCCTGCTCCCACTTAAGCGCCCCGTTATTTTTCTCAAGAAATGCCTTAAGGGACACTCCCGAAACGGTTTCGGTTACCGCGTAAGCAGTACCGTTCTCTTCAAAAGTATCCTTTACTGCGGCAAGAGAAGGTAAGGAGTGTAAAGAAAGCTTCTTATTAAGCTCCATAAATTCAAGAAGTCCGCCGTTAAAAGCATATTCTTTATTCTCTGCTATCGCTACGGTTTTATCGGGATTTCTTACCGCTATACCGGCTGGAAAATACTCCTTGATATTAACGATGCAGTTATTGCCGTTATCAAAGCCGAGATAGGTGATGCCTTCACCGCCCGTGCTTATAACCTTGCCGAGCATATATCGGTCTGAAAGCCAGAATTTTACGGGTAATGCATACTTCTCATTCTGAGCATTACTATCCCATCCGCAGATAGAACATACAGTTTCATCTCCGTTATCATTCATACAACCGGGACAGAGTTTATCCGTATTTATCATAAATACCTCCCAAATTTCAAAATTGGAATTTTAATATATTATACCACACTTGTCAAGAGCGGTATGACTTTATTCAAAAACAACCTCTGCTATTTCCCTACTTTTATCTGTATCTTTTTTCTTTATGGGAATGAGTTTTTTATAAACACAGGTATGGTGGTCGGTTATAATCCTATCCTCATGCAGAGAGCCGAAGTACCAATGCTTAAAGTTACACGCCCTACCGATTTCCTCTAAATAACCGTTAAGCTTATTTACCCTATCGCTATCCCCTCTTCTGAGGAGAATAGCGCTTTTAACTAAAGACGGGGGCTCGTGGGTGATTATATAATCCACCTTACAGCCAACCTCATCAAGCACTCTGGCGCCATCGGCCATTTCCATAGGTGTGGGCTCTTCCTCGCGCCACCAAAGACCCTTGTCAACCCTCATATCCTTATCGGTGCTCTCACCGCCGCCGAAGGTGAAAAAGGTATTGCCTTCAATTTCGAATATCTGGCCGCGCATCATATGAAGAAGATTGCCCTTAATTCTATGCACCTTGCCGCCTTTCCAAACTGTTACTCGGCAGCGGGATATGGTTTCAAGATTATCGTGAGTACCCTCAACAAAGGCGGTAACAAACTTTTTCTTACTGAAAAAATCTATAACCTGTTTTTCGGTCTTAGAACCGTCGAATATGAAACCAAAATCGCCGCAAACTATTAAAACATCGCCTTTTTTTAGTTTTCTGAATTCCTTATCGTAAAGCCGCTCAAGACATCCGTGCATATCTCCTGTTACATAAATCATACGGTTCACCGCCCTTTCTCAGATATTTCGAAATTTTCTCTTTTATTTTCGGTAAATTTAATGTATAATATTTTTATTGAACTCATTATACCACATATAGACGGAGATTTCTATGGTTAAAAAAATATTTTCTGTTATTTTTTGCATAATACTTGTTTTTGCCATACCTTTGAGCGTTTCGGCCTATGAGCCAACGGGCTTTGAGGTCGACGCCAAAAGCGCAATGCTCGTTTCTCTTGATACGGGCGAAATCCTTTATTCAAAAAACGAAAACGCCAAGGTTTACCCCGCTTCCATAACCAAAATAATGACCGTTACCTTGATGCTTGAAAGCGAAAAGTATGAGCCCGAGGGTATGGTTACCATGACCGAAAGCGCTTTGAAGCTTATAAGCGGTACGGGAAGCGTGGTTTCCTGGCTTCAGGCGGGCGAACAGATATCCCAGATAGATTTGGTGCATCTTGTTCTTATGTCTTCTTGCGGTGACTGCGCGTATCTTGCCGCCGAGTTTTATGGAGGCACGGTTAACAACTTTGTCAGTATGATGAATGCCAAGGCCGAGGAATTAGGTCTTACAGGCACCCATTATTCCAACCCCGTAGGTCTTCACGATGAGGAAACCTACACTACCGCCGCCGACACATATAAGCTCACCAAATACGCCCTTCAAAATAAAACCTTTAAGGAAGTTTGCGAGAAGGACAGATATACAATAGAAGCCACTGCCACCGAGCCGCAACACACCCTATCCACCACTAATTTCTTGCAGGACAAGACCACAAATTACTACTATATGTATGCCAAGGGTGTTAAGACGGGCTTTACCAATGAGGCGGGCCGATGCGTTGTAAGCACCGCTTCCTATAATGGATACAACTATATGTGTCTTGTTTTTGGGTGCACCGCAAACGCAGGCAAACGCTATGAATTTATTGATAGCAAGAACCTATATAAATGGGCGTTTACCACCTTTGAATTTAAGGAGATTGCCAAATCGGAGGAGCCCATCTGCGAGATGAAGGTGGAGCTTTCTATGGACACGGATTTCGTTCCCCTTTATGTTGAGGAAAGCTTTATTTCTGTGCTTCCCAAAGACGCCGACCAATCCACCATAAGCATCGTTCCCAAGCTTTCGGGGGATAGCGTTGATGCCCCTGTTAAGAAGGGACAGAAGCTAGGCACTGCCGATATAATCTATGCAGAAAGGGTTATCGGCACCGTTAATCTTGTAGCGGGTGAGGATATTTCGAGAAGTTTTATACTGGCCCTCGGAAGAGGTATAAAAAATTTCCTCCTATCCCCTTATATGATAACGATTTATGTTATTATTGCTCTTGCAATTATAATATTCGTTTTTCTTGTTTATAAGATGAACAAAAAAACCAAGAAAAAAAGAAAGGTAAGATATATACCTTATGAAAAGGATGGTAAAAATGAAAAACATTAAATCTATAATGGCGCTTTTCTGCGCCCTTATGCTTGTATGCCTTACAGGTTGCGGTAAGGCAAGTAAAGAAAACACCTCTACAGGCGAATACAAGGTAACCCACACTGCAACCATTAAAATTAAGAACCACGGCACTATCGAGCTTGAGCTTTACGGTGAAACCGCTCCCATAACCGTTGCAAACTTCGAAAAACTTGCAGGTCAAAAATTCTATGACGGTCTCACCTTCCATAGAGTTATTGAGGGCTTTATGATTCAGGGTGGCGACCCCGACGGTAACGGCACAGGCGGAAGCGACGAGGAAATCAAAGGTGAATTTTCTGCAAACGGCGTTGATAATCCTATCTCACACAAACGCGGTGTTATCTCAATGGCGCGAAACAGCTACAGTATGGACAGCGCATCATCACAGTTCTTTATTATGCACGAGGATGGAACCTATCTTGACGGACAGTACGCCGCCTTCGGTTGCGTTACGAAGGGTATGGATGTTGTTGATTCAGTAGCAACAAAAACTCCCGTTGTTGATAATAACGGCACTGTTCTTTCCGGCTCTCAACCCATTATTGAAAAGGTTACTGTTACGGCAGTTAAGTAAACTAAATAAACCAAAAGCGAGGTTTGGATTAATCCAAACCACGCTTTTTTTCTGCTTCATCAATTTCTGCTTTTCGGATATCATTTATAAACGCCAAAACTGCATCTCGGTTTTGCTTTTTCCTTACAAGGTGCAAAAGCTTAAGGCACTTAATTTCATAAGGTGATAAAGAGAAAGGCAAATTTGCAATTACCCTACCGCTTTCCTCAAGTCGCATAGGCGCTTTAGTATTAAGCTCATAATTTGATTTGGAATCTCCGCGACAATCGCTATCACCGTGCAAAAGCCAATCTGCCGAAACATTATATAAAGCAGTTATCTTGGCCAAATCCTCCAAAGAAGGATTTCCAAGGCGTTCCATACGGGCATAGGTGTTTCTTTTCATATTAAGCTTATCGGCGGCAGTTTCCTGAGTGTAGCCCGCTTTTTTTCTGGCTTCGCTCAGCCGCTTATTCGATACTGTTGCATACTCTGTTTTCATATAAAACCCTCTTGACTATTTCGGATATAGTTGGTATAATATTAACCTAATATGCTGATGTGGCTCAGTTGGTAGAGCGGTTGATTCGTAATCAACAGACCGTGGGTTCGAGTCCCATCATCAGCTCCATTTAAAAGGCATTTCTCTTTACGGGAAATGCCTTTTTTTCATTTTATAACTTTCAGGGAAAAATGTCAAGAAAATTGACATTTTGTCGTATAAAAGTTTTTCTGAAAATACAAGTGAACCTTGTCGAAAGGAAAAATATTTTACAAGTTTATTCGGGTTATATGGCGGCAATAATGTTTATGTCAAAGAATATAAAGAGGTGCCGCCTATGTATAACAACAAGGTTATTATTTGTGGAGTTGATACCTCAACTCTGCCCGTTTTAAAGGAAAAGCAGAAGGAGGAGCTTTTAAAACTTGCAAGAGGTGGGGATAAAAATGCCCGCAACGAGCTTATAAACGGAAATCTCCGCCTTGTACTGAGTGTTGTGCAACGCTTTGCGGGTAGAGGCGAAAATCCCGATGATTTGTTTCAGGTGGGTTGCATAGGTCTTATTAAATCAATCGATAATTTTGATATCTCGCAGAATGTACGCTTTTCTACCTATGCTGTGCCGATGATTATCGGCGAAATACGGCGGTATCTTCGGGATAATAACTCCATAAGGGTAAGCCGTTCCATAAAAGATACGGCCTATCGCGCTATGCAAGCCAAAGAAAAGCTTATGAACGAAACCCAAAGAGAGCCTACAATAGGCGAAATTGCGGCGGCACTGGATCTGCCTCGCGAGGATATTGTAATTGCCCTTGAAAGCATAGTAGACCCCATTTCCCTTTACGACCCTGTTTACTCCGACGGCGGTGACACCATTTATGTCCTGGACCAAATTGGCGATAACAATGATGATAAGAATTGGCTTGATGAAATCGCTTTTAAAGAATCTATCAAAAATTTAAGCGAGAGGGAAAGAAACATTCTCGCTATGAGGTTTATAAGAGGTAAAACTCAAATGGAAGTTTCAAAGGAAATCGGCATTTCTCAAGCTCAGGTATCCCGCCTTGAAAAAGGCGCTATAAGTAAAATTAAGGGTGAATAATAACAAACCGCCGAGCGTTTAAATGCTCGGCGGTTTGTTATTACTATTGCTTTTCCTCTTCGTTTTTCTTTTTAAGTTCAAGATGAATCAGAATACTTAAAAGCGCGCGGAGAAGAATAACTGCGCCTAAAATATAAAGCTCACTCATATCCTTAACCAAAACGGTTTTAAGAATCTCGGCGCCCATTTTAAATTCAAGACCCGTTGCAAGACCTCTCGCGATATTGGTCTGCAACTCAAAGTTCTTTTTCATAAATGAATTCTGTATATAGTGCCAGAAGTTTTTAATTGCGGTCCAGGAAACAACGAAAATTCCCATTACTTCAATTATAGAAATTACATAGGGTAAACCTGTTTTTATAATATGTTCTATTGCGTTCATATTACTTCCTCTTTAGACATCTGATTTATAAGTTAATTATACTATAACCAAAATATAATTTCAATAACAAAAATCCGCATACCGATTAACCTTGGTATGCGGATTTTGGCAGCATATAAATTAAATTACATACAGGACATAGAACCGGCCCCCTGTCTTATGAACTCGCTGCTGGTTTTCTTTTGGAAAAGTTTTATAGTTTACCAAGATTTAAGTTTTGAACGACAATATTAAGGAAATTTTTAAAAACTAGTCAACAAAAGTATAATTCATAAAAAATGTTATTCTCTAACATAAATTGGATAATAATATGCCTCTGTATATGAGTTATATCTGTATTTCGTAGTATCTAATAGCATTTCTGCGGCTTTTATAGAATCACTTACTGTTGAAACTGCAATTGTTGTCTTGCTAGTTGTTTGTGTGCTACCGCTCCAAGCGTCACCAGAGTAATAAGATATATAATACTTCCATCCACCAGTAATTTCAAAATATGCATTTTGCAAAGAAGTACCGAAGAATACCCCTGAACCAATTGAGACACACTTTTCTGGTATGGTAACCATCTTTATTCTACTACATCCTCTAAAAGCATGATTTCCTATTGATGTTGTATTTGTAGGAATGGTAATAGAATTCAATGATGCACAATTTTCAAAAGCAGACGTACCAATAGTTATTATATTATTATGCATTTTAATTTCCGTTAACGAGGTGCAGTTGTTAAATACATAATTGCTCACTGCTGTGACTTTTGTAGGAATTTCAATTTTTTCTATTGAAGAACAATTAGAAAATGCAGCGGAACTGATTGATTCCAAATTCTCTGGCAAATTAACATTTTTCAAAGATAAGCATTTATAAAATGCGGAACTTCCTATGCTAATTAAGTTCTTTGGTAAATTAATATTTGCCAAGGAAGTACAACCATAAAAAGCAGTGTTTCCTATTTTTGTCAATGTCTCGGGACAGTATACCATTTTTAGATTTACACAATTTCTAAATCCATCTGTTTGGATAGCAGTTACTGCTTTTCCGTTATATTCCGAAGGGATAACAATGGAAGTAACTAATGTTTCATATCCATCTAATAAAGAAACTCCGTAAGTACCATCAGTCAATTCTGTATAAACAAGATAATCAACCGTTGTTGTTCCAACAAGTGAACTCAAATCGTGAGTTTCGGTAGTGTTATCGGTATAATAAATAATAAGGTTTGTGCCCGAAATCTCGGTCTTTACAATTCCACGACCTGCGGCACCAGTGTCACCCTTATCGCCTTTGTCACCCTTCGGTCCCTGTTCGCCAGTATCACCCTTGTCGCCCTTCGGTCCCTTAACGGAGCCGAGGTTAACTGCAACAGTTTCATTGGTCTTTCTTACATAGAGGTTGCCATCTTCAATATAAACTTCTGCAATACCGACACCGTCTACACCATCTTGACCCTTGATGTTTCCAAGAGGAATGGTTTCACCAGAGGAGAAGGTCATAGAAAGGTCGCCTTCGGCAGTAAGGGTAACATTAGTGATGCTTACACCTTGTTCGCCTTGGTCGCCTTTATCGCCCTTGGCACCCTTAATGTTGCCCAAGTTAATAACACTGGTATCAGAAAGGGTTATTACAAGTTTATCTTCGATGATTTCAACCTTGGAGACACCTGTACCCGTATCGCCCTTGATACCTTGGTCACCCTTGTCACCTTTATCGCCTTTATCACCTTTAGCACCAGTGTCGCCCTTTTCGCCTTGCTGACCCTGTGCACCTTGGGGACCAATGATTTTGCCGAGATTTACAGGGTTACCTTCGGTATATGTGATAACAAGTTCGCCATCTTCATTGATATCAATAGAAGCAACACCTACACCAGCAGCCCCAGTGTCACCCTTGTCGCCTTTATCGCCTTTGTCACCCTTGTCGCCTTGGGCACCTGTTGCACCAGTAGCACCAGTTTCGCCCTGTACACCCTGGATACCTTGGTCGCCCTTATCGCCCTTGGCACCAATTACATTACCGAGGTTAATATCGTCACCATTTGTATATACAATTACAAGTTCACCGTGTTCATTGATTGTGGCAGAAGCAATACCGTTACCAGTTTCGCCTTGAACACCCTGAACACCTTGGATGCCCTGTTCGCCCTTATCGCCTTTTTCGCCAGTGGCACCTGTCGCACCAGTATCGCCTTTGTCACCCTTTTCACCCTTGATATTGCCAAGGTCAAGGGTGGTTTCGTTTGTAAGTGTTATCTTCAAATTGCCGTTCTCAATAACAATAGTCTCGATGCCGACACCGTCGTCGCCATCTTGGCCAGCGGCACCCGTTGCACCAGTATCGCCCTTCTCACCTTGGACACCCTGAATACCTTGGACACCTTGTTCGCCTTGGTCACCCTTATCGCCTTTTTCACCTTTGGCTCCAACTACGACACCGAGGTTAGATACGGTATTATCAGAAAGGGTAATAACGAGTTCGCCTCTCTGATTGATTTCAGTTTTGGTTACACTTACACCGTCATTACCTGCGGCACCTGTGTCACCCTTATCACCTTTATCTCCCTTTTCGCCTTGGACACCTTGCTCACCCTGTGCACCAGTAGCACCTGTTGCACCAGTTTCGCCCTTTTCACCTTGGAGACCCTGTTCGCCTTGGTCACCTTTATCACCCTTGTCGCCTTTGGCTCCAATTACATTACCGACATTGGTTCTTTGGTTGTTAGAGAAAATGAGAACGAGTTCGCCGTTAGAGTTGATTTCAGCACCAGTTACACTAATGCCTTGCTCACCTTGGTCACCCTTATCACCTTTATCGCCAGTGGCACCTGTTGCACCAGTAGCACCAGTTTCGCCCTTATCGCCTTTGGCACCTACAACGACACCGAGGTTAGATACGGTATTATCAGAAAGGGTAATGACAAGTTCGCCCTTGTTATTGATTTCAGTCTTGGTGATGCTTACACCATTGTTACCAGTTGCACCAGTTTCGCCCTTCTCACCCTGGATGCCCTGTTCACCTTGGTCACCCTTATCACCTTTGTCGCCTTTGTCTCCTTTTTCACCTTGGAGACCCTGCTCACCTTGGGCACCTGTCGCACCAGTTTCGCCCTTTTCACCTTGGTCGCCTTTATCACCTTTGTCGCCCTTGGCACCAATAACAACACCAAGGTTAGCGGTCTGACCGTTTGTATATGTAATAACAAGTTCGCCATCTGTATTGATAGTGGTAGAAGAAATACCGATGCCGTCTGTACCGTTCATACCGACAATCTTTTGAAGGTTGACAGTCTTGCCATCAGAGAAAGACAGCACGAGTTGACCCTCGGCATTAATGTTTGCCGAAGTAATACCTACACCGTCTTTACCATTAGCACCGTCCTTGCCGTTGGCACCATCTTTGCCATTTGCTCCATCTTTATCGTCTTCACCATTAAGACCATTGGCAACACCAAGGTTCAATACGGTATCATCGGTCAAAGTAATAAGAAGTTCATTCTTATCAGAGAAAGCAGCCGTCTTAATGCCAACACCGTCTTTACCTGCGGTGGCTTTAAGAGAAGTAGTCCACTCGGTTTCAGTACCAGTGTAACCGTTCTCCTTGGCAATTTCGTAAGCAGATTTGCCGTTCAGACTGTTAAGCCACTCCTGAACAGTACCTTCATAACCATACTGAACTGCGAGTTCATATGCAGAAAGACCATTTTTAATTGTGGTCATAGCAGGAACATTTTTCTTATCAACAAGAATAGCAGTACCTGCCGAGATACCAATAACCAGCACAATTGCTAAGATTATTGCGAGTGTTTTCTTAAATTTAAAACCTTTCATTTTTTGCCTCCTGAAAATAAAAAAGTGCGGCCACCGAAGTAACCGCACAAAAAACGCAAACTCCGATAGTCGCCAAACTAACAAATGTGAAATGGGTGCAAACGCACATACCTACATTGCTGGAATTTGCGTTTTTATCAAATTCATATGCAATATAGATATAACCAAAATAAAGCGTAATTATCCCATAAAAAGAAAAATACACCCAATTTCACACAGTATTCAGTTAGTTTGGCACTATCAGTTTAGCATATAATGTAAAAAATTGCAAGATATAAAAAAGCGCCCCTCACCTAGATGGGAGAGGGCCGCGCGATAGCGTGGCGAGGGGATTCTTTCTAAATATTAATATCCCTCCACCAACCTATCGGGTGGTCCCCCTCCCTTTAGGGCAAGGGAGGCACTGATTTATGAAGCTTCTTTCATTTGTTCTTTTGCAATTGATTGTGCAGTTTCTAACATATTCTCTGCGAATATGCCGTAACCCTTTTGGCTATCGTCTATAAGAACATGGGTGACGGCGCCTATGAGTTTACCGTTTTGAAGAATTGGACTGCCGCTCACGAGTGTGTCAATATAGGACCAACATATTTTTTGTATCGCTAATTTTTAACCCATCCCTCAAACGCAAAGAAATCGCACCGATCGGGCACGATTTCTTTTTATTATAGGTAATTGAATTCTTAATATACGTGTTATATTAGGACCAACCATATTTCAAGAATTTTCAAACATTGAAATTATTTCTTCATATTGACTTAAAGATGAATATGATGTATGTGAAAAAGTGACATTTTCGTTTCTGACAGAGGTTATGCAAAAATAAGCTGTACCTTCTTCCGTCGAAAACTCTTTTACGCCTAAATTATTTGTTGGAATATCATATATATTATCGTACACAGCAAACTCAATAATTAAGTCGCGTTTTGCAACTCCTATTTCACCCTTGCTCCCGAAAGATATTCCATCCAAAGTAACTCCAACTTTATATTTGTCTTCGCCTGTGCATTCCAAAAAAGCTACTGATAAACCATTTCTTTTTGTATTATAAAAACAAAACAAATCTTTTTCTTTGTTTGCCTCATAGGTAAAAATTAGTTCCGTCATTCCTTCATTATTTTTTAGTGCCTTCTCGGGAGTTGACGGAGCATTTTTTGCCGAAACTATACAAATAATTACTGCCAATAATATTATTGCAATTATTCCAATTGCGGCACCTTTTTTATCAGGCATAACGGCCTTACCCTGCGGAATTTCATAATTTGGATTAATTTCTATGCTTCGTTTTTCTAAATCAAACTCTTGGTTATTATCAATCGCATTTATATAGTTTTTAGCCGTTTCGCAATAACATAACAACGGTGCTTCGTTTACTATTACCGTAAAATGTGCTTTTGCTTCCTCAAACTCACCCAGCTTATAACACGCTACCGCATATAGATAATATGCCGCTATTTTTGCCAATTTACTCTTTAGTATATTGGCATCATCAATTAACTGTTTATACTGTTGTTTACAAGCTTTAAAATCGGCAGACAGATAACTTTCATAATATTTTATTGGATTTCCAAACGCATTTCTTATTATATTGGCAGATTTTAAATTTTTAATTTTAGATAATTCACTCTCAAATCTTTCGCAAGTCGCCTTTAGGTTTTCGTAATCTCCCAAATCAAAATACGTGCGTGCTAGGTACTGAATAAAATGATACTTGTAATTTCTTGTCTTTTTATCTTCAAGTTTTAAATTGCATATATTTATCACCGCATTATAATCGCGCATAAAATAAGCAACCATCATCTCATCTATCGCATATTTAGTGGCATTATATGTGCCGCATATTACAGTATAATATTTTTGCGGATTTAATTCATTATTTAAAATTGGATTTATGTATTTGCTTTTAATAACAGTTGATGCTATAAAAGCAATGGCAAAGAAAAAACAAACCGCAAACAAAATTTTTAAAACAATATTAATATTAAAAAATAAAATCAAAAATGAAATAATTAACGCAACAGCAAGCGATATATTAAATTTTTTGTTGCAAGAAGCAATTATGTTATTAACATTATTGTTCACCATTATATTTCTCCTTTTTATTACGAATCAGTAATTTAATTGATTTAATCACAGTAGGTATTAAAAGAATAATACCACCATAAAAAATCACAACAAATGTTATTGTGAATAAAAGAATACTCGACACTTTTAAGGCTGTCGGAAAAGTTTTAAAAAAATAAATAAAATAAAACAAGCCGGTATAAAATCCTGAAAATACAAAAGCAGCAAAAAACTCAAACGCCAACCAAAAATATATATCAAAAATTTCGCTTATAGCATCCCAAAAACTAAACGCAACAACCAATAAACCAATAATACAAAAAGCGAAAATCAAAGCTATAGTTATAATATAAAATTTTGAGATGCCTACGCTAAATTCAAACTTGAATTTCGGTTTTTCATTTTTCGGCATTTTCTTTTGTAAATAATCAGTGGTTTGTTCACATAGTTCTTTTAAACTAGTAGGCTCATGTGTTTTTTGCTCTTTTGACTTAGTGGCCAAATTCAATAACTCGTCGGAAGACACATTGAATATTTTAGCTAATGCAATTATTGTTTCACTTTTAGGCAGAGCAGCTCCCGTTTCCCACTTTGAAATAGCTTTATTTGTAACATTAAGCAAAGCCGCTAATTCTTTTTGAGAAAGACCCATTTGTTTTCTATAAAAATATATTCTTTCACCTAGCATAAACCCACTCCGATAAACCATCTTTGAATTAAGTATATCATAAAAATATTTTTTATCAATATTTATAAATCGAATATCAGTAGAACATTACCTAAATTGCAACAAGGACGCAGGTCTAAATCCAGACCTGCGTCCTTGTTTACGAAGCTTCTTTTAAATTTTCTTCTGCTACATTTTGCGCAGTCTCTAACATATTCTCTGCGAAGATGCCGTAGCCCTTTTGACTATCGTCTATAAGGACGTGGGTGACGGCGCCGATGAGTTTGCCGTTTTGAAGAATTGGGCTGCCGCTCATTCCCTGCACGATGCCGCCCGTAGCGGCTATGAGTTCGGGGTCGGTTATAGTTATAACGAAATTTTGGGTGTTGGCATGGTAGTTCACCACTCGCTTTTTAATGGTACAAGAATAAAGTTTTGCGGTATCGCCCATAGTGGTGCAAAGAATTTGGGCTTCCCCGTCTTCCACCTCTTGTTTAAGGGCTATTTCGGTAAGGTTTGCCACATTTATTTTGCCTTTAAGCTGTCCGTAAATGCCGCAGTCACTGTTAAGGTCGATATCGGCTATTGTATCAAATGTGAATTTGCCCTTAAGCTCACCGGGTGAGCCGGCAGAACCCTTAGTTACCGACACTATTTGAGCGTTTACCATTTCGCCTCTTTCGACGGTTAAAAGTGTATCGGTATCATCATCGCAAATGCCGTGACCGAGTCCGCACACAACATTGGTAGAAGGACTATAAAATGTTAATGTTCCTATTCCCGCAGAACTATCTCTTACCCAAACTCCCAGTCGCCATAGTCCGTCATCATTGGATTTTTGCGGTTTCACATTTATATTTACTATTCTTCCCTTGCGGGAAATTCTGAACTTGAGTGGTTTACCGCCGCTTGATTCAACTAAGTAGGATAAATCCTCATTACAGGTAATTTTCTCCCCGTTAACGCTTTCGATATAATCGCCCACCTTAATTCCTGCTTCTTTGGCGGGATTTATGGTACCGATTTCGGTATTTATATCGGTTAAATCAATAACCAGAACGCCCTCGGTATAGATTTTCATGCCAAAGGGTGTACCGAGAACGGCAGCATACATATCATCAACCACCTGAACATCCGCCGAGGAAAACGGAATTACTCCAAAGATTTTTAAATCCACCTTAAAAGTTTCGCCTACTTTATATGTTTTGGAATCAACCGTCGAGGTATTACTGTAAATTGCCTTTACGGGCACCATAGTGTCAAGCTGCAGAGTTTCCCCTTTATTTATTTTATAGGATTCGGAAACCTGACCGCTCACCATATAAATAAGGGTGAAAACAGCGCAATCAAACAATAAAAATATAAAAAAGAAAACCCTTGCCGTTACTCTTAAAAATTTCATTTTTACCCTTCCTTTATTTTTTCTCTTCTTTAATTTCCCCTGAATTTTCAACTTTAAAAGAGGAAAATTTTAAAAAAACAAAAGGACACCTGACGGTCTAATATAGACCGTCAGGTGTCCCCTATTTTAATTTAAAAATTATTCGCCTTGCGGAAAATCGAAGGTACCGTTATTAGTTCCTTCATCGGTTTCCTGCTCCGCCGTAGCATAGCTTGATTCGCTCACATTAGCGCCTAGCTTTATCTTAACCTCTTTTGGAGTACCTTTTATGGACTGCACCGCAAGTGTTACGGTATCTCCCGCCTTACTTTCCTCAATTATATCGAGAACAATATCATCACAGGTGATGGCAATACCGTTAATATGGGTTATCAAATCACCTTTAGTAAGTTTGCCGTAAGCATCAGCGGTATCGCTTACGGTTACAACATAAATTCCCGTTGTATCGAAATTATTGATTTCAGCGTAAACCGAAGAAATCTCGGTATAGGTGATGCCGAGCTTTGCTCTATCTGTAACCTTGCCGTTTTTAACAAGTTGGTCTGCAACTCGCTTAACCGTTACGGTAGGTATTGCAAAACCTACGGAGTCATATTCATCTCCAGTCATTTTAGATGAGGTAATACCCACAACCTGACCGTACATATTAAGTAGCGCGCCGCCCGAGCTACCGGGGTTAATTGCGCTATCGGTCTGGATTAAGCTTGAAGAATAATTGGTAGCGCCCGTTACTCTGCGCTTCGTGAGGGAAACAATACCCTCAGTAATGCAGTTGGGCTCCATAGCGCCGTTTGGTCTGCCGATAGCAACGGTGGGCTCACCGTAAACAAGCTCTTTTGAATTGCCGAAAACTGCAGGTTTAAGGTTTTTAGTATCCTTAAGCTTTAAAATGGCAATATCGCTAACCGTATCACCCGCCACATAGGTGGCTTCTCTTTCACTGCCATCATAAAGGTAAACCTTGAATTTAGCGGCAGCGATACCGTCATAAATATGGTCGTTGGTTATAATGTAACCTTCCTTTGAATAGATAACACCCGAAGCATCCTTAACGGTAGATTTATTATATGCTCTGATACCAACGATACTCTCATTAACCTCGTTATATATTTCGGTAGCGGTCATACCCTCTTTGTCTTTGGGCTTAGAAGCCAAATCAAGATTAACCGTATTACTGAAATATCTTCCGCTCACACTGTTTTTACCCATAAGATATCCAACTGCAGTAGCAGAGGAAAGGGCGATTACCAAGGCCATAATGAGAGCAAAAATTCTTAGCCCCTTCCTTTCCTTTTTATAATCGTTTTCAGGGACTATTTCGGTATAATTAACCTTGT
The DNA here is from genome assembly GCA_045593385.1 of Acutalibacteraceae bacterium. GTDB lineage: Bacteria > Bacillota > Clostridia > Oscillospirales > Acutalibacteraceae > UBA737. Next base: position 70,793 of record JAZNWP010000041.1, read on the forward strand.
TAAACGATGGCTCCTCTATAGGAACGGGGTCAAATTCGGGAGCGCTATCCTGCTCTTCATAATCCTCCTCTACAGTTTCCTCTACAGTTTCCTCTACGGATTCAACTATTTCAGAATCTTCTTTAGCTTCAATTTCTAAATCGTTGTTTTCAAATTCGTTCATAAATACTCCTGATTTTATAAAAGTTTTATAAAAGCGGCAAAGTTACTTCAAATGAGGTATATTCGTTTTCTTTACTGGAAACCGAAATTGTACCGCCGTGATTTTTAACTATAGTTTTAACTATATAAAGCCCGAGTCCCGTGCTTTTTTTATTGGCAGAGCGGGATTTATCCACCTTATAAAATCGCTCAAAAAGATATGGTAGATCCTTTTCGGGTATTCCCCTACCTGTATTTTTAATACCAAATGTAAGTTTTTTATTATCAACTTTGACGGCAAACTCTATGCTTCCGCCCTTATCGGTAAACTTAACCGCATTATCCACAAGGTTATATATAACCCTATAAATCAAATCCTTATCGGCATTTAATGTTACACTATTTATTTTATCAAGGCCGATAATCTGAAAATCGCCTTCAACTATTCTTTGCTCTTGAGAAAGCACCACGGATAAAAGCAATTCTTTGAAATCAAATCTATCTTTTTTAAGGTTAGCAGTACCCGATTCCAGTTGCGAAATACTGAGCATAGACTGAACCATTCTGGAAAGACGGTTTACCTCCTCAGAAACGATACTCAAATAATGCTTCTGACGGTCGGGCTCTATGGTACCATCAATAATACCGTCGATAAAACCGCCTATGGTAGTCATTGGAGTTTTAAGCTCGTGAGAAATATCGGTAACAAAGCTTTTGCGCATTTCTTCAAGCTGCGAAAGCGAATTGGTCATCTGATTAAAGGAAACCGCAAGTCGACCGATTTCATCGTCGCTTGTAACGGGAATTCTTTTTGAAAAATCGCCCTTTGCCATTGCCTTTGCCGCATCTGACATCTGCTTTAAAGGTTTAGTCATACGATAGGTTATGATATAAATAGCTAAAAACATAACCGTAAGGGGAAATACTGCAGATATCAAATAAAGCCGAGTCATTCTTGACATAAGGGCATCAACATCGGCAGTAGAAGAAGCCGAAACAACATAACCTATAAACTTATCGGCGGTATCGCCTAAAATTCTTACGGCATAATAATGCTCATCCCCATAGATGTTAAGATTGCCGAAGCCCGTTACTGTTTCATTGGCAACATTGAAAAGAAATTTCTCCGAAACGGTAAGACCGATATGTTCGCATTTACTTTCAATTCCCGATTCACTGCATCCACAGGTGGCAACCGTACCGTTTTTGTCGAGAAAGAAAACATCCACATCCGAAACACTGGCAATATTCTGGGCTATAAAATAAGGCATATCATCCTGAGCTTCACCGCTTTCAAGACCGTTATAGGTGAAATTGGCAACCGAATCACAACTCTTTTTAAGGGTTTCATACTTCATATCCGCAAGATAATCGTTGAAAATGACGGTCAATATAACCATCATTACGCCTAAGCTCAAAATAATGGTTACAGCGGTGGTTATAAAATACTTATTAAATATACGCTGACGCATTATTTAACCTCAAACTTATATCCAACGCCCCAAACTGTTTTAAGGGCCCATTTATCTGATATGCCTTCAAGTTTTTCGCGGATTCTTTTGATATGGACATCAACAGTTCTGGAATCACCGTAATAATCAAAGCCCCATACCTCATCAAGAAGCTGGTCGCGGGTGAAAACGCGGTTGGGATTACTTGCCAGATGATACAAAAGCTCAAGCTCCTTAGGCGGAGTATCAATGGCTTCCCCATCAACAACAAGCTCGTAATTCGTAAGGTTAATAGTAAGCTTATCATAATTAACCTGCTTGATATTACGGCTCTTTTCGCTCTCACTGAAACGGCGAAGCACCGCCTTAATTCGCGCAATTACCTCTTTGGTATCAAAGGGTTTACTGATATAATCATCGGCGCCCAGCTCAAGACCCAAAATTTTATCAAAGGTTTCACCCTTTGCGGTGAGCATAATAATGGGAGTACTCGATTTTTTCCTGATTTCGCGGCAAACCTGCCAACCATCAAGAATCGGGAGCATTACATCAAGCAAAATAAGGTCGGGCGCATAGCTTTCGCTCTGTATTACCGCGCTTCCTCCATCGTTTACAACATGAGTATCAAATCCATCTTTTTCAAGATACAAACGAAGCAATTCGCAGATATTTACATCATCATCTACTATGAGAATTTTCTGACGGCTCATTTTGAATACCCCTCCTATTATGTATTGTAAGGTAACATTATCATAATAATATTACTAAAATATGAATAATTATAATTTATTATAGCACAATTGGAAGCTTTTTGAAACAATATATTTAATTTTGTCGAAAAAACATTAAAAAAACCGCCCTTTAGGGCGGTTTAATTAAGCAAAATTATTCTGCTGCTTCTTCGGCTACAGGTGCTTCTGCTGCTTCAGCTTCCTTCATCTTTGCGAAACACTCACTGCAATATACAGGACGGTCATCACGAGGAATAAAGGGAACGCGAGCAACACCGCCGCATGCATCACAAGTTGCCTCGTGCATTTCTCTGGGTGCCTTTCCTGCGTTCTTGCGCTTGTCACGGCAAGGTTTGCAACGCTGGGGCTCATTTACAAATCCTTTGGACTCATAGAACTCCTGCTCTCTCGCAGTGAAAACGAATTCTTCGCCGCAATCTTTGCAAACTAAAGTCTTGTCTTCAAACATTTTTTGTACCTCTCTCTTGTTGGTTAAAATTGCCCGATTCTTCGGGACTATATCTGAATGCTCATCGCATTTTACAGACCTTTTAATTTAGCGCGAATTCTGCTTATGGCATTATCAAAAGATTTTTCGGATATGCCGAGCTTTCTCGCGGCTTCTTTATAACCGCCGCCCGATAAATATTCACCTAAAACCTCATATTCCAGCGCCGAAAGAATTTTCTTAAGCTTAATGCTCAGCAAATCATAGCTTTCTTTATCTATAACCAATTTTTCGGGGCTTTCGCTGCCCTCCACCTCGATTTCATCAATTGAGGTAATCAATTTGCTGGGAATTCTTTTCTTCACTGAAAATGCCTTGGCATAATCGCCGATGGCACGATTTATACATAGTTTAACGAATGTTGAAAAAGAAGCTTTTTCACCGTCATAGGAACGGGCGGCGGCAAAAACCGCCATTCTTCCCTCCTGAACCAAATCTTCTTTATCAATTTCGCTAAATTTAACGGCCACCGCCTTTATAAAAGGCATGTACCGATTAATCAGCGTTTGAAGACATTCATATTTGCCATCCTTGACAAGACTTGACAGTTCATCATCAGACAATACGCTATATCTTTCAGTAAAAAAATCGTTCATTGGTTCACCAACAGGTCATAATTGACAATCATTGTTCATATAATACAATATTTAAAAACGAATGTCAAGAAAAATTATTAATATTATAAGAAATTACAAATTTTGATAAAATTTACACTTTTTTAACATTTTTCTTCTTTGTTGAGATTATTGACATTCCGATGTAAAAGTTATACAATAAATATAGTAAATATTGGGAGGATTTTTATGTACGAAGAAATTTATAGCTTATGGTGCGAAAAAGCAACCGAGGATGCTTCCCTTATAAACGAACTTAAGGAAATTAAGGACAACAGCGAAGCCATTTCCGACGCCTTTTACTGCGACCTTGAATTTGGTACTGCAGGTCTTAGAGGTGTTATCGGAGCCGGTACCAACCGAATGAACATATATACCGTAGGAAAGGCGACCCAGGGTCTTGCCGCTTATGTGAACTCAAAAACCGATAAAGGCAGTGTTGCCATTGCTTACGATAGCCGTATAAAATCTGAAGACTTTGCCAAAACCGCTGCTGAAATATTCGCAGCTAACGGCATCAAGGTTTACATATATAGTGAACTTATGCCCACTCCTATGCTTTCTTATGCTGTAAGACATCTGGGCTGTGATGCAGGTGTAGTTGTTACGGCGAGTCATAACCCCGCTAAATACAACGGCTACAAGGCATACGATGAAACCGGTTGCCAATTAGGTCCCGAGGCCGCCGATTATGTTATGTCCATTATGAACAGTATTGATATTTTTGACGGCGTTAAGAAGATGGACTTTGAAGATGGGCTTAAAAGCGGAATTATTGAATTTATCAGTGAAGATTTGATTAACAGTTATCTTGATGAGGTAGAAAAGGCCAGAGTTTCCACCGATATCGATTTATCGGGGCTTAAGGTTATTTTCACCCCCCTTCACGGCGCAGGTAATATGCCCGTTCGAAAAATTCTTGACCGCATTGGTATTACCGATGTTACGGTTGTTCCCTCTCAGGAGATGCCCGACGGCAACTTCCCCACAGTTCCCTTCCCCAACCCCGAATTCAGACAGGCATTTGAGGAATCCTTGAAAATAGCCGAAACTACTAATCCCGACCTTTTACTCGCTACCGACCCTGACTGTGACCGTGTCGGTATTGCAGTAAATATTGATGGAGAGTATAAATTGCTTACGGGCAACGATGTAGGTGTTCTTCTCCTTAACTATATGCTTTCCCGCAAAAAAGAAATGGGTACGTTGGCAGAAAACCCAATAGCCGTTAAATCTATCGTTTCCACCGACCTTTGCAAAAAGGTTGCGGAAGAATACGGTTGCGAGATGATAGATGTTCTTACGGGCTTTAAATTCATCGGTGAACAGATAACTGCATTAGCCCAAAAAGGTGAAACCGATAGATATATTCTGGGTTTTGAGGAAAGCTACGGCTATCTTGCAGGTGATTTTGCAAGGGATAAGGATGCTGTTGTGGCCTCTATGCTTATCTGCGAAATGACCGCATATTATAAGACCAAAAACTTAACACTTATTGATGTTCTTGACAGCATTTATAAAAAGCACGGATATTTCTACTGTATGCAAAAGAGCTTTACCTGTGAAGGACAGACAGGTATGGAAAAAATCAAAGGTCTTATGACCTCTCTTCGCGAAAATCCGCCTAAAGAAATAGCCGGTAGCCCAGTTATTCTTATTAAAGATTTCGGTATGCAAAAGTGTTTAGATACCGTAAACGGTAATGAAACTGCCATAGACCTTCCTAAATCTAATGTTATTGGTTTCTACCTTAAGGATGAAAGTTACCTTATAGTTCGTCCTTCGGGCACAGAACCCAAGATTAAGATTTATGTTAGTGCTGTGGGTAAGGATAGCTCACTTGCCGATAAACGCAGAGCTGAACTTGAAAAAGCTGGTACTGAACTTTTAGGTTTTTAATTTAATAAAAAATTTAAGCCAAGACAAAATTTGTCTTGGCTTTTTATTTTAATATTTCTCTAAAAATGTATGGGTTTCACCCATATCCGCATCACGCCAACCCGGTATGGTTGCCATGTTTACATTATGAAGACTTCTGAAAACATTATCATCAACATTAGGATTTGTTTTCTTAATCTCCTTAATGAGCGCCTTAATTTCTTTTCGCTTGGAAAGCTCCTCATTGTGTTGGCTTTCCTCGGTAAACTTGCAAGCGCACTGCAAGAATTTAAGTTCGTTATAGTTTGCCCAATTTATAATATCCTTTTCCTTGACTTTATAAAGAGGTCGGATAAGCTCCATTCCCTCAAAATTAGTGCTATGAAGTTTCGGCAGCATAGTTTTGATTTCAGAAGAATACATCATACTCATTAAAAGGGTTTCTATAACATCATCAAAATGGTGACCGAGAGCAATTTTATTGCAACCTATTGCCTTAGCTTTGGCATAAAGGGCTCCCCTTCTCATACGGGCGCAAAGGTAGCAAGGTGAGCCACCCGCATTATAGGCAACATCAAAAATATCGCTTTCAAATATTTCCGCATCAATGCCCATTATATTGAGGTTTTCCTCTATAAGTTTGCGGTTTGGCTCGGCATACCCTGGGTCCATAACAATAAACTTAAGATTAAAAGGCACCTCGCTATGTTTATAAAGTTCCTGCATACATTTAGCAAGAATCATCGAATCCTTACCACCCGAAATACAAACGGCAATATTATCGTTTTCTTTTATGAGTTCATATTCCTTAACGGCGCCAACAAAGTTATTCCATATAACCTTTCTGTAACGCTTAATTATACTGCGCTCAATCTCTGTTTGCTTTGAAAGTTCTCGCTTTATTTTTATCACCTCTTATAAGATAGATTAAAATCACTGCATTATCACACTTGTGCTTTAGTAAATCCCCTCGCCACGCTAAAGCGCGGCCCTCTCCCCTTTAGACAAGGGGCGCTTTAATATGAAATTTGATATAAAAATCACTGCACCTATACATTATAGATGCAGTGATTGAATTTTTCAATATTTTTTATGCTTTTTTAACAGTGGCAAATTTGAGAACAACGAGAGTTCCTATCATTAAGGCGGCGCCTATGGGAAGAACAATCATCCAGTTGTTTACAAAACCTGCAATTATGTATGCTACAAAGGATACAGCCGCAACGGTCAACGCATAAGGAAGCTGTGTTGAAACGTGGTTAATGTGGTTGCACTGTGCACCTGCCGAGGACATAATGGTTGTATCGGAAATGGGTGAACAATGGTCGCCGCAAACCGCACCTGCAAGACATGCCGACATACCGATGGTACCAAGTGCGCTTCCTACGGGGAAGATAGCAAGAACTATAGGAATAAGAATTCCGAAGGTTCCCCAAGAAGTACCTGTAGCGAAGGAAATTCCACAGGCTACGAGGAAGATAATTGCGGGTAAGAAGTTCTGCAATCCGCCAACATCTGCAAGGGCATTTTCAACGAAGGTTGAGGATTCAAGAAGACCTGTCATATTCTTAAGAGAGGTAGCAAGAGTCAAAATAAGAATTGCGGGTACCATTGCCTTAAAGCCCTTAGGAATAGAAGCCATTGCCTGCTTGAAAGTGATAAGTCTTCTTGCGATGAAGTAGATAATAACAACTACAAGAGCAACAAGTCCACCCCAGGGAAGAGCAACAGTAGCATCGGTATTACCGAAGGCATCGGCAAAACTAAGACCGCCTGTTTGACCTACATAGTAAAGAGCATAAACACAAACTGCAATAAGAACGAGAATGGGGAAAACAAGGTCAATAACTTTTGCATGAGATTTATCAAGAACCTCTTCCTCGTCATACTCAACCTCATCTTCATCCTTAACTTCACCGCCGAAGGTAAAGAGGTCACCCTTTGCCGCATTCATCTCATGAAGTTTCATAGGACCAAAGTCAAACTTCATAAGAGTAATGGCAATAATGAAAATGAAGGTTAAAAGTGAATAGAAATTATAAGGAATTGCCTGAATAAAGAGGGATAAACCGTCCTGACCTTCAGGAACATACTCAGAAACAGCCGCAGCCCAAGAAGAAATAGGAGCTATCATACATATGGGTGCTGCAGTAGCATCTATAAGGTATGAAAGTTTAGCTCTGGAAATCTTTGCTTCATCGGTTACGGGACGCATAACTGCGCCAACAGTCAAGCAGTTAAAATAATCGTCGATAAAGATAAGGATACCGAAAACGAAGGTTGCAAGAGCTGCGCCTACTTTACTTTTAACATTTTTGGCTGCCCAGTTACCAAAGGCCTGAGAGCCACCTGCATTGTTAAGCAAAGCAACGATAGCACCGAGAACTACCAGGAATACGAAGATACCTGCGGTACCTGATACGGATTCAATAAGACCTTCATTAGTAATCTTATTAATCGTTTCAAGGGGCTTAAAGCCCGTAGCCAAAAGACCGCCTGCAAGAACACCCACAAACAAAGAAGAATAAACCTCTTTGGTTATAAGGGCAAGACCGATTGCCACAACGGGCGGGAATAGTGACCATAAAGTTCCAACGGGGCTTGTGATTGAACCTGTGAAGGCGCACAACACACCGAAAGCCACGATGAAAGCAAAAATGAGCACTTTTGAAACAATGCCTTTTTTTGTCATTTTTTCTCCTCCTAAATAAAAAACGGTAAGCACCCTAAGCGCTTACCGAAAAGATACAAACCTTTAAGATAGCACTCCACAAACTGTGACAGTATATTACATATTCTGCAATATCCCAACAATTCACCTTCGGATAAAGATAAACCGTTTCGGCGGTTTTCCCTTTCGCACCTTGCCTATCCGAGCAATTTTTTGGTGTTACTAATGGCAACCGCGCCTCTATCGACAAAAAAATAATATCATATAAATTTTTATATGTCAACTTTTTAAAATAAAAAATAACCCCGACTCTTGCGAATCGGGGTGAAAATCAATTAATCGTTAACATAGGGAAGAAGAGCTACCTGACGTGCGCGCTTAATAGCGGTGGTAAGAGCACGCTGATGCTTAGCACAGGTGCCTGTTGCGCGACGGGGTAAAATCTTAGCGCGTTCAGAAACGAACTTGCGAAGACGAGCAACATCCTTGTAATCGATTTCTTCTATACGGTCAGCACAGAAATGGCAAACTTTTTTACGTGCCTTTCTGAATGCGGGCTTATCGTTCTTTTCCATTTGAAAGTTCCTCCTTTACAGTAATTATCCTTTACTGGATTAAAAGAAGAGTATTAGAAGGGTAGGTCATCATCCATACCGCCGATTTCGGTGAAATCACCTGCATCAGCATTGGAATAAGAAGCGGCGCTATCATCTACGCCTCCTGCTGAATCCCTCTTAGACTCTACAAACTGGGCATTGTTAACAACAACCTCAAAAGCAGTACGGTTATTGCCGTTTTTATCGGTATAGCGACGGGTCTGAATAGCGCCCTCGATACCAATCATATTGCCCTTCTTGAAATACTTTGTAATAAACTCAGCATTCTGACGCCAAGCAACAATGTTGATGAAGTCTGCCTGAGTTTCTTCGCCTGAACGGTAGCGGCGACTTACGGCGATGGAGAATGAAGTCACTGAGATACCGTTGGGAGTGGTTTTGAGCTCCGGGTCAGCGGTAAGGCGACCAGTTAATACTACAAGATTGAACATAATTTAAAATCCTCCATTACTTTTTGATTACCATAACGCGAAGAACGCCATCGGTAATACCTGCTACACGCTCGAGTTCTGCGGGGAATTCGGGGCCACTTGTAAATGTAGTGAACACATAATAGCCCTCTGCCTCATCGTTGATAAGGTATGCAAGACGGCGCTTGCCCCATTCGTCAACATTTTCGACCGTGCCATTTTTTGCGATAAGGTCGTTAAACTTATCCTTAAGAGCGTTAACGGCATCATCGCCGCCTGCTACAGAATAGATAAGAGCTGCCTCATACTTATTGGTCATTTCGTTGCACCTCCTTTTGGACTTTTGGCCATGTGCGGTCACACATAGCAAGGACTGAAACGGCATATTTCTCCGTTTAGCATAGAACATTATAACAATCAAACGCCCAATAGTCAACTGTTTTTTTAACCTAAATTTACTTTTACAGTGTTGATTTTTTTATATATAAGTGTTAATATATACGGGAAAAGAGTCATCGGGGTGATGGAATGCATATAACCGAGAAAAAACGTAAAATCTCCGTTACCGATAATTATGATACCGTAATTGTAGGCGGAGGAATAGCGGGTATTGCTGCCGCTCTCGCGTCGGCTCGAAACGGCGCTAAAACTCTGCTCATTGAAAGAGAATATATGTTAGGCGGTCTTGCTACGGCAGGGCTTATTGTCATTTACCTCCCCATTTGCGACGGTAAGGGGAAACAGGTTTGCTACGGAATTGCAGAGGAGCTTATTAAACTCTCAGTGGCAGACGGCGGCGAATATCCGCATAAAGCAGAGGAATGGATAAACGGCGAAGAAATCAAAAAGGAACGCTACCTCACCTACTATAATCCGAGTGTTTTTGCCGTCAGATGCGAACAGCTTCTAATTAAAAACGGCGTAGATATTCTTTACGGCACAGCAGTTTGCGAAACCGTAGTTAAAAAAGGTGTTATCACCCACCTTATAACCGAAAACAAATCAGGAAGAGAGGCGGTTGCCGTAAAGGCGGTGGTTGACTGCACGGGAGATGCGGATATATGCCATCTTTCAGGCGAAAATACTGCTCTATCAAAACGAAACGGCAATATTTTAGCCGCTTGGTTTATTGAAAATCTTGACGGTAAAACAATTCTTCGTCCCGTCGGCGCTTGTGATTCTCAACAAACAGAGGATGAACTCCAAGAGGTTAAAAACACTAAATCCATTTCGGGAATAGATGCCAAAGAAAATTCCGAAAGAACAATTCTTTCCCATAAGCTTATGCTTGATGAATTTCTTAAAAACGGACCTCTTTCGGAAACTCATTCTCTTTCAACCATACCTTCAATTCCTCAGCTTCGTATGACGCGGCGCATTGTGGGTAAATATACACAAGGCGAAAAGGAAATGCACAAGGAATTCCCCGATAGCGTTGGTCTTTTTCCCGATTGGAAAAAGTGCGGGCCTATATATGAACTTCCATTCTCCTGCCTTAAAGGCGAGAAAATAAAAAATCTTCTTGCGGCGGGCAGATGCATTTCAAGTGATGACCAGTTATGGGATATAACGAGGGTTATACCCGTTTGCGCAGTATCAGGCGAGGCGGCAGGAACCGCGGCGGCTTTAAACTGCGATTTTAATAAAATTGATATTACTGCCTTGCAACATAAACTTAGGCACCAAGGAGTTAAAATTCACGAAAAGGAGTTATAATTATGCTTCTTGCCATTGATATCGGCAACACTAATCTGACTTTAGGCGTTTATGATGAAAGCGTTTTGCTTTTTACAGCCCGTCTTTCTACTGATACCCGCTTAACACGAGACCAATATGCCGTTGCAATTAAGGATGTTCTGGCTCTCCACGATACTGATTACAGAGATATTGAAGACTGCATTATTGCATCGGTTGTTCCCACGGTGGCAACTTCGGTAGCAAACGCAATTTCACTGCTCTGCCATATCGTACCTTTAGAGCTTGGACCCGGTCTTAAAACGGGGCTGAATATCAAAATCGACAACCCCGCCCAACTAGGCGCAGACCTTGTGGCAGGCGCAGTGGGCGCTATAAGTGAATATACACTCCCCTGCATTGTAATTGATATGGGAACGGCTACCACGGTAAGCGTTATAAACAGCGAAGGTCAATTCGTGGGCGGCTCTATTGCGGCAGGTGTTATGCTCACCCTTAAAGCCCTTACCGAAAACACCTCTCAGCTCCCTTCAATAAACCTTTCAGCGCCCCCTTCTGTTATCGGCAGAAATACCGTTGACTGTATGCGTTCGGGACTTATTCTCGGCACCGCATCTATGATTGATGGGCTTATTGAAAGAATTTCAGAAGAGCTTGATGAGATTCCCACCGTTGTAGCGACGGGTGGTCTTTCGAAAGAAATAATTACACATTGTAAGAGCGAGATAATCTATAACGAAAACCTTTTACTTGAAGGCCTTCGTGAGATTTACGAAAAGAACAAATAATCCACCTTTTAGGCATAACTGATTTTTCAGTTTATATATGTCAAATTCATTATGAACTGTACCAAAAAGGATATTTCCTTTCCGTGAAGAGAAGTTGAATTCGTTTGCCAACGGCAAACACCTTAACTTTTCACTTTTAACTCTTTTCTCTTCACTGATGCGAAGCATCCTACGGACAGTATCGGAGGTAATTTTATGACAAACAAAAGACAGGAAAGCACTAAAAAATTAGTGCTCGGGGCAGTTTTAACCGCCCTGGTTATTGTACTGCAGCTACTCGGCGCATTCATTCGATTCGGGCCCTTCTCCATATCCTTGGTTTTGGTTCCAATCGTAATTGGTGCCGCCCTATGCGATTATAAAATCGGCGGATGGTTGGGGCTTGTTTTCGGCGTCGCAGTAATTATGAGCGGCGATGCTTCAGCATTTTTTGCCATTGATGTTGCAGGTACTATTATCACCGTTCTTGCAAAGGGTCTCCTTTGCGGATTGTTGGCAGGACTGACCTATAAATTTCTTGCAAAGTGCAACCCATATCTTTCCGTTATGGCGGCGGCCGTTGTTTGCCCCGTTGTTAATACGGGTGTGTTTTTAATCGGTTGCAAACTTTTCTTTATGAGCGCCATTACAGAATGGGGCTTGGCTGAAGGTTTTAAAAATGTGACTTCCTATATGTTTTTAGGTCTTGCAGGGGGTAACTTTATATTTGAGCTTATAACAAATATCATTCTTGCGCCCGTTATTTTACGAATTATCAATTTTAAAAACAAATAATTTATGCGCCGTTTTTTCATAAAACGGCGTTTTTTATGTGAAAAAACTCTAGTTTTTCTTGAAATCTGGGTTATCTATTTGGTTTTTTTGATATAAATCCAAATTTTTGTAAAAAACACTTTATTTTTGGAAAATATTTTGTTATAATGACATAGATACGCAAAGCATATATTTATATGTTGTATTAAATTAGTTTAGAAATGGATTTTTATCCACAAATTTTTTAGGAGGTAATTTCTAAAATGAGCAAAAAGTTTGTTTATCTTTTCAAAGAGGGCGACGCATCCATGCGTGAACTCCTCGGCGGTAAAGGTGCTAACCTTGCTGAGATGACCAAAATCGGTCTTCCCGTTCCTCAGGGTTTCACCGTTACTACTGAGGCCTGCACACAGTACTATGAGGATGGCAGAAAAATCAACGATGATATCCAGGCACAGATTATGGAATACATCGACAAGATGGAAGAAATCACCGGCAAGAAGTTCGGCGATAAGGAAAATCCCCTTCTCGTTTCTGTTCGTTCAGGTGCGCGTGCATCCATGCCCGGTATGATGGATACTATCCTCAACCTTGGTCTTAATGAAGACGTTGTTGAAACAATGGCTGCAAAAAGTGGCAATGCCCGTTGGGCTTATGACTGCTACAGAAGATTCATCCAGATGTATTCTGACGTAGTTATGGAAGTTGGTAAGAAATACTTTGAAGAGCTTATCGACAAGATGAAGGAAGAAAAGGGCGTTACTCAGGACGTTGACCTTACTGCTGACGACCTTAAGACTCTTGCTGAACAGTTTAAAGCTGAATATAAAAACAAAATCGGTAAGGACTTCCCCACCGACCCCAAGGAGCAGTTAATGGGCGCTGTAGAAGCAGTTTTCCGTTCTTGGGACAACCCCCGTGCAAACGTTTACCGTCGTGACAACGATATTCCTTATTCTTGGGGTACCGCTGTTAACGTTCAGATGATGGCTTTCGGTAATATGGGTGACAACTGCGGTACAGGCGTTGCCTTTACCCGTGACCCCGCTACCGGTGAACCCGGCCTTATGGGTGAGTTCCTCACCAACGCTCAGGGTGAAGACGTTGTTGCAGGTGTTCGTACTCCTATGCCCATCGCAGAGATGGCCGAGAAGTTCCCCGCAGCATTTGAAGAATTCAATAAGGTTTGCGCCATCCTTGAAGACCACTATCGCGATATGCAGGATATGGAATTCACCGTTGAAGACGGCAAACTCTATATGCTCCAGACACGTAACGGTAAGCGTACCGCTAAGGCCGCTCTTAAAATCGCTTGTGACCTCGTTGACGAAGGTATGATTGATAAGAAACAAGCCGTTGCTATGATTGACCCCCGTAACCTTGATACCCTTCTCCATCCCCAGTTCGACCAGAAAGCTCTTAAGGCAGCTACTCCCGCAGGTAAGGGTCTTGGCGCTTCTCCCGGAGCTGCTTGCGGTAAGGTTGTATTTACTGCTGAAGATGCAGAAAGCTGGAACAACCGCGGCGAAAAGGTTATCCTTGTTCGTCTTGAAACCTCTCCTGAAGATATCACCGGTATGAAGGCATCTCAGGGTATCCTCACCGTTCGTGGCGGTATGACCTCTCACGCAGCCGTTGTTGCTCGTGGTATGGGTACTTGCTGCGTTTCCGGTTGCGGCGACATCATTATGGATGAAGAAAACAAGAAGTTCACTCTTGCAGGCAAGACCTACAATGAAGGTGACTATATTTCTATCGACGGTTCTACCGGTAATATCTACGACGGTATTATCCCCACCGTTGATGCTGAAATCGCAGGCGAATTCGGCAGAATTATGGAATGGGCCGATGAGTTCAGAACTCTTAAGGTTCGTACCAATGCTGATACTCCCGCTGATGCTAAGAAAGCTCGCGAACTCGGCGCTGAAGGTATCGGTCTTTGCCGTACCGAGCACATGTTCTTCGAAGCTGAAAGAATCGCTGCTTTCCGTGAGATGATCTGCTCCGATACCGTAGAAGGCAGAGAAGCTGCTCTCGCTAAGATTCTCCCCTATCAGCAGGGCGACTTCGAAAAGCTTTACGAAGCTCTTGAAGGCAACCCCGTTTGCATCCGCTTCCTCGATCCTCCTCTCCATGAGTTCGTTCCCACTGAAGAGGCAGACATTAAGGCACTTGCTGATGCTCAGGGCAAAACTGTTGAAGACATTAAGAATGTTATCACTTCTCTCCACGAGTTCAACCCCATGATGGGTCACCGTGGTTGCCGTCTTGCAGTTACCTATCCCGAAATTGCTAAGATGCAGACAACTGCTGTTATCCGCGCAGCTATCAATGTTAAGAAAGCTCATCCCGATTGGAACCTCGTTCCCGAGATTATGATTCCTCTTACCGGCGAAGTTAAGGAAATGAAGTTCGTTAAGAACATCGTTGTTGCTACTGCTGATGCTGAAATCGCTGCTGCAGGCGCAGACCTTAAGTACGAAGTTGGTACTATGATGGAAATCCCCAGAGCTTGTCTTACTGCTGATGACGTAGCAAAAGAAGCTGAATTCTTCTGCTTCGGTACCAACGACTTAACCCAGATGACCTTCGGCTTCAGCCGTGATGACGCTGGTAAGTTCCTTGGCGCCTATTATGTCAACAAGATTTACGAGAACGATCCCTTCGCTAAGCTCGACCAGACCGGCGTTGGTAAGTTAATGGATATGGCTGTAACCCTCGGTAAGAAGACCCGTCCCGAAATTCACTGCGGTATCTGCGGTGAGCACGGCGGCGACCCTGTTTCCGTTGAGTTCTGCCATAAGATTGGTCTTGACTATGTATCCTGCTCACCCTTCCGTGTGCCGATAGCAAGACTCGCAGCTGCACAGGCCGCTATAAAGGAAATGAAGTAATTGCTGACTTTTGTCTCCCGTTAAACCCTTTTATCCCCAAATCGCTCAAAAAGGACAAACTTTTTTAGCGTGAAAGAGATTGAAGGAAAACGGAAAAAACAAGAAAATCGACCTTGTGTACCTTTTAGGTACGCAGGGTCTTTTTTTATGCACTGACAGGACTCATTGCACTAGCAGCACGTCAAAACACCGACCGACAAAACTGCACTAACTTGGGTGCACTGGCAACTCTAAATGCACTGGAAATCCATAAGAAATCTTTTTCTTTCCTACTTTATCCTTCTTTTCCTGATGCACGTTAACCTTTGCTAATGCACTGGCAAACCTCAATAAAACCGCATAAAATGGGGGTTTTTGCGCTGAGAAAGCTACGCTAACATCAGCGTCATTCTATTTCTTTCTATCTTTATCTTTGTTAACCCATTCTTTCCTGTTAGTCCTCTCTTAACCCGAAAGTGCGAGAAAAAGAGAGAGAAAAAAGGACCCTCTTAATTTCCAAATTGCACTCCGCAAATTCTCATAAAGCTTGACCCGATGATGAGAAAAACGGAGAGAAAATTGGAGAAAAAGAGGAAGAAAAAGGGCGGGTCAAACTGGGAGAAAATTGGATGGGATGAGGATAAAAAAATTTGTCCCTTTGACGCTAAAAAGTTTTGTCCTGTAACATTATAAAGCAAAAACTATCCGCCCATCTTTTGATGGGCGGATAGTTTCTGCATTTGATTTGCTATTTTAACATAGTTGTGATATAATGAAATTCATAAAATGGTGACTTAAGGAGCAATTAAGGATATAATACCTCAGATAATTGGATTACTTGCAGTAGCAACCTTTCTTTTTAGTTATCAGCAAAAAAAGAGAAAAAATATTATACTCTTCAACACGGTTTCTCGTTGCTTATATATTTTACAGTATATATTGTTGGGCACATTTTCGGGTGCTGTGCTTGATATTTTAGGAGCAATTTCTTCTATCATTGCAGGCAAAAAACATACTGAGTTTATTAAAAAACATATAAAGGTAGTATTAATTTCGATAAACGCTTGTATAATCGTTGCGTGAGGAATTATTGCCATTTACAACAAGAGTTGGCTCGATTTATTTTCCCTTATGGGTGTTTTATTACATACCAGTGCATTTTGGATAAGTAGCGAAAAGATAATTCGCCGTGTTTCACTCTTAGGTTCACCCTTTTGGTTCGTGTATAACCTTTTAAGCCGTGCTTATGGTTCGGCAATCGGCGATATTCTCACAATATACTCTATAATTATTGCAATGATGAGACACAAAAATTCGGATAATGAAAAAGTTTGAATTCAGAAGGGGAAAAACAATGTTTGATTACCATTTACATAGTAAGGTTTCATTTGATTCTTCATGTGCTCCTGCCGATATTGTAATGGCTGCCGAAAAAGCAGGGCTAAAAGAAATCTGCTTTACCGACCACTATGATTTTAACGATGTCTATAAAGATAAACGCGATTTATTTACAATTGAGCAATATCGTACCGCCTATGATTCAATTATGTCGACAAAGGTGAAAATTCGTCGCGGTGTTGAATTTGGTCTTACCACTTGGAATCAAAAAGAGCTTAACGATTTACTTAATTTGTGTGATTTTGATTTCGTTATAGGTTCTGTACATTATGCAGGTGGATGTGACCCGTACTATGAAGCGTTTTGGACGCACAACGGTATTGATACTGCATTCGAAAAATATCTTACGCAGTCGCTTAACTGTGTAAAAAGTCAAAACAATTTTGATGTGCTGGGGCATCTAAATTATGTTTGTAAATCGGAGTATAGTCCTACACGTAAGCCCCTTTACTATAAAGATTATACGGATATTTGTGACGAAATTATGAAAACGCTTGTTTATAACGGCAAGGGTATGGAGATAAACACAAGCGGGGTTGATAGAGTGGGTGACTTTCTGCCATCTATTGATTTCATAAAAAGATTTCATGAGCTCGGCGGTGAGGTTATTACGGTCGGTTCGGATGCTCACGATGCTTCCCGTGTAGGTCAGCATATATCGGGAGCGCTTGAAATTGCCAAAGATATTTTTGGGTATGTTTGTACTTTCGAAAAAAGAAAAGCAGTATTTCACAAATTGTAATTTAAAATCATAACAAAGATAAGTACTATATAAAGTCCCTCTTTTGTGCATAGCACCGCAGGCTGCAATTAAGGATATGAAATAATCATCCTAAACAAACAAATTATCCCCCCCGAGCAATCGGTGGGGATTTTGCTTGAGGGTACGCTGCATATTATTTCTTGTCTTTTTAGGTTTTTTGTGTTATTATATAGAAAATCCATATTTGAAACTGCTACCGAGTAGTAGAATGTTTAAACATTCGTTTGCGCATCGTTAGGTCATAGAAGATGCGTATGCGGGTGTTTATTTTTTGGGGGTTAAGGGATGAAAAAATATTTTTCCGCATTGGAAATTACTTTATGGTGTTCTTCTGTTTTATTGATTATAATTTCCTTTATTATTTTTGACAAAGAAAACTATCTGACGCTTTTCGCATCCTTAATCGGCGTTACTTCGCTTATTTTCAACGCCAAGGGCAACCCTATCGGACAGTTTTTAATGATAGTTTTTAGCTTGCTTTACGGAATCATATCTTTTGGCTTTCACTATTACGGTGAAATGATTACATATCTTGGTATGACTATGCCGATGGCCTTTATCTCACTTATATCCTGGCTTAAAAACCCTTATAAGAAAAACAAAAGCGAAGTTAAAGTTAATACCGTAAGTCAAAAAGAAATGGTTCTTATGTTTATATCCGCTATGGTGGTTACAATTATTTTTTACTTTATTCTCGCCCATTTCGGTACGGCTAATATTATCCCCAGCACTCTATCGGTCACTACAAGCTTTATCGCCGCATATCTCACCTTTAGGCGCAGTCCCTTATTTGCGCTTGCCTATGCTTCCAATGATATTATACTGATTATTTTATGGGTGCTGGCCAGCATATATGATATTAGTTATATTTCCGTTGTTGTTTGTTTTATTGCGTTTTTGGTTAACGACATATATGGTTATATCAGTTGGCAAAAAATGAAAATCAGGCAAAGCGAAAATCTCTAATTGAAACATTATTTTTTACAAAAAATCCGCCCTTGCCGATTTATGTCGAATATGGTATAATCGGATATGTTTAAGGGGTTGTTTTATATGATTGAATTTTTCAGATACTTTTTTAATAACGGCGAAACCATAGAATTTAAAAATTTTACCATTGCGCATTTTATGCCGATTTTGATTGCCGTAGGAATCATTTTCCTGATTCACCGTTTCCGCGATAAAGTCGCAAATTCTAAATCAGATAAATATTTCCGCTATTTTTTGGCGTTTTCACTCATTATAAGCGAAATGTCTTATTACTGGCGGCTTATCGGTATCCCATCTCTCAATCCGAATCCCATTGACCATCTGCCCATAACCGTATGCGGTTGGGTTGCGGTTTTCGCGAGTTATCTGATGATTGGAAAATCCCAAACTCTATTTGATATTTCGTATTTTTGGGCGTTTTCCGGCTCGGTTTTTGCTCTAATTACGCCTACCGTTATATCCTACTCGGGACCCACAAGATTCAGATACTATCAATTCTGGTCGGAACATTTACTTATATACATCGCTCTATTCTATATGATATTTGTACATAAAATGCGCCCCACAATTAAATCCGCCGTTAAGGCGTATATCGGATTTGTTGTTTTAGCAATAATAGCGTATTTTACAAACCGTATGTTAGGCCCCGGCGCCAACTATCTCTTTATGGCAGAGCCCGAAGAAACCCCCTCGATTTTGGATATTCTGCCCCCCAACTTTATTTTGCGAATTTTTGTTATGGCATCGGTTGTCACCCTTATGTTTGCCCTATCTTATCTTCCTTGGTATCTTAAGGACAGAAAACTCAAAAAAGCGACTGAAAAGACAGAAGAACCTGTTTTAGAACCCGCCATAAAATAATATCAAGCCACCGATATATAGTCGGTGGCTTTCATTATATATACTATATATACAAATTTCGACTAAAATTTCATACAATTTAACATACTAAAAATCGTTGCAAGAAGCGCCGTTTTTTGATAAAATATTTCCATACCCAAAAAAATTAAAGGGAGGAAAAATAATGGACAAGTTTTTCAAAATCTCGGAGCGCGGCTCAACAGTCAGAACCGAAATCATTGCAGGTCTTACAACATTCTTCGCTATGGCCTACATAATTGTTGTAAACCCCAATCAAATTATTGGTTTCAGTTTTGATGTTCCCGGAGCTATGACCATCTGGAATGCGGTTTATATCGCATCCATCGTTGCAGCAGTAATCGGCACTATGCTTTATGCCCTCTACGCAAAGTTACCCTTTGCTCAAGCGTGCGGAATGGGACTTAATTCCTTCTTCTTCACCTCGTTTATTCTTCCACAGATTATAAACGGTGGCGATGTTATTAAGGGATATCAGGCAGGTTTGGTAATAATCCTTATTTCCGGACTTATCTTCCTTCTTCTTTCCGTTACCGGCGCCCGTAGTTACATTGCAAAAGCAATGCCCGAATGCATCAAAAAAGCAATTCCCGCAGGTATTGGCTTATTTATCGCATTCATCGGCTTCCAAAATGTTGGTATTATTCAGGCAAATCAGTACACACTCGTACAGTTCGTTAAGATTAACGGTGCAAAATGGGCAGATATTGCTCCAGCAATTATCGCTCTTTTAGGATTTATAATTATAGCTATCCTTTCCAAGCTTAAAGTTAAAGGCGCTGTATTGCTCGGTATTTTAGCAACCTCGGTTATCTACTATCTTGCTGCCTGGCAGTTACCCAGCTTCGACCTTAGCTCCATCGCTCAACCCTTTAAAGATTTTGCGGCTATCGGTATTACAGGCGTTTTCAAAGCAGAATCTTGGAAAAACGCTTTTTCGGGCGAAATGATAGGCAGTATCTTTACTGTTATTATGCTTATTGTAACCTACTGCCTTGTTGATATGTTCGATACTATCGGCACCCTCTACGGTACTGCTTCCGAAGCAAATATGCTCGATGAAAACGGCGACCCCATTGACATTGATAAATCTATGGCTTGTGACTCTATCGCTACCGTATCCGGCGCTGTTTGCGGCACCTCAACCGTTACAACCTTCGTAGAATGCGCATCCGGTGTTGCTGCAGGCGGCAGAACCGGTCTTACAAGTTTAGTTACTTCACTTTGTTTTGTTCTTTGCCTTTTCTTATCACCCATCGCTAGCATCATCCCCGCGGCAGCTACCGCTCCCGCCCTCATCTTCGTTGGCGTATTGATGCTTAAAAACTTCTCCAAGGTTGATATGGAAGATATGAGAAGCGCAGTTCCCGCCTTCTTAACCCTTGTTATGATGCCCCTCACCTACTCTATTGCAAACGGTATCGGCATCGGCGCTATTTCTTACACACTTATTACCCTCTTTACCGGCAAATATCAGAAGAAGGATATAGCAGTAACAATTATTGCTATTCTCTTTGCTTGTAAGTTTATTTTCGGCGCTATTTAATTTCAACCGAAATATGCACCCGTCCCCACCGATTTTTTCGGTGGGGATTTTATTATTTTGTATATTGTGTTTTTTTATTATTTATGTTAAACTAATATCGATGAGTTTCGACATTTTTTGGAGGGTTTTGAGTGAAAAAGGCAATTTGTTTGATTTTAGCGTTTTCCTTAATGCTTTGCTGCGGTTGTTCAAAAAAGGATGATGCGCAGAAGGCAGTCGCTATGTTGGACAAGTATTTAGAAAATGTAGATAATTTTGAAAACTGCGTTCAGGAGGTTGGAACGGCGGCCAGTTATGTTGATGCCTATGAAAATTATGTTATAAGTATCATCTACCCCGAAACCGAAATTACTCCTTTGAACGATGCCATCGAAGGATGGATAGATGAAACCGTAGCCACCTACAAAAAGGATGCAGATGCAGAGGAAAGCGGTCCTGAAATTGCCGAGCTTTCGGTGTCCTATGATAGCTATAATATCAACCAAAGTACAGTTGCGGTTAAACTTTCGGGCTCCTATCTTTCTCCCTCTATGGCTCATCCTATCGACATAGTTAAAACCTTCAATTACGATATAAAAAACGGTAAGGTTATGGCGCTCTCCGACGTTATAAAGGACGAGGGACTTGAAACCGTAAAAAATGCAGTTATAACCAAATCGGGTATGAAGGCGGAGGATGCCGATGATAATTTACTCGAATATTTTATAGTAAACAAGGAATCTCTTGATATCGTTCTGCTTCGCGGCGAATATCTTGCTATGTCAGAAGGCACCAAGGTGATTTCCCTTCCCTATTCGGAGCTTGGAAACAACTTTGCGGATGGTTTCTTCTATAAACCGCCCCAGACAAGCGTTACCCCCTCCGTGCCCGTTCCCGACCCCGTTAAACCTATCGGTCCTACCACAACTACGGGCGGACTTATTGCTCTTACCTTTGACGATGGTCCCAGTGCTCACACAGACCGCCTTCTCAACATCTTCAATACCTATGGCGGAAAGGGCACATTCTTCGTAGTGGGAAATCTTATTGATAACAGACAGGACACAGTTAGGCGCATTGTGAACGAGGGCCACGAAATCGGCAGTCACAGTTGGAATCACAAGCAGCTTACCCGTATAAGTGACTCGGAGCTTAACGACCAATTGATGATGACAAGAGCCAAAATCCTTGAGGTTACGGGCTTTGACAGTAAGATTTGCCGCCCACCCTATGGCGCATATAATCAAACAGTAAAGACCAAAGGCGAAGAACTTGGTATCACCTTTGTTAACTGGTCTATTGACACTCTTGACTGGAAATACAGAAACGCCAATACGGTTTATAATCATGTAATGAAATACGCTAACGATGGCGCTATTGTTCTCTGCCACGACCTACATAAAACCACTGTTGACGCTATGGAAATGGCAATTCCAAAGCTTATTGAAAGCGGTTTCCAATTGGTAACCGTATCTGAGCTTCTCGCAAGCACAGGACAACCCCTCGTGCCCGGAATGTTATATAACAGAAGATAAAGGAGAATAAAAATGGACACTTTGAAAAAATTATTTCCCTGTGCATTTAAATCAACCGATACCGTAAAATTCATTACCGCGCTTATCATCTATGCTCTTATTGATATTGTTTGCGGTCTTGTTATCGGTTTGCTTTCCAAGCTTCCGCTTGTTGGATTCATTTTCGGTCTTTTGGGCGGCGTTGTGGGTATTTACGCTACCGTTGGAGTTGTTCTTTCAATACTTGTTTTTCTCAAACTGATAAAGGAATAAGCTTATGAAAACCAAATTATCGGGTCGTTTTTGGGCGTGTATTACGATTTTCAGCTTAATGGGGCAGATTGCCTGGGTAGTTGAAAATATGTATTTTAATGTCTTTATCTATAAGATGTTTAACGCCTCTGCCGCCGATATTTCCAATATGGTTATGGCTTCGGCTATAACCGCCACCCTTACCACTGTTTTTATGGGCTCATTATCCGATAAAATCGGCAAAAGAAAACTATTTATGTGCGCGGGTTATATTCTTTGGGGCGTTTCCATTTTCAGTTTTACACTGCTTCGCGAAGATATCATAAGCAAGGCCTTTGGTATGACGGTTTCTGCCGCTACGGTAGGTATTAGTTTAACCATAATTCTTGACTGTGTTATGACCTTCTTTGGCTCAACCGCCAACGATGCCGCCTTTAACGCTTGGCTCACTGATTCCACCGATTCGTCAAACCGCGGCTCTGCCGAAGGTATCAACTCTATGATGCCGCTTGTGAGTATTTTGGTGGTTTTCGGCGGATTTATGTTCTTTGACCTTCAAAAAGAGTCAAGTTGGAGTATGATATTTATAATTATTGGTGCGGCTGTTACCCTAATTGGTATACTCGGTATCTTTATTATTAAAGAACCTGATGTAAAGCCCGTCAAGGATTCCTATATCGGCGGAATTATATACGGTTTTAAACCCCGTACGGTTAAGGAAAATCCCCGTCTTTATCTTGCTCTTGCGGCATTTGTAATCTTTAATGTTTCAATTCAGATATTTATGCCCTACCTCATAATCTACTATGAGGTAACCCTCAAAATGACCGATTATGTGCTTATAATGGCGCCTGCAATTATTATTGCCTCGGTTGTGACGGCGTTTTTCGGCAAGCTTTACGATAAAAAGGGCTTTACCTTCTCGGGAATAATAGCAGTCGCTATGCTGATTTTGGGTTATGCCGTTTTATATCTCACCAAAACCACCCTTCCCGTATTTATGGGCTCTCTTCTTATGATGAGCGGCTATCTTTCGGGCATGGCGGTTTTCGGCGCGGTTATAAGGGATAATACACCCATAGGCAAATCGGGTCGACTTCAGGGTATCAGAATTTTCTCTCAAGTTTTAATCCCCGGTATTGTGGGCCCCGCTATCAGTAAGGAAATTCTTAAAAATGCGGCTACCATTATAAATAGCGATGGCACCTCATCCTTTGTACCGAACCGCAATATTTTCCTCGGTGCCGCCATTGCTATTCTTTTGGTGCTTCCCTTTTTTATTAAGAAAAAAGATAAAGTATAAATCTATTCGCAGACCGCTTTTGCGGTCTGCGGTTTTGTTTTTCTTGTAAATTTCGGCAAAATGTGGTAGAATATGTAAGTACAGAACGAGAGGGGGTTATTTATGCTTAATATTTCTGTGGCAGTTACCACCTATAACGGTGAGAAGTATATAATAGAGCAGCTTTCATCCATAATGAATCAAATCAGATGCGCCGATGAAGTTATAATCGTTGATGATGCTTCCACCGATGATACACCCGAGATCATAAAAAATTTCATCGAGGAAAACGAACTTGCTAATTGGCGACTCATTGAAAACAAAGAGAATTTGGGCTTTATTAAAAACTACCGAAAAGCCCTTTCGGAAAGCACAGGCGATGTTATCTGCCTTTGCGACCAAGATGATATCTGGTTTGAAGATAAGCTTGAAACCATATCAAGTGTTATGGCGAGAAACCCGCAGATTTTAGCACTTAATACCTCTTTTCTAATAATCGATTCTTTCGGAAACGAAAAACCCGCATCAAAGAAGAAAAACAATTACGGACTAATCGATAAGCTTCTTAAAAAACGCCTTGAAAAAATCAGTTTGGTTTCGGAATTTCATAGCAATATTTCACCGGGTTGCACCATGGCTATTCGAAAAGAACTTGCTGATAGTTATGTTCGGCTTACAAGCTGCACACTCCCTCACGATTATGAAATGAATGTTATGGCGGCAGCAAAGGGCGGACTTTATTTCTACGATGCCGCTCTCATTAAATACCGTCTTCACGGCGATAATCTTATAGGGCTTCAGCCCAAAAAGGCAACGAGAATAGAAATTGCTGAAGAACGAATTGCCCTTGCAAAAGCTATTTCTGACTATGCGGGCAAAAATAAACTTTATTCTGCCTGTCAAAACCGTCTTGTTGCCCTTAAAGAAGAATCCCTCGGCAAAACCCTTAAACTCTGGCTTAATAAAAGCTATATCAAATATTTCCCATTTAAAGAGCGTATCGGCGATATTCTCTACGCCCTTGGAAGAAGATGAAATACAAATACAAAAGGCAAGGTTAAACCTTGCCTTTTATTAGTTTTCTGTATTCATAACTTCAAATGCTATTCGAGCGCCTAATCTAAAACCGTATACAAATATATTTTTTTCTGTTATATTATTTAATTCTATTTGACAATCATCGAATTTTTCTAATAATTCCTTTTGTTGTTTATTAAGGGTTTTATATAGATTATCATAATGATTCGATATATACTTCATCAATTCGTGCTCTTCATCGCTAACCGCACACTGATTTTCAAAACCCACATTACCATACCAAAGTTCCTCAAGAATTTTTGACATAATTTCACTCCTGAAACGATTTTAAATTCATTATAAACTATTTAAATTAAAAAGTGTGAATTTATCACAATTTGTGATAAATATTTTTAAAGATATTTGTTTTTTAGGCTCCCTCTGACGAGGGAGCTGTTGAGCGTTAGCGAAACTGAGGGAGAGAGAATTTTCAATGGGCAAAGTTATTCTCTCCCTCCGTCTTTTGCTTCGCAAAATCCACCTCCCTCGTCAGAGGGAGGCAAGAAAACGGAAAGGCAAGGTTAAACCTTGCCTTTTATTTTATTTCCCTATATACTCTTACCTTAAATTTATGGTTGCATTTTGGACATACAGTAGTATGCTTACCCTTTTTCCTCGGCAGACGGAGTACCGCCTTGCAATTCGGACATTTTTTGTAGATATGGGTGGTATCCGCTTTTCTCTGCCTTGCGGTATCGGTTTTATTTTTAAGCTTTCTTAAAATCTCATTTACCTTGCGGTTTTCCCGCGCTCTTGCTTCAACATTTCTCGATAAAACTCTATAAAAAGCATAAATGCCTATAGCGTAAACTATCATCTGCAAAACAAAGGAACGAATAAAGCAGTTTAAAAACGCTAAGACGGCGGCCACTGCAAATAACACATAAAACATATTATCGAGCCCATAGCGGCCTCGCATAAACTCCATTAATCTATATCTGAAATTCATTTTATTCCCTTCTTTTTTATTTATAATTATATTATAACTCTAAATTGTATAAAAGTGTTAATAAAAATTTAATTATATTTTAAGGGATAATTGAAAAATAGTAAATTATGGTATATAATAACACTATATCTTTCTTTGGGGTGGAATATGTTTTCTAAAATTAAAAGCGTTGGAATTTTCGGAATAGAATCATATATGATAGAAATTGAGGCCGATGTTTCGGGCGGTCTTCCCTGCTTTGATATTGTAGGACTTCCCGACACTGCAGTAAAGGAATCCCGCGACCGCGTTCGCGCCGCCATTAAAAACTGCGGTTTTAAATTTCCTACGGGCAGAATTACCGTAAATCTTGCCCCTGCGGATAAGAAAAAGGAGGGCGCAGTTTACGACCTTCCCGTTCTTCTTTCCATACTTCTCGCTTCGGGGCAGATTAAATTTGATACAACCGATAGCGTATTTTTAGGAGAAGTTTCTCTTGACGGAAGAATTCGCTCTGTAAACGGAATTCTTGCTATGGCTATAACCGCCAAGCAAAACGGAATCAATCATATTTTCGTACCCGAAGATAACAGTATTGAAGCGGCGGCAGTTGAAGGCCTAAATGTTTATCCCGTAAGCACCTTGCCCGAAATTATAGGTCATCTTACGGGCGGCCAACTTATCCCCCCTGCCGAGTTTAAACCCTCCTATGAGGATACAATAGAAAACCTTCCCGATTTTAGCGAGGTAAGAGGTCAGTTAACCGCCAAAAAAGCCCTTGAGGTTGCGGCGGCAGGCGGACATAATATTTTACTCATCGGACCGCCCGGTGCAGGTAAAAGTATGCTCGCAAAGCGTCTTCCCACCATCCTTCCCGAAATGACCTTTGAAGAATCCATTGAAACCACCAAAATTCACTCAGTTGCAGGTATTCTCAACCGTAAAAACCCGATTATTACCACCCGTCCTTTCCGCTCCCCACATCATACTATATCATCGGTAGGACTAACGGGTGGCGGCACCGTGCCAAAACCGGGTGAGGTATCTTTATCCCATAACGGCGTTTTATTTTTAGATGAGCTTCCCGAATTTAAAAGGGAGGCTATGGAGGCCCTGCGCCAACCAATTGAAGACGGCGAAATTACCGTAGCGCGCGCTTCGGGCTCGGTTACATATCCAAGCTCTGTAACCCTTGTTGCTGCTATGAACCCTTGTCCCTGCGGATTTTACGGGCATCCTACCAAAGAATGCAGTTGCACATCAAATATGGTTAGAAAGTATCTTAACCGCATTTCAGGGCCAATGCTTGACCGCCTCGATTTGCATGTTGAGGTACCACCCGTTGATTATAAGGCGTTAAGCGATAAAGCCCCCGCAGAAAGCTCGGCTTCTATAAGAGAGCGAGTTAATAAAGCCCGTCAAATTCAGGTTGAACGCTATAAGGGTACGGGAATTACCTGTAATGCCCGACTCACTCCCGCCCTTCTTCGCAAATTCTGCGTTATGACAGATGAGGCAAGTGAGTATTTAAGTCAGTCCTTTGATAAATTAGGCCTTTCTGCCCGTGCATACGATAGAATTTTAAAGGTAGCAAGAACGGTTGCCGACCTATCGGGCCACGAAAACATTGAAAAATCCGATATTCTTTCTGCCATCCGTTTCAGAAGCTTGGATAGAAAATATTGGGGAGAATGAAAAAACAAAACCCGTCTCGCGACGGGTTTATTTTATTCTTCTGTTTCTTCTTCGTCCTCATCCTCGTTATCCTCGGGAATCTCGAGACCTAAATTGCGACGAAGCTCGATATCGTCATCGGGATGCTCTGCATAATAGGGGTCTATCATATACTTCTTAATTGCGGGGAAGGTGCAATACTGAATAAGAAGAAAACTGAAACCTGGGAAGGTGCATACGAACAATACGAATGCCAACGCAACCACGATTGAAAATTTTCCGAGATACCAAACAATAAGGAAATACAGCGCATAAACAAGCAAATGCGCAAAAACGCAGAGTAAATTCATTTTAAGGTTAGCGATAGCAAGTTTAAAGCTATTGCTGTAAATCTGTTTTACGGTGAGTTTAAAGGTAATAGCAAGGGTCCAAACATAAAACTGCATTACCGAGAATATAAAGGCAACAAAAAGCGCAATACCAAGCCCTACGGTTTGCATAACGCTTTTATCGGGGGTAAACCAATAATAATAAAGAGCGAAAGCATCAAGAGCAGTAACAACTATATTTATAATATTGATTATAAGGGCCTGTTTCCAGTTTTTCTTGATGGTTTCAAAGAAATCCGAAAGACCGAAGGAGTGCTTATCGCGGGCGGTATTTCTCGCAACATGGGTAAAGCCCGCATCGGCAAAGCCCTTTGGAATAATAAAAACTGACATTAAGCAATAAACGAAATTTATGGTTATAAACTTCCATATATTTCTGAAGAATGTTTCAAAAAATACGATAAAGGTCTTCTTTTTGGGAGCGTTTTTATCAATGCCCGGACCCTCTTTTTCATAATTAAATAAACCGAAAAAACCTGCCATTATTTCTTCTCCTTTTTATATACGAGTTTTTCTTCCAAAGAAATTCCTTTATATCCTAAAATATAGGAAATTTCAGTTATGGCGGGAATTACGAGAAGCAATGCGCTGAGCAGTAAAATCTGAACTGCAGATAAATTAAATGGTTCTCTAACGCCATTTAAAATCAGTTCAACAAAGGAATAGAAATAACTTACAAAGAATTTATACATCGGCATATTAAAGCCCGACATAAATCCTTTTTGGAAAATAACAATAATTGCAAAGAATAAAATATTGGGTATAGATGCCAAAAGACCTATTTTAAGACCGCGAAGCTTATCCAATGATTTGTGCTTAAACTTAACAAGATTAGAATCCGCGGCGCCAAGGTCCCAAAGTGTATGATAAACAAAGGCAATAAGAATGAATAAATTAAAAATCTGGGTTAAAGTAAGGAAAATGGTTTTAGGTGCTCCCTTAAATTCAGAACGGACGGTCACCTTCTGCAAGACATAGCCCTTATCCGTATACTCCTTTTCAAGCTCATCCTTGCCATCGGCATAATAATGAGTATAGAGCTCTTTGAGTTCATCATCATTTTCGGTAACACCAAAAACGGTATAACCGATTTTTTCGGTTCCAAGGCCATTGCACATAACTAAAAACGAAATGGCAACGAAAAAGCACAATATGGTAACCGCAATAATCTTAACAAACACCTTTGAAGCGGGTTTAATATTTTCCAATTTTCTATCTCCAAACTATGTATATTAATCCATATAATTATACAATATAATGCAAAAAAATGCAAGGTTAATACCTTGCATTTTACATTATAATATTATTAAAAGCGAAATTGCGGCAAGTGAAATCCCACCTAAAGACCAAAGGGTAATTTTTACCCACCTTTTAAGCCGCACCCTTTTTCGTAAGCTTTTGCTGTTTGCCACCTGATTTTCCATATTAAAGGAAAACTCCCTCACCGCCTGATTAAGCCGCGCCGCCTTTAAATTACCATACTTAGGTGTTACAAAAAACACTACCTTTTCAAACATTTTACTACCCGTATCGTTTACCTCAATAACGGTTTTATTAACGCCTTTTACCATATAAATACCACCTTTTCATAGGATAATTTTATTTTTGGCAAAAGGTGGATAGATTATTCGAAAATAAATTTAGTTATGAGTTATAAGTTATGAATTCGGCAAAGCCGAATGTTATGATATTTGCTACGCAAATAGTTAATGTGTTCGCTTTGCGAACTAATATATATATATATCGTCGGAAATGCCGACACCGAAACTTTGCCGTTAGGCAAATCATAACGCGGCAAGACCGCTCATATCTCATAACTTGCCGCAGGCAATCATAACTCAAAATCAGTATTGGTTGACATAAAAATGTTGATAACTCGGTGGAAAAGTTGAAAAAACCGCGTTAATACGCGGTTTTTCTATCAACATTCGGGAAAATTCCCGTTTTATGTAAATTATTTTACTTTATTCGACAGATTGATTGCATCGGCTCCCTCTGACGAGGGAGCTGTTGAGCGTTAGCGAAACTGAGGGAGAGAAAAAATAAAATTTAGATGTAATTTATAATTATTCTCTCCCTCCGTCTTTTGCTTCGCAAAATCCACCTCCCTCGTCAGAGGGAGGCAAGGTTTAATATTTTCTATTCGACAATTTTCCCCGAAAGAAACGCTACCGCTCTTTCAACTGCATCCTTACTGTTTCCCCAATCGGCATCTTTGCCTGCATTTCGATAATCATACATCGAGCAGTATTTAGAAACATCACCGCAAAGGGTTTCGGCATATTCACCCGTAATTTTAGTAATGCTCTTTAAAAATTCACTGTGGTAATGGGGCATTTTTGATTTCTGAGCGCCTGCAACCAAGCGTTCATAGTGCTTTAAGCAAAACTGCGGCTGACTGTCAAAAAGCTTTCTGAAATCGCTTTCCTTTTCATAGAGGCGGTAGATAGTATCGAGCATTCGGGATACGCCCCATTCAATTTTATTGCAGATAAAACAGCTCTCACTGATGCTTTTCGCCTTTTCTGCCTTTTTGGCGGGCGGGTTCAAAAGTTTTTTATCGAAAATATCCCCCTTAACGCTCTTTAGATGGGTTTCGAGCATCAAAGCAAGTTGTAACCTTCCTCTATACCCCATCATTTTATCAAGGTGTTTTTCGCAAAAGCCCACCTTGTTGGTTTCGATTCGCACATCGGGTTCCATCATAGCGTCGCCTAAAATATATGTAATAATCCTATCCTCTACCGTTTCGTACATTCGGCATATAGGACACCCGTCACTTTCCTCGAATACCTCGCTTACGGGTATGGTGCAAATATCATCACGCATAATATCATTCCTTTCCTTGATATTATAACATAAAAATAGTATAATGGAAATGGTGATTTTATGTTTGATGTTGAATTTATAAATGATGAAATACATATTAAGAATGTTACTAATTTTGACCTTCAGCAAACCCTTGACTGCGGTCAGGCATTCCGTTGGACTTTAAAGGATAACGGGGCTTGGCGCGGCGTTGCAAGGGGCAAATATATCGAGCTTGAAAAAAGAGATAATGATATTGTAATCAAGGGTAGCAGTGAAAAAGATTTTTATGAAATCTGGGAGGATTATTTCGACCTTAAAAGAGATTACGGCGAAATAATTGTGAGTATAAGCGAAAACGAGGTGCTCAAAGCCGCATCGGAGTTTGGAAACGGTATCAGAATTTTAAATCAGGACCCCTGGGAAGCATTGTGCTCCTTTATTATTTCGCAAAATAATAATATCCCAAGAATTAAAGGTATCGTTGAGCGGCTTTGCGAGAATTTCGGAAGTAAATGCGGTGAGGGTTTTACCTTCCCCTCTGCCCAAACCGTAAGCAAGCTTACCCTCGATGATTTATCGGTTTTAAGGGCGGGTTTCAGAGCCAAATATATCCTTGATGCCGCCAATAAGGTGGCGAGGGGTGAAATAGATTTAGAAGCCCTAAAGCTTATGGATTTTGAGACCGCCCGCGAGGTTTTGATGACCATTAAGGGTGTAGGTCCTAAAGTTGCGGATTGCGCCCTTTTGTTCGGCCTCGGTCACATTGAAGCATTTCCCCGCGATGTTTGGATAAAACGCGCCCTCGCAGAATTATTTGACGGTGAATTACCCCCATGCGCCCAAAAATACGCAGGAATCGTTCAGCAGTATATTTTTTATTATATTCGTGAGCGTAATATATAGCGAACGAATTCCGCTTATGCCTCCCTTGCCTAAAGGGTTACTCCCTACGGTGTAGGGAGATGTCACGAAGTGACAGAGGGTACGGGCTCCTGTCAGGAGGTGACAAAACTGAAGGTTTTGTCGGAGGGATTCACTTTCGCATAAATGCCTAATCTATTGATTTGACATAGAATCTTTAAAATATCCTCCCACCATCTTCGATGGTCCCCCCTCCTTTAGGCAAGGAGGGCTTTGCGGGGAATATAAAATAAAACTCCCACCATCTTCGATGGTCCCCCCTCCTTTAGGCAAGGAGGGCTTTGCGGGGAGTATAAAATAAAACTCCCACCATCTTCGATGGTCCCCCCTCCTTTAGGCAAGGAGGGCAATATTTAAATTAGAGGTGTCATATGAATCGTAAGCATAATTTTAAATTGACCAATAATGCAAGAATTTTGCGAAAAAATATGACAAAAGAAGAACGCCATCTTTGGTATGATTTTTTGCGTAAATATCCCGTCCGTTTTTTAAGACAAAAAGTAATTGATGATTATATTGTGGATTTTTATTGTAGCAAAGCAAGAATTATAATTGAATTAGATGGGTCTCAGCATTATGAAGAAGACGGTTTGCAAAAGGATAAAATCCGAACTGCAATAATTGAAAAAAGAAAATTAACCGTAATTCGAATACCAAATAACGAAATCAATAAAAATTTCAATGGTGTGTGTGAATATATCGATTTAAAGGTTAAAGAAAATTTGCTTAGGAGTTGTGATTAAGTCGTTTGAATATCCCTCCACCGCAAGCGGTCCCCCTCCCTTTAGGCAAGGGAGGCGAGGGCATCGCGCAGCAGTATATTTTTTATTATATCAGGGGAAAAAGCAATGGATGAAAATATAAATGATTTACCCAAAAGAAAGCCCATAAGATTAGAAAAATACGATTATAGCCAAAACGGCGCATATTTTGTGACAATATGCACCAAAGACCGCCAACCCATATTATGCGATATCGTAGGGACGGGCGTCCCCGACCGTCCGCAAATCAAATTGTTAAATCACGGTGTAATTGCAGATAAATATATAAATCAATTGAATAATTTTTATAAAGATATCCGCATCGACAAATATGCAATTATGCCGGACCATATCCATTTATTATTATCAATTTCAAACGGGCAGTCGAGGACGCCTGCCCCTACAAATGAAAATATTGTTAATGCAAATTCCTATGTTTCCAAATTTATAAGCACATATAAGAGGTTTTGCAATAAGGAATATGGAGAAAATATCTGGCAGCGTTCATATTACGACCATATTATTCGTAATCAAGATGATTATAATGAGGTTTGGGAATATATCGAAAATAATCCAATAAAATGGGTTATGATGAATAAAAAATGATTTTTAAAACGGGCGGATGTGGGCATCCGCCCCTACAAAATACCTATATTTATATATATTAAAAAACCGACTTGGGTTTCCAAGTCGGTTTTTGTTTTTATTAATCTTCAGATTATTTAATTAATCCTCTGCGGGAGTGAGCATTGCTAATCTGAGAGCAGTTACGTCTGCTTCGTCAATTGCGCCGCTTTCATCGATATCAGCAGCGGTAAGGTCGATGTAGTTATTAGCTACGAATGCATCCTTATCGGCAGCATCAATATAGCGAGCGAGGAGAGAAAGGTCAACTAAGGTTGCTGCATTGTTACCTGCTACGCAGTAATCAGCAGAGATATTCTCTTCAAGAGCATCAGCAAGTGCCTTAACTGCCTTCTTGAATGCATCGGCATCTGCCTTCTTGCAGTTAGAAGCATCAATTGCCATAGCTTCGGCTAAAACTGCAGTGGGATTAGCGCAATTAGCATCAATAGCGAAACGGTCATCTGCATAATCAACATACATAGAACCGAGGGTTACATCAGCATAATCACCCTCAATATTGTAACCATTGAAGCCAAGGGCTAACTTGGTGATATAGGTGTTATCTTCGGTGAAATCTTCGGGCTTAATGTCAGAGTTGTTGAGGTAGCCGAGGTAGAGAGTCTTCCAATCGCTGCCGAAGATAGTGGCGATAGAGGTGGTTACCCATTCATCATCAGTATCAGCATCAACTGTGAAATAACGGTCTTGATCGTATGCTTCCATACCGGTCTGCCAATTATTTCTGCCGATTATCTCATTGCCTTCATCATCATAAACAACTTCCTCTTCGCCTGTTTCCTCGTTCTCAGTTCTTAAATAACGAGAATAGTTTTCGTTATAGAACCAGATACGAGCGGCGGTGGTATCGCCAACCTTATTAGCAATCTTATATGAGAAGGAGATATCATCAATATCGGCAAGTTTAATGCCGCCATCAGCAACTGCTTCATATTGAACTGCGCCTGAATCCGGTGAGCTGCTGGGGTTACCAAAATCTTCGGTATTGATGGTTACATATTGGTCGCCGTTATTGCTTAAATAGTTGGTATTTGCAGAATAACTTGCGCCTGTGCTTACCCAAACGCCGTCTTCATCAAATTGATCGCGCTCGATTAAGGTAAAGGGCTTGAGGCCAAGGCCGCTGAGTTTATTTGCAGCATCGATAACATCCTGAGCTGCAAAGTTTTTTGTATAGTATCCTTTAGCTGCTTCACGAGCTGACTTAAAGGTTTCTTTAGCATCGCCATCAGCATAATCTGCAAGGTCAACATCAAAGGCGTTAACTACCCACTGAGCGTTGGACCAAGAAGCAGAGTCTTGAAGGTCTACATTTATGGTAGGAACTATTGTCATAGCGCCAAAAGTAATATCAACATCAGCTTGTTGAACGTCGAAACCGATAGTAGCGAAGTGAGTATCTGCGCTGTTATTTGCGCCGGTGTAATTTATAATACGGTTGCTCCAATTCGCAAATGCAGATTCAAACCATTCAATATATGAAATTTGTTCCCATTCACCATTGGTGCTGGGAAGAGTATTGGCACCGGTGCTTCCGATATCATAGACATTTTTCAAATCAGTAGAAAAAACCAAAGCTCTTGCTTCAACGTCACCAGTAGATTTATACCAAACCTTAATATCGGAAATTTGATCCATTTTAAAGGGAACCATAGAAGTTTTACCATCAATGCCTAAGCTATATCCGGTTTCCTTATTAGCAGAAGCCGCATAGTTAAACTTATAACTGGGAACGGGA
Source organism: Acutalibacteraceae bacterium (assembly GCA_045593385.1). Taxonomy (GTDB): domain Bacteria; phylum Bacillota; class Clostridia; order Oscillospirales; family Acutalibacteraceae; genus UBA737. Next base: position 105,470 of record JAZNWP010000041.1, read on the forward strand.
GCGAAACCATCAGGAGCATCATCAACCGCATAGGCGGTAAGTGTTCCGGCAGATCTATATCCGCCATCATAATAACCAATTCCAAGGTTAAAGTTCTTGGTATATGTCATACTCTGCCAAGCAGCTTTAAGATCGGCTACTGAATTTGCCTTATCTACAGCTTCGGGATAAACCGCTAAAGCAGCGGCACGAGCTGTTTCGAATTCTTCAGTATTATAGAATGAAGAAGTATCAAGGACTGCCATTTCAGCAACAAATTCTTCGCCTGTTGCATCGGTGGGTACATAGTAAGCGGGAGATATCATAGTACCAACCTGAACGGTGGCATTCGCACCGGAAGCTTCAACTGCCAAAAAGTGGAAATAATAATTCGTTCCGCCGTTAGCGGTAGAAACGAAATCATTAAAGCTATAGCCCGTACCGGCAAGGATTTCCTTTAAAGTAACCTTATACTCTTCGCCGGCTACAACATTGGGTATAGTTACGAGATAACC
>JAZNWP010000042.1:0-1618 GCA_045593385.1 Acutalibacteraceae bacterium
ACGGAGAATAAGTAATGAAAATCTACGATATTTCCCAAGAAGTTTTCGGCTGCCAAGTGTATCCGGGCGACCCAATGCCGGAGAAAAAAGAACTCAAATCGATGGAAAAGGGCGAAGTATATAATTTGACGGCATTTAGTATGTGTGCACACAACGGCACGCATATAGATGCACCGTGTCATTTTATTAAAGACGGAAAACCCGTGGATGAAATGTCATTGGAAGCATTTATCGGAATGGCTTACGTAGTAGAGCACAGTGGGGTTGTTACCGATAATGACGCCACAGAAATAATCGAAAAAGCCAAAAAGCATAATGCGGAAGCAGCAAAAAGAATTCTAATCAAAGGAGATGTCGAGATATCTTTAGAGGCGGCAAAGGTATTTGCCTCTTCAAATATCTTACTTCTCGGAAACGAGCCTCAGTCGGTCGGACCGCAAAACGCGCCAATGGCGGTACATCTTGCACTACTGTCTGCTGATGTTATCTTGCTTGAGGGGATTCGTTTGGCAGAGGTGTCCGAGGGTATCTATTTCTTAAATGCTGCTCCGCTGAATTTGGCGGGTGCAGATGGTTCACCGTGCAGAGCGGTGTTGATAGATACTGAAAGGTGAATTCCAATTTGTCGAACAGTTAGGAAAATAAGAATTTGTAATGGTGAAATCAATGGAAATCATAGATAAAAAGATAGATGGCGGAAAAGCCTTTGACTGGGGAAAAACATCAGTTGACTATGCCAAATACCGCGATATTTATCCGCAAGAATTTTACGATAAAATTATAAATCGAAATCTTTGTTTGAACGGACAAAGGGTGCTTGACATAGGAACGGGAACAGGTGTTATCCCAAGGAATATGTATCGTTACGGTGCAAAATGGACAGGAACGGATATTTCGGAAAATCAAATTGAGCAGGCAAAGAAATTGTCCGCAGGTATGGATATTGACTATTACGCTATGTCGGCTGAGGCGCTGGATTTTTCCGATGACTCCTTTGATGTGATTACAGCTTGCCAATGCTTTTGGTATTTCGATCACGAAAAAATTATGCCGAAGCTTTACCGTATGTTAAAACTGAATGGTCGAATTGTTGTTCTCTATATGGCATGGCTACCTTTCGAGGATAAAATTGCGGATGCAAGTGAGAAACTGGTGCTTAAGTACAGTCCGAATTGGAGCGGCGCCGGTGAAACCAAGCATCCGATACACATTCCTGACTGCTATATAGAAAATTTTGAATATGCGTATCACGAGGAATACACGTTAAATGTACATTTCACACGTGAAAGCTGGCACGGAAGAATGAAGGCATGTCGTGGAGTGGGCGCATCTCTTACACAAACTGAAATCAAAAGCTGGGAACAAGAACATCTGACCCTGTTAGAAAAAATTGCACCTAACGAGTTTGATGTTTTGCACTATGCAGCAATTGCTGAATTGAAAAAGAAATAAATTCCAATAGGTCGAACAGTTAGGAAAATAAGAATTTAGCGAACAGATTAAGCGGGGAGGTTTATATCATGCTTTTTAAAAACGGGTCCGGCTGGAAAGCTTGTTTTGATGAAAATAGCGGAAGATATTTCGGAGAATATGGTGGCTTTCAGGATTATCGCCTGTA
>JAZNWP010000043.1:0-2957 GCA_045593385.1 Acutalibacteraceae bacterium
TAAACCATAACGGTCCATTTCACGATACCATAAGTTAATATCGTTTTTAAAACGGGCGTATTTTTCAAGCGGCTGTTCAGCATCTTTTTCTTGAGCCATAAGACGAATAACAGAGTTTAATACTGCTAAGTCGTCTACACTGCCGGGTTTTGTTAAAGCTATACCTTGAATACCGCTTTGTTGTTCCATTTGAAACAATGCTTGAATTTCATGGTTCCAAACTTTTTCCCACATTTTAGGAGCTTCTCTTTCAATTTTATAAATATTAAGATATTGCTCATAAGTTTCTCTTAATGTAGGCTGTTGGTCCATATATCCTTGTTCACATAACAAATCAATACAGGAATGCATCTTGTCTAGTGCCTCAACGCTAAGCAGGTCTATCTTAATAAGTGATGCCTCCTCTGCGTCGTGAAGGTCGAATGCTGTTACGGTATCGCCATTTGGGACTTTCATTATCGAGGTAGATTCCGTAAAAGGCTCGTCGACAAAGATTACACCGCCTGCATGTTCGCCCATCCTACACACTAAGCCTTCTATTCTTTTAGCTGTTTCCCATAGTTCGGGATATTCATTCATTTGCTGAACAAATAAAGGTATAGGTGTAAAACCTTCTTCTGCATCACCATAGTAACACTGGTCAAGTGTACGGGTTTTACCACGGTCTGCGGGAATAAGAGAAGATATATATAATGCTATATCATTATCAATGCCAAGACCACGTGCGGCCGTCTGTATGGCGGACTTGCTACCCTCGGTGCCGAAAGTAATGACATTTGCCACTCGGTCAATGCCGTATACTTTTCTAAGGTGAGCCAATACCTCGGCACGACGGCCCCCTTCGATATCTGTGTCAATATCCAATACCGACACACGACTAGGGTTAAGGAAGCGCCATGAAAAGGTTCTAGTTGTTTCCCATAATGGATTAATTTGTATTAAATCCAAAAGATACAATAAATAAAATCCTACACCAGAACCACGGCCAGGTCCTACAAGACTACCTGCTCGCCATACTTCATCAAGAATATTTTGAAGATTTAAAAAGTATGCAGACCAATGAGCTTTATTTACTTCTGAGCTTACCCATGTTTCTTCAAGATTCTTATTTAATTCATCATATGATTCCTGATATTGAAGTCTTGGGTCTGATGCTAATTTTTCTATAAGTAATTCAGCCATACGAACATCGCCATCAAAGTCTGAATTAAAGAATTTTTCAAGGTTCGGGATTTTTTCAATCCATAGAGCATGCGCTTGGCGCTTTGCCGGACTTTTCCACGAGAGTGATGGGATTTTTAGTGGCCGGCGCAAACTATAATCCTCACACTTATCTTTTATCTCTTGGATATTTTGATAAGCATAATCTAATTGCTCTCTTGTCATATATTTTAGATACCCTTCTAATTCTTCGGTATCCATTAAATAAGTGGTTGCATAAAAAGCATCAACCTCTCGTTCACCTTCCTGCGCATTAAGAAACGCCTTATGAATCGGTTTATCCTCCCTCTTGGTGTAATGAGAGTCGGTTGTAATAATATATGGTATAGATAATTTTTCAGAAATTTTGAGAATCTCTTTATTTACAAAAGTCTGTTCTTCGTTGTCAGAAGGTTGTAATTCCAGATAAAAATTACCTTTACCGAATATTTGTTCAATTTGTGCAATCCAATTTAAAATTTTGTTGTAAAAATCGTTGTCTCTTCCGGTCGTATGCCATTGTAATAATTTTGTGCCAAGAAACCCACCTAAACAAGCGGTACTTCCGATTACATGGCCGGGGTCTTTCCCGATAATATCAATTAAATCTTGATAATAAGTTGGTACTCGAATCATCTTGCCAGTCTTCCAAGACCGAGACCATGCTCGTGTTGAAATTTCTCTAAGCTGTCTATGTCCGACGGAATCGCGAGCCAACAAGATAAAATGATAGAACTTATCTTCTCCCTTTTGGTATGTTTCTCCGATCAAGCCGTCTCGACATAAATATATTTCATTACCGCGAATAACTTTAATTTTATCTTTTATTTTTTCTGCATACTTCTCAATCTTAATTGCGTTACTTAAGCATTCGTGTTCAGTAATTGCTATAACATCATGTTTTAATTCAATTGCTCGGTCTATCAGCTCTGTAAAACGAGATATTCCGTCTCGAAGACGTAGGTTAGAGAAGTCGCTATGGTTGTGTAAACTGCCGGGGTATCGAGATACCACGCACTCACCTCTTTCATATTTTCTTTCTATATATATTATACCATAAAATTAATAAAAAAGCAAGTTTTTTAATAAACTTGCTTTTAAAATTTAAACTCAAATATAGGTTTTTCATCATCTGCTCTATCAACTTTTGTATTTTTTAAATTAAGTATTTCTTCTTCTGCCGCGGTTAATTCTTTACGCATTACTTCTAAATCATTTCTTAAAACTATATTTTCTTCTTCTAAGCTTTCTATTTTATCATATATATAAGTATTATCTTTTTTTAATTCTTCAACTTCTTGAATTAAATTGGTTACTGCTCTAATTAATGTTTCAATTTGCTCTTGTTCTTTTGTTATTGTTTTTGCTGTACTAAGAGGATAATCTGCATAGCTTATTCTTATAGGTTTATATCCTGTAGTAGTTCCAATATAAGTTCCGCCAGTAGTAGATTCATAACAAATTTCTCCCGTTTTAAGAGAGTCTAATGCACTACTACTTATACTACAATCTTTGAGAGTAAAAGACGTTTCTTTTCCTTTATCCCAAGCCAATTTTTCATCACCAGTTCCCATTATTTTTTAACTAACACTAATTTTTGACGTGCTCTTGTAGCTAAAGTATATAAATATTGCTTATGTTCTTCTATATTCCAAGGGAACGATTCTTCAAATCCAAGTATCTTATCCCATTCACTACCTTGTGCTTTCCATACTGTAATAGCATAGGCATAAGCAAATTCTAATGGTAATGCAGAG
>JAZNWP010000044.1:0-4211 GCA_045593385.1 Acutalibacteraceae bacterium
GTCCTTGCCAATGTTTTCTATAACGGTTACAGCAAAGCACTGGGCTTAGACAGAGCAACCGTTAATATTTTAGTATTTCATTGTTTGGGATCGGCGCTGTTCCAGCTGTTTAATGTATACGTAGGGTTGAGTTATAGTGTGAAAGCGTATCTTAGACTGACGGCTGTAAATGCGTTAACCAATATGGGACTCTCCGTTATTCTTATCCTTACGGTTTTTAAAGAAAACAGGTTGATGGGACGAATTGTGGGGACTGCCCTTCCGATTATAGTGATTGGTGGGTATATTTGCTGCTATTTCTTTAAGAAGGCAAAGCCTAGAATAAATACGCTGTACTGGAAATATGCCTTGCAATACAGTCTTCCCATCATTCCTCACGGAATATCCCAAGTAATATTGTCTTCTTTTGACCGAATTATGATAAAAGGAATGGTAGGAGCGGCGGAAGCCGGTTTGTATAGCTTCGCGGGGACAATCAATTCGTTGATATTTGTGGTTAGTTCATCTCTGGACAAGGTATGGAAACCGTGGTTTTATGAGCAGATGGACGTCAAGGATTACAAGTCCATACGGAAAAGCGCAACAAAGTATATGTTTGGATTTGCTTTATTTGTTGCAATGGTCATAATGGTAGTGCCGGAACTTATCCGAATTTTAGGTGATAGGGAATATTGGCGTACTACGAATTGTGTAGTTCCGGTGGTGCTCGGAGGCTACTTTGCATTTATCTATACGATTCCGGTATATGTGGAGTATTTTTATAAAAAGACAAAATTTATTGCTCTGGGAAGCATGCTGGCAGCTGCGCTGAATGTGGTGCTGAATTATCTGTTTATTCCGCGATATGGCTATATTGCGGCAGCATATACCACGTTGGTTACATACGTGCTGTATTTTGTGTTTCATTATCTTTTGGCAAAAAAGATACATGGAAGCAGTCTTGTTTCGTTGGGGGGATGTATTGGTTCTTCTCTCTTTGTTTGTGCGGCCGGTGGGGTTACCATGTTGTTGGAGAATCAAATAGTAATCCGATGGTTGCTTGTAATCGTAATCGGCGTGTTTGGCTTGTACTGGGCGGAGAAGAGCTTCGGTCTGGTAGGGATTGTGAAGAAGAAACTGAAGCGTGGTGTATGATAAACGAAGATAGGATGTATGGGAATGAATAATACGAAAGGGAAAATGATAGTCTGCTTTTAGAAATATCATAAAAATCTGGGATGAGTACAAATAGGAATATATTACTGTTGGGCGGAACCGGAGCAATGGGGGTTGCGTTAACAAAAATACTATCGGCACAGGGACACAATGTTTATGTGACCAGCAGAAAGAAAAAGAGCGAAGATACCGAACAGATTCATTATGTTCAAGGAAATGCACATGATATTTCGTTTATTACTACGGTATTAAAGGATCGGAAATGGGATGCGGTTGTTGATTTTATGTCATACTCCACCCGTGCATTTGAGGAACGGTACGAGCTGTTCTTAAACAATACCGTACAGTACATTTATATCAGTTCTGCGAGAGTCTATGCGGAGACAGACGGACTGATAAACGAAAATTCTGCCCGGCTTCTTGATACATCTAAGGATGAGGAGTATTTACAAACCGACGAATATGCATTGGCTAAGGCAAGACAGGAAAATCTACTGTTTCGCAGTTCAAAGAATAATTGGACGATTATCCGTCCCAGTGTTACCTACAACAGCAACAGACTTCAATTGGGCGTGTTAGAAAAGGAACATTGGTTGTATCGTGCATTACATGGAAGAACGATTGTCTTTTCCGAAGACATCGGAAGTAAGCTTACTGCGTTGACCAGTGGATATGATGTTGCGAACGGCATAGCAGCAATTATAGGAGAAGAAGATGCGTTGAGAAGTTGTTTTCACATAACGGATCCGCACTCTTATACATGGAATGCTATTCTTGAAATATACCTTGATATCATACAAGAACTGACCGGGAAACGGCCGAAGGTAAAAATGACAGAAAAAACCTCCTGTTTTGATATCGGGTGGAATAAGTATCAAATTATCTATTGCAGATATTACAACAGAACTTTCGATAATACGGCTATTTCGAAGTATACTGACATCAACAAATTTTGCGATATCCGCAATGGATTAAAAGATGCAATAAAAGGGTTTTTAAACAATCCGGCTTACGGTGAATTGAATTGGGGTTTGGAGGCAATTAATGATAAAATATGTCATGAACATACGGCTCTTTCGGAAATAAGTTCCGCAAAAGGAAAACTTCAGTATTGCCTTTACAGATACTTGCCTGTAAGATTGGTCAATCGTGTATTTTCATTTGTGAAAAACATCAGAAAATAAAAAAGCTGGCCGATTTTGAGAAAAGGCCAGCTGAGAGTTGACATTTTTAGTAGAGCTGAGAGTGTACATATTCTTTGCGAAAGAGTTTTTTTAGGAGAGAGACGAGTTTCTTTTTTAACCGTGAGTTTCTTTTTTGCTGTTGCTTTTGCAAATATCGTTCGATGTTGCGTTGCTTTTCCGGGAAATCAACGTTATTAAAAAACTCTTGCAGCTCCGGGTTTTTTGTAAGGGGACTGCGGGCTACACTGTCTCCGTCATCTTTTGGGACAGTATAGATTTTGAACTTCTGAGAAACAAGGCCGTCATTAGCAATGAAAAGAATATCATTTTGGGGATGAAAGGATTTTAGCAGGGCTATAACAGAGTCATAGTTTTTCTCAATCCAATCCAGTTCTTTTGCTATGTTGCCGGTACCGGGTTTATCATTAATATAGCGGATAAACAAAGTCGGTTCCGTGATAGACTTGTAAAAACGTTCAATACGCCGGTTATACTTGCTTTTCACAGACGGGAGCTGGTCAAGCAAAGGCTGATATGGATTAAAATCGTGGAAAAATTGAACGTCGTATTTAATGTTTTTGTAGTGTGCATGGTTATGGGAGTTCTGAGCTAAATAGTTTGGATCTAAAAAATCCTCAAAGTGGTTTTCGATTGCGCGGATGACCCCTTCAAAATCGGAAATGAGCCAGTCAAAAGGAGAGGATTCCGAGCGCAATCCTAGTTTTTCCAGTTCCATAGCGATTGAACAAAAGTAACCGAGAGAAATGTAATGCATACGAATATCCACCTTGTTTTTTAATCAGTTATTATTGTACCATGGAATACTACAAAAAGATAGTGGGGAAATAAAATAGAGATTTGTTGCGTTCTTGGTGTGAAAAGATAAGATACGGGGGTAATTATGAACGAGAGTAAAACAGAGAAAATCAGTATTATCGTTCCGGTATACAACACAGAAGCTTACATAGAACGATGCCTTACCGGTATTTTGGTGCAAACATATCCTGATTTTGAGGTCATATGTATTGACGACGGTTCTAAAGATAATGCGGGGAAAATATGTGATGTTTACCGGGAGAGGGACGACAGGATAAGGGTGTACCATACGGAAAACCATGGGGTAAGTTATGCCCGTAATTACGGTCTGTCTCTGATGACGGGAAGATGGTTTTGCTTCGTAGATTCGGACGACTGGATTGAGCCGAATTACATAGAGAGAATGTACGAATTGGCGAAAGAAAAGCAGTGTGAGCTTGTAGCTTGCGGTGTGGATAAAGCCTATGAGTATGTTATGGGAGTAAAGGGGAAGACCGAGGAAATATTTGTTTTTGAGACAAGCAACGAATGCATTCGAAATTTTATTTGTGACGATAATTCCATGCATGGTTTTACCTGGAATAAATTGTTTAGTACCCGGAAATTCGGAGGAATCAGGTTTGATGAGACGGTAAAGGTAAATGAAGATTGTCTCTATATTTATCAGATTATGTCTGTCTGTGAGAGAGCCTGTTTAACAACGTTGCCGTTGTATCATTGGTATCTGAGACCGGATAGTGCCTGTCATATGAGAGCAAAAAAAGCAGACTTTTGTGCGGCGGAGGTGTTCCTGCAATTATATGACAAGCTTACGGGAATCGATATGGACGAAGCATGGATGGTACTGCGGTATAATTATATTACATCGGTTGTACAAGTGTTGTTGTTTGCAAAGTATGAAAAAGGAAACGCTGAAGTGACACTGGCGAAAAGGCGTTGTAAAGAGTGGAAGAAAGACGTGTGGAACCGATTTGATGTAAAACAGAAGTTAAAGTATTGGTACGCGATATATGTCAGGAGTTTATGGATTAGGGATTAAGGAGGTGTCAAAATGAT
>JAZNWP010000045.1:0-2125 GCA_045593385.1 Acutalibacteraceae bacterium
GGAGCGATTCAATCTGACGATGATAGCACAGCACTTTTTAGTGAAAAAGATATTGACTGCATATTAGCATGCGAGAAAATCGTCAGTCGGATTACCGAAAGAGAAAAAGAGGTCTTGATAAAATTGCTTGCCAACAAACAACGAAAAGAAATTGCAGACGAGTTGTTTGTAACCGAGAGCACTATCAAAAAACATACAAGCTCCATTTATGCAAAGTTCAATGTAGCAAACCGATTTGAACTATATGCTAAATTAAAAAAATATATCTGAAACTAACAAATTTGCCGTCCATTGAAAAATGGGCGGTTTTTTTACTGTATAGGAAACTTTGTTCCTATACAGTAAAAACTTTGATTATATTGCCGTGCAAATTTTTTTGAAAAGCAATAGCTTTTCAAAAATGCACATGGCATAAGAAAAGCGATATTGCTCCGCACTTCCGCCGCAGGCGGTGCGGCGAAGCCGCTTTTCTTGGCGTAAAATCAGGCATGGTAGCCCTGGGTCTACCCCTAAAATTCCACAAAGTAGCCCTAAGTCCACCCCTCAAATCAGCAAAAGTAGCCATAGGGCTAATATACAAAATAAGGATTTTTAAATAAAATTATATTATAAAAAAGTCACTATTGTGACTGTCGTTCGCACAGCTCACTTCCATAAGTAGACTTTTTTGTAATTTAGTAAATTGCTAAAAAAGCAATTTACTAAAAGATAAACAAAGGAGGTAGTGCGATGCTGAGTCCAATCACAAAAAAATACACAGACGAATCGTCAATGAAACAGTTTAAGTTTGTTTTCTATTGCGACTGTTGTGGTAAGGCAATCCAAACACAGGCTTATGACTTCAACAGTGCTTTTGCACAAAAAACTTTTCTGTCCAATGATGAAAAAGAAGCTCGTGCAATCATTTATGCAAATGAACATGCGGCAGCATATGAGCGCGCAAACAACGAAGTAAGGCTAAACTTAAACCGTTGCGAAATATGCGGGGATATGATTTGCGAGGATTGCTCCGTATATTCAGACGAGCTTGGTGGCGGAGTTTGTTGCACGAAATGCGCGGAAGCAAATAATGAGGTAAAAATCGCAAAATAAGCATTCTGCCATTATGAAGGGAGGTAAATTCCATGGATGTAGTACAAAATTATAAATGTCCTTGTTGTACGGCACCTTTAGTGTTTGATGCCGAAACGCAGAACTTAATATGTGAGTCTTGCGACAATACATTCCCGCTTGAAACGTTGCAGCAAATGACAGAAGGCTCTGCCGATTCCGGTGGCACATCAAAATACGATTGGGAAAACTATACGCCAAGAAATTATGAAGACACAAACGAGGTTACTCTTTCAAATTATTCATGCCCCTCCTGCGGAGCAGAAATTCAGGGCGATGATACACTTGGCTCCACAGTTTGTCCATATTGCGGCAACTCCACTATTGTCAAAGGACAATTTGAAGGAACACTAAAGCCTGATTACATAATTCCGTTTAAGCTAAATAAAAAAGCTGCAATAGAGGCTTTTGAGGGTGATTTCAAAAATGCACCGTTTTTGCCTGATGAATTTAAGAATAAAAGAAAAATTGAAGAGATGGCTGGCGTATATGTTCCGTTCTGGATGTTTGATTGCGACTGTGATGCGGCAGTAAGCTACAATGCAGAAAGGATAACCGCATGGACCGATTCAAATTATAATTACACTAAAACCGATTATTTTAAGTTATTCAGAAGTGGTACTGTTGGCTTTGCCAATATCCCTGTGGATGCCTCTAAAAAGGCTGAAGATAGTTATATGGAGGCTGTAGAACCGTTCAACTATGAAGATGCCGTTGAATTTAGCGGAGCTTATCTTTCGGGATACTTAGCTGACAAATATGATGTCAGTGCCGAGGAAAGTATTGAACGAGCAAATGAGCGAGTTGAAAATTCAACCATTGAGGCATTTAATGACACTACCAACCGTTACACAGCAGTAATTCCCGAAAACTCAAGGGTAAGCTTTTCAAACGGCAAGATAAGATATTCCCTCCTTCCTGTATGGATGCTCAATATTAAGTATATGGATAAAATGTATAAATTTGCTATTAACGGACAAACAGGAAAAGTCGTTGGTGAATATCCTGTTGATAA
>JAZNWP010000046.1:0-3494 GCA_045593385.1 Acutalibacteraceae bacterium
AGGGCAAATGCATGACGGTATGTAATAAACAAACCAAGGTTAATTACTTCTGTAAGAAAATAGTACATAAGTACTGCTATTGCCATAAAGTAAACCTTAAAAGCTGTTTGTACAAATCTGTTTTCCATAGTTCATTTGCCCTCCTTTCATAGTCTTATTCGGTCACAACTTCCTTTTTCAGCGGCTCGGAAACATATTCCTTTTTACTTTTTATTGCCTCTGAAAGCAGTTTTCTTGCAGTTTGATTTTCCTTAAATGTTTCTGCAATACCAACCTTATATTCTATCCTGATTTCCTTATATTCTTCACGGTCATCAAGTCTTAACTGGAACAACCTCATTATATCTTCAACGGTAATGTAATCAGTATCCTTTGCCAAAATTACAAAGCTGCCGTTTCCGTTATAAATAAACTCTGCATCTGTTTTTCCAAAGGTTTCTTTCAGGTACATTGTAAACATCTTTATAATGTCGTCACCCGTCTGACGTGTATGATCGGCATTTATATTTGCAAGATTTGCTATATCAACCATTGCATACACCGTACCGTCATCTAATAGTTTTTTGTCCATAGATTTCAAATACTTATCAAAGTATGCACGGTTATTAAGCTCTGTAAGATGGTCTGTGTAGAAAATATAATGTATAATATCTCCAAGTCTTCCTAATACAAGCGCACCGCCACAGCAAAGGATTATAAGGAAGAAGAATGCAATTAATGTATATAGGTTTACATTAACACTCGGTTTAACCGAAGCAGAGGATAATACCGAAATATAACTTGCACCAAGATATTCATTGTATTCCTCATTAGTTTTCATCGTTGTACTGTATAAGCCATTCAAATCAGAAATAAGTTCTTTGATTTCTGTATCAATCTCCCCTTGAATTTGTGCATAGCTTTCATTGCCCAATTGGGTGCATGTCTGACCCAAGCCACTGCAAGTACCACCGCAAGCTCCCGTACATTTTTGGAAGGTGTCGATAACATATTGACAGTACGCAGAGTCAATAATTGAATGTTCCTTTTTTTCATTGTGTTCTCTCCAACCATATATGAGTTCGTCATATGTTACGGTTTGATCGCCCGGTGCAAAAGAATCTGTTAAATTACGCTCATGCACATTATCGAGGATATACTCGTAAGTAATATTTGTATTCCCTGATTCTCTCATTTTTTCTACATAAGCATCAATAACTGCGACGGTATCTTCCACAATACTTTCTTCTTTTGTGTTTGATATATCGTTATTATCAATTCTTGTAGTGTAGTCTGAAATCAGCACAGTTTTATTTTTAGTTATCTGGTACTTATATATTTTTGAAAACAAGTCAGATAGTTTAACGTGTCTTATGTAGCTAAATTCATCTGCCAAATCGTTAAAAGATACCCCTGTTTTTGTTGCTCTGTAATAGGGTGTTTGGTCCATACGCTGGTATAATGTGTTTAATGTTTCATCAATACCCGTATCAATCATTTCAACTATTTCGATATAATCATAGTTTTCGTTTTCTATATTATCTATGACATTTTTTGCAGGAGCAACATTAACATATTTCTGACTGTATTCTGCAAAATAAACATCTAAGGTTTCATCAAGTATAGTTCTTGCGAACTCTGTTCCTTCGTTGTTTGTAGCAGTAAAAGAAACAACATATGTACTTGGCTCATAAACATATTCTTCGCCTTCTTCAAGTTTGGCTTCTTTCTGTGCAATCTTATCCTCATCGGGAAGGGGTGTTATTGATATTCTTGATATCAGACTATCAACCGAATAAATACCTGTAAGTCCCATTCTGTCAACAACTTTTGACATTACAGCCGATGATTTGATTTCATTAACATCAAGTTTTGAACCTGTTGGTGTAAGTCCTTGCTCTGCCGCAGGATCATTGTAATGAATAACTTCCGAAGCAACAAATGTGTTGGAATTCTTAAGTTTGAAATTTATTGCATAAGTTGCTAAAACACAAATAATCACAATGATAGGCAGAATCTTTTTTAAATATCTCATAATCTGAAAATTCTTCATTTTTTTACCCTCCTGTATAATTTGTGTTTAAGCTTTTGGAAATTTTTTAGAAACTGTAAATACATACGCAGCAATATAAGCAAGCATCATAAATATAATGATTGTCTTTAACTCACTAAACAAAGAAGTTCCTGAAATGCTGACTGCAATACATTGGTTCATTCTATAATTTGAATATTCTCTGCCGGCAGTAATCGCTTCGTTAGTAAAGTCATCGATGCTCTTGTCTATGGCTATAATAAGTGCGTCTGCTTCAGCATTTGCTGATGTATTGCCTGATGAGCCTTTCATCTTTCCTATAACAAGATTGTTATCCATTATTTCCTTCTCATTTGAAGCAACATTATTGCTGAATGTTGTTGCCATAACAGAAAGTTCATCAATGCCGACTTTTGTTCTACCCATATAATACTTTCCACCCTCATCCCATGTAGGAACAAGAACGACTCTTGTCATTTCCTCGGAATACATATCAATTGCCTGATTGCAAATATCGAATGATACTTTATTTTTTTGCCTGTCGAAATCTGTATTTTTGTTTTGGTAGGAAAGCCTTTCGATGTAGCTATCTTTATCTCTTACAATTCCATGTTGCAAAACCAAAGATTTAAGATTTTGATCTATTTGTGTTTCTTTAAATTGATGTACCTTTTGTGCTATTGCGTGAAATGTAGTATTATTTTTTGTAACAAAACTTGGACCTTTTTCAGCCAATCCGTAAAGATAGTTTAAAACAGCAGTTGTTTCCTTATTGAAATAGGTTACAATGTCCATATATTCCATTGTACTATAATCAGGTTTGTCCTCTTTGCTTGTAAGACTGAAATTATCCGTGTATTTTTCTATGTAGTATTCTTTATAGGCACTTGTTATCAAGGTAATCACATTTTCAGCATCTAAGTGGTCGGTGTGCTTTGAAGCGTGATATTCTACAACAAATTCCGTAGAAATATGATAATTGGATTTATCATCCACGTCACCCTGCACATAAGGATAAACACATAAGCAGTTTTTAAGCTGTTTTACGGTTACATTTTCAAATGCTCCCATTTCGATAGCTTTTTCTACAACCTCATCACAGATTATCTCTGCCATGTTGTATCTTGTCCCATTGGAATTTTGTGCCTGTGAAGCTTCTGAATAATTAAGTGCTACAACAGCCGTAACAGAGTGTTTTGCTTTTATATGATTAAAAATTCCAAATATACCTGAGATAACGAACACGAAAATCAATATCCACGCACCAATTATTCGTGTGCTTTTGAATATCTTTAAGAACTCACTTTTTGTAATATTCTTTGAACGAAAGTATATTGTCAAAGCTGATACAACCAGTAATAGTCCTACTACTGCAAGAGGTAATTTTTGCAAAAGTGAGGAAATCATTTATTATGCACTCCTTTCCGACATTAAAATTTATTTATATCAACAATCACAATTTCCGGCTGATTGTTGATTCTCA
>JAZNWP010000047.1:0-22003 GCA_045593385.1 Acutalibacteraceae bacterium
ATATGATTTGGCATAATTACATATTTATCTATATTTACACAATTATATTTTTTATTAACCGACGATATGATATTTTTTAAAATCTCACCATTTTCGGTTAATTGCGGGAGGGGAAACCCCTCCCCTACGATGTTACATAAAATCTTTTGTTTGTTGTGGGTACATATTGTTATAAAATAATATCCGTTTTGGCTGTAATCGTAATTTTGTAACCTTGTCGGTTTTCGTTTGGGTAGCTCCATATTTATCACCGAAAATATAGCACCATAAATTTAAGATTTTTCAATATATTTATATATTTAATTTTATTATTGATTTTAATTTTTAGTTGTGGTAAAATTTACTTGCAACGCAAACTGAATAGTATTTATTGTCATACGGATAATACCTTGGTAAAAGGTGTTACCCTTTCTCCGTATGGCGAAATTTTGGTTTGCGTTGCAACAAACTGAGGGTAAACACTTTTTCGGCGTACCCCTCGGGGTGCGCTTTTTTATTTTTAATTATTTTTTATATTCTGCAATATCTTCTATGCGACAATTAAGGGCGGCGCAAATTTTATCAAGCGTTTTTGTTTCTATATTTTCATTAGCTTTTAGCCGCCTTACCGTTTTACTGTCAATGCCGCAATTCTCTCTTAATTTATATGTTGAAAATCCTTTTTCCTTCATCGTAATCCATAATTTATCAAATACTATCATAAGATAACCCCCTTGACATATATTATTATGGGGATTATAATCCTAAATATTAAGGGGATATAATCCCCATATAAACGAGAGGATATATAATGATAAAGAGAGTAGTTATAGCGGGTTGCAGAGATTATACGGATTATGATAATGCAAAAAAATATATTGATTATTACATTAAAAATATCCGTAAAGAAAACGATATTATTATTGTTTCAGGTTGTGCGAACGGCGCAGATGCTATTGGTGAACGATATGCAAAAGAGAACGGATTAAGGGTTGAAAAATATCCTGCCGAGTGGGGAAAATACGGCAAAAGCGCAGGACCAAAAAGAAATGAGCAAATGGCCCGTGTATGTGATTTTGTAATATGCTTTTGGGATGGGAAAAGCAAAGGCACTAAATCTATGATAGAATCTGCGAAAAAATATGGCAAACCTATAAGGATAATAAAAATATAAGGTTTTAGGAAACCCCAATTCCTTTTTTCTTGCAATTGCCATATTTATATGGTATTATATGTGCATACCACACTACAATTTAATATGATAAATTTTCATATTCGTGAGGGGAGATACTACCTTGGTAAAAGGTGTTCTCTCTTTATTCCCTTGCGGATATAATTTATCGGTGTAGTGTGGTAGCGAAACCGAGGGAAACACTTTTTCGGCGCACCCCTCGGGGTGCGCTTTTTTAATTTGGAGGCATTTTATGGAAGAAATAATTTATGAAGCAAAATTCTCGGAAAAAACGGAAATGGCCGAAAAATCCGATTTATCTTTATATGATGCCGAAACGCAGGAGTTTATAAATCTATCTATTGCTTATGCTAAAAAATCCAAATCCGATATTGTAATTTCAAAAGAAAATAATAGTATCCGTGCGGACGTTCGCGTAGCCGTCGGTCTGTTTTTCGGAGGATTTAAAAAAACTTTTTTGAATTTTGTAACGAAATCGGATGATTTTTTAATTTTGCCTATAAATGAATATCCGAATTTTGCTTTTAGAATTTCAGCAGACTACGATATGATGCGTGAAGAATAGATGACTATTATTTAAAGAGTTATAATAATTTGAAAAAATTATAGGAATAATAAAAATATAAGGACTTGAGAGGAAATTCCCAAGTCCTTTCTTTAGTTGACAATATTTCTTTTAAATGTTACAATGTGAAAAAATCTATAAAGGGGTTTATTATGAACAAACCTATTATTGCTATAATGTATGATTTCGATAAAACATTATGTACTCGGGATATGCAGGAATATACCTTTATACCCAGTATCGGTATGGAGCCCCACGAGTTTTGGAATTATACGGGAAAATTGGCATCGGAAGAAACCATGGATTCTATACTTACCTATATGTACTGTATGGTAGAAAAATCCCTCGAGTCAGGCAATCCGCTAACTCGGGAATCCTTGGTTGCCTGCGGCAAGGATATAGAGTACCACAAGGGAGTAGAAGGTTGGTTTGATAGAATTAACCGTTACGCCGAGGAAGCAGGTGTTGTGGTTGAGCACTATGTTCTATCATCGGGACTCAAAGAGATTATTGAAGGCACCTCTATAGCGGGGCATTTTAAAAAGATATATGCCTGTGAATTTTTATATAAGGACGGACAGGCCCATTGGCCCAAAATGGCGGTTAACTATACAAATAAGACACAGTTTGTATACCGTATAAACAAAGGCGTTTTAGATATCAATAATGATGTAGATTTAAATAAATCAAGACCTGATGATGAGAAACGAGTGCTTTTCAGCAATATGATATATATTGGTGACGGTCTTACCGATGTTCCCTGTATGAAGCTTGTAAAGCAGTCGGGCGGACATTCTATTGCGATTTATCACGGCGACCAGTATCATAATGCGGCGCCGCTTCTTGAACACAAACGAGTTGATTGGATGTTCCCCGCGGATTACTCGGAGGGCAGCGAACTTGATAGAACAATGGAACTTTTGCTCAAACAATTGGGTTACGCTAATAAATTACAGAGCATTAACGAACAGCAAAAAAGAGATTTAGATGAATAAAATGAAAGGGCTCGGGAATTTCTGAGCCCTTTCATTTTATTCTGTGTAAAAACAATCTTCTTCCCATTTCTGAGGATTGGCATCGATATATTCCCAAATTTCAAGGTAATCCTTTTCGCTTCTGATTATATGGTCGTGAAAAGATTTTTGCCAAATTGATTTTTGGGGACACGTTAAATGGTATTTCCTTGTTGTTAAGGATTTAAACGTACAGATTATATCCGATAACGTAGGGCGGGGGCTTGCTCCCGCCATTTCATTTTGATGACGATTATTGCGTGAATATGGTTAGGCATAATCGCATATTTATCGATTTTAATATTGTATCGTTTTTCTAAATTAAGAATTTCTGAGTTGGCAATTTGCCCCAATTCAGATAATTGTATTTCGGCGGGAGCAAGCCCCCGCCCTACAATATCTGATAATATGTGTTGGCGATTGTGTGTGCATATCGTAACAAAATATGCACCGCTACCGCTATAATCGTAACTTTTAAGGCGCGGGTGTTTTCTTTTCGGTAAATCCATTCTTATTTATATTCTTCACCTTTGATTGCGGCGTGGATAAATTTGCCGAGGTCGGTGTTATCTACCGTTTTATCCTTAAAATATTCGGTGCCGTAACCGAGAGCGAAAACGCCTACATTTGCATCGGTATGGTAATCGGTGGTAAAAAGGTTTTTATCCAGCTTATATTCGCCTTCGGGTATGGTTACACCGCCTGTTTCGTGGTCGGAGGTGATAATAAGCAAGGTATCGGGGTTTTCCATACAATACTTAATTGCAACTGCCACCGCTTTATCGAAGGTTGCAACGCCAACGGGTTTTTGAGCCGCGTTTTTATTATGTCCTGCCTTGTCACAAGCGGCGCCCTCAACCATTAAGAAAAATCCCTTTTCGTTTTCGAGGCGCTCGAGAGCAACTCCAGTGGCGTGGGCTAAGGAATAACTGTTAGTTCTAAGGTCGGCCTCTAAAAATCCGAAAAATGCCTTTTCGCCATTTGGGTCCTCCTTCGCCTTGGCTTCCCACTCTTTTTCATTTGCCGCTACATTGATTTTGGCGAGAGTTTCTTCTTTTACATTACCAAGTCGCTTGAATTTCTGAACGCTGCTTTGGTATTTTAAATATCCGTCACCGATTAAAACGTCGGGTGTGAACTCTATAAAAAGGCGAACAATTTCTTCGGTGTTATCGCGGGAGGCGCAATGCACCGTGAAGGCAGAAGGGGTTGCGCCGTAGATATCATCATCGGTTACAATACCCACCTTTTTGCCTTTGCTTCGAGCAACCTCGGCGGCGTTTTTAAGGATTGTTCCGTCGGGCTTCATACCAAGATAACCGTTTTCGGTTTTTGTGCCCGAAGCGAGAGCGGTTGCAGAGGCGGCGGAATCCGTAACACCCGAAAGGGAATTTGTTATCACTTCGCCCTTGTTTTCAAAATTTTCAAAGGTGATGCCGAAATCGAATAAAAAGTCGCTGAATTTGTTCGCAAGAACCAAATCCTTAAGTCCCATTCCGTCGCTTATCATAAGGATAACATTTTTGGGTTTGGAATATTCCAGAGTTATGGCCTTTTTTAAATCGGCTTCGGTGAAATCTATGTAGCCATCGGGTTTAGTCGCGGTTTCGGTCTGCGGCTTATCTGAAATTTGTGGGGTTTCCTGACCGCAACCTGCTGAGCCAAAGGCAAGGGACAGGATAAGTAATAATGCTAATAAAAGGGATAACAGCTTTTTCATAATATACTCCTTTTAAACGGTGATTTTTTCTTTAGCTTCAAGCCCTTTATCCTTCTTAAGCTTTTTAGCAATAAGGATAGGTAGGTACATTATAAACATAACTATGGGAAGAAGAACGGGGAAGCCCCAAAGATGATTTCCAAGGTATTTTTCAAAAAGTCCCAAGGGGTTGCCCGTTTCGGGCTCCATAAGGAACATAAAGTTGGTATCACACAGAAGATTTATAAAGTAAATGGGGATTGCCATACAAACAAGCAACAATATACACTTAAGCATTGCTTTAATATCAGGTAAAAATTCACCGCCGCTCACCAAAATCAAGGGGTAAATTACCAGTAGTATATGTATTATAAAACTGTGAATGTGAGAAAAATTGAAGCAGGGAAGCACTGTCCAGTTAGGGAAGAGAAGGGCTAAAAGAGCCCCCGGTATTCCTAAATAATAAAGAAAATAACGGACTATTTTAGTGGGCTTAACAGTATCGAAGGTTATAAGCAGAACGCTTATGCCGCATAGGTGGAACGGAAGATTACCTACCCCGAAATCTCCTATGACGATGGCAACAATGTTTTTAAGATTTTCCATAAAAAATACCGAAGCGCCCAAAATAATCCGCATTATATTCCTTGATTTAGCATCTAATTTTCTATAAATTATGATGGCGGCGGCAATAGCAAAAGCAAATCCTAAAAGCCATAAAAGGTGGGTAGCGCCAAAGGTAGTAAAGCCAACGCCTTCGGGTATGGTTTCTTTGGTTTTAAAAAACATAATTTATCCCCCTTAATACATCGACAGTAATTATACCATAATTCGACAAAAAAGTCACCAATTTAATTTGAGGGGATAAAAAATAGCCCGAGGTTCAACCTCGGGCTCTGTATTTTGGGTTTATAGTTTTGAGAATCCGTGACAGTTTATAAGAGCGTCAATTTTCTCGCCGCGCTTACACATAGGGCACTCGTGAGCGCTCCATGTGCCATAATCCTCAAGGTCATGGGGATTAAAAGCGGAGTGAACGGGAAGACCGCCGCAGGTTTCCACCGTTGCGAATATGGCGGAAACGCCTATCACCATACCACCGTAATATTTAACGGCCTCAATGGCGGTTTCAACAGTTCTGCCAGTTGAAACGGAAGCGGCAAGAATAAGCACGTGCTTTCCTGCTATCATGGGAACAATGTTATCTCTGAAAAGCAGTTGGCTTGAATTTACCGATTCGGGAGTAACAACATAAATTGTTTGGTGGGCATTCATATTAATATAATCGCCCTTGGTGAGACGTTCGGCAAGGCAGGTGCCTATAACCTCGGTGCCGTCAAGACAAAGTATGGTATCAACAATGGTATCACTATAATAATAGGAACCGATTTCCTCAGCAATTGCTTTGGCTTCAGAAAGACGGGATTTCTGTGCCGCAACATCAATGTAGTAATTGGTGTGACAGTTGCTTGTAGCAAAATGTCCTTTAGCTACACGCAGGTGAAGGTTATTGCGTTTAGTTTGGATTTTGAATGAATTGATGGTTGGCATAGTATTCCTCCTTTTTATATGGGGTTTGCCCCGTTACCTATATTTTATAATAAAACCGCTCATATTACAAGAAAAATTATTTGGTATAACCAAGTTCTTCTATCAGCTTTGCCATTTTATCGGTGTAAGTTTCGCAGGATTTCTGGCTCTGGCATTCAACCATAACACGAATAACGGGTTCGGTACCGCTTTCTCTGAGCAGAATTCTACCGGTATTTCCGAGTTCCTCCCCGATTTTTTCTGCGGCATCAAGCACCTGCTTATCGCCCATAACGGCAGATTTATCCTTAACGGCAATATTTTTAACCATCTGAGGATACATTTGAACGGGAGCGGCAAGGGTGCTCAAAGAGGATTTGGTTTCTACCATACACTCGGTAAGCATAATGGCGGTTAAGATTCCGTCACCCGTTGAAGCGTACTTTCTTATAATGGTGTGACCGCTCTGCTCACCGCCTACACTGCAATCGTTTTTGGTCATTGCCTCGTGGACATATTTGTCACCAACAGTAGTCTGGATATATTTAATACCCGCTTCGTCGCAAGCGCGGAAGAAACCAAGATTTGACATAACGGTAGCAACTACCGTATCCCCCTTTAACAGACCCTTTCTTCTGAGCATCTGGGCGAGGATAAACACAGCGTGGTCACCGTTTACGATATCGCCGTTTTCGTCAACTGCTATGCAACGGTCAGCGTCGCCGTCAAAGGCAAAACCGACGTCGCAGTGGTTATCCTTAACAAACTTGCGAAGGTTACCAATATGGGTTGAGCCCGCATTGTTGTTAATGTTTACACCGTCGGGTTGAGCGTTTATAATATGGGTTTTAGCGCCCAAAGCGTCAAATACGGATTTGGCTATCATCCAGGCCGAGCCGTTGGCACAGTCAAGGGCGATATTCAGTTCTTTATATGAATTGGCGGCAACCGAAATAAGATAGCCGACATAGCGGTTTCTGCCCGCAGAATAATCGATAATCTTACCGATGTTTTCTTTAGTAGCGTAGGGAAGGTCATCCTCAAAACCGAATTCGGAAACCTCACCGTCCATATACTTTTCAACGAGGGATAAGGTATAGTCATCCATCTTCTCGCCGTAGGTATTGATAAGCTTAATTCCGTTATCATAGAAGGGGTTATGGGATGCGGAAATCATAATACCGCAGTCAAAATTATCCTGACGGGCTACATAGGAAACGCTGGGGGTGGTGGTAACATGGAGCATATAAACATCTGCGCCCGATGCCGAAAGACCTGCCGCGATAGCATATTCAAACATATAGCTTGAACGGCGGGTATCCTTGCCCATAACGATTCTTGTCTTATGTCCGTCACGGTTGCCCGACATAGAGGAGGAATAGTACCAACCTAAAAATCTACCGATTTTATAAGCGTGGTCGGCGGTAAGCACAGTGCCCGCCTCACCTCTGAAGCCGTCGGTACCGAAATATTTAAAGTTATAATCAACTGCTTCCGTCGGGGTGAAAAGGGGCTCGGTATAGGTGGGAGCCAGAGGAATTTCATCCTTCAATAAATCATCGAGAGAAATATTGAAAATATTAGAAAGCTTTAAAACAATATTTAGTTCGGGGATGGATTTATCCGATTCCCATTTGGAAACCGATTGTCTCGAAACCTCTAATTTTTCCGAAAGCTGCTCTTGTGAAATTTTCATGCATGTGCGGAGAATAGAAATTTTTTGTCCTAATGTCATATAAATGACCTCCTTTTATAAATACAATTTTAATATAGGGTTTTTATACCGTCAAGCAATTATTGTAAGCAACTTTTTGTCAACTATCGGTTGCTAAAATGAAAAAACCGCGTAATTACGCGGTTTTTGTCGATTTATCAAAGTTTACTTTAAAATATTGCTTGGCTACGCATTTATCTATATTAATTCATAGGCGTAGGGGAGGGTATCAGTGCCCTCCCGTTTTTGAATTTATTTCGTTTTAGTATCGCTCTGGAGCTTTGCAACTACTAAAAATCTTTCGTTTGAATAGTAGTAACTATTGGTGCAGGTGCTAAGGGTTATGATGCGGTCCTTAGTGGTAACCTCTACGCCTTCCCTAACGTTTTTAGTAAGAGAGCGGGGATTCAGGCAATCGTTTAAGAATGCGCCGTAGCCCTCCTCGGTAGAGAAATCGAAGGAATTTAAAACGTGGCGGTCATCATAAACGAAGGCGGAAAAGATTTTATATTTAAGAATGTGACCGGGGGTGTAAACATATATAGTGTCGGTCGCATTAAAACTTTCCGCGTTTCTTAACTCCCAAAGGGGAGTAAACATACTCTTATCGGCTAAATGGTGGCCGTAAAGAAGGGTGTTTGGGTCTAAAAATGCATCGTTATTAAGCCGCTGCATATAGATGCTGCCGCCGTTTTTATATTTCCCGTCGATATCCCGTCTTAAATAAAAATCCTCGGGCTTGTCAGCGCCGCTTTGCATAACGGGATAGTCAATGGTAGTTCCCTCGACCTTTATCCAACCAACAACATCGGGGGCGGTCGTTTTAAGCTCCTCGAAGTTTATTGGGTTTTCGGGAAGTTCAACCTCCATATCAGAGGAGTTGTTTTTAAAATCATCATAATTCGAATTTTTGGGTATAAAACGAATTATTAGCAAAACGAGGGAACAGGTAAAAACAATAACCGCCAAGATAAGAATTAAACGATTAATAAGTTTGCTCTTATCTTTTTTAAGGTCGGCAAAATCCGCTTTAACCTTATCTAAAACCTTATCCAAAAGTTTCTTAATATCCGTAAATATCACACCTAAATATTAGTTATACTTATGCTTTGCCTTGATTTCGGCAGTACCGCCCATATAGGGACGAAGGGCATCGGGAATCTTAACGGAATAATACTCACCGTCAAAGGTAAGATTATTTTCAAGAAGGGCGATGAGCATTCTTGGGGGAGCAACAACGGTATTATTAAGGGTATGAGCAAGATACTTTTTGCCATCCTCACCGCGAACGCGGATACCAAGGCGGCGTGATTGAGCGTCGCCGAGATTAGAACAGGAGCAAACCTCAAAATACTTCTGCTGCTTAGGACTCCACGCCTCAACATCATAGGATTTAACCTTCAAATCTGCAAGGTCGCCTGTGCAACACTCAAGGGTGCGAACAGGGATATCTAAACTCCTAAATAGTTCTACGGAATAGCTCCACATTTTATTAAACCAATCCATACTTTCTTCGGGTTTGCAGATAACAATCATTTCCTGCTTTTCAAACTGATGGATACGGTATATACCTCTCTCCTCAATACCGTGAGCGCCCTTTTCCTTGCGGAAGCAGGGGGAGTAGCTTGTTAGTGTCAGGGGGAGCTTTTCTTCCTCGGTGATAGTATCAATAAATTTACCTATCATAGAATGTTCCGAGGTGCCGATAAGATAGAGGTCTTCGCCCTCAATCTTATACATCATGGCGTCCATTTCCTCGAAACTCATAACTCCCGTTACAACATTACTTCTAATCATAAAGGGGGGAATGCAGTAGGTAAAGCCCTTGTTTATCATAAAGTCACGGGCATAGGCAGTAACGGCAGAATGCATACGGGCAATATCACCCATAAGATAGTAGAAGCCCTCACCTGCAACGCGGCCTGCGGACTCCTTATCAATTCCGTCAAAGAGCGCCATAATATCGGTATGATAAGGGATTTCATAGTCGGGTTTGGTCTTTTCACCGTACTGCTTAACCTCAACGTTTTCGCTATCGTCCTTACCGAGCGGAACACTCTCATCAACGATATTGGGAATCTTCATCTGAATTTCTTTAACCTTGATTTCAAGAGCGGCTTCCTTTTCTTCGAGGGCCTTGAGTTCTTCGGCCTGCTCGGTTACGAGTTTTTTGAGTTCTTCGGCCTTTTCTCTCTCGCCTCTCGCCATAAGACCGCCGATTTCCTTGCTCACCTTGTTTCTATTGGCGCGAAGATCGTTAGCACGAGTATTTGCATCGCACTTTTCTTTATAAAGAGCAATAACCTCATCAACAAGGGGTAATTTACTATCTTTAAATTTTCTTTTAATATTTTCTTTAACTAATTCAGGGTTTTCACAGATAAATCTGATGTCCAGCATTTTTAGCCCTCCAACAAATAACTTTCTAAATTAAAAGTATATCACAAGGTTAAATTTCTGTCAAATGTATTATTTATAAATATATAGAGAATAATAATGGCGGTGATAATATGAAGGATAAAAATAAAAAAACAGTCATTAAAACCCCCAGCGTAGACCCTTGCGCCGATGCCCCCGAAAACTCATTTACCCTCGTAAATAAATACGGCACCTACGAAATTCAACCCACAGCCGATACGGATAACCAGTACCCCGCCATAGCCCAAGGGTACAACAAACATCAGCAAAAATTCGAGGGCGACCGCCCCGAAGCCGAGGATGGCAGGGGACGATGTGATTCCCCTGTTAGGGGAAATGTCCAAAGGACAAAAGGGTAATGGCGCAGCCGTAACCACATCGTCCCGAGTGAAAAGTGAATAGAGAATAGAGAATAGTTTCGGTGTCGGCTTTGCCGACGATATAAATAGATGAGCGTAGGGGAGGCGTTTCGCCTCCCGTTTTGGTTTCGTGCAAATAAGCGGGAGGGGAAACCCCTCCCCTACAAAAAACAATATAGATTTCGCGAAAAGCAAACAGGTTGTGGGGGATGCCAACACCTACAAAAACAAATAAATTTCCACAAAAACTAACTCCCGAGGTTCAACCTCGGGAGTTGTTATTTTATTCTGCCTTTTCGCCGAAAAATTCTTTATACCAAACGAGGAAGGTGTAAACCGTCCAGATTTTGCGGCTTAAATCTTCTTTACCGGCTCTGTGGCGGTCAAGCATTTTTACAAGCAGTGAGGTATCGAAATACTTATCTGCAACCTCGCTTGTAAACGCTTCTTTTACGGTGTTATAGTACTTATCCTCTTTAAGCCATACCCTGATAGGAACGGGGAAACCAAGTTTATCCTTATCGGCAGTTCTCTTGGGTAAGGTCTTTTCTGCCGCTTTTCGTAGGGCTAATTTTGTTGTAACCGTATTGACCCTGCATTTAAGGGGAATGGTTTGCGCAAGTTCCAATACCTTTTTATCAAGGAAAGGAACACGAAGCTCTAAGGAGTTTGCCATACTGGTTTTATCGGCTTTAAGAAGGATATCTCCCATAAGCCACATATGGATATCAAGATACTGCATTTTGGTAATATCGTCCTTATCGGCGACCTCTTTATAGAATTTATCGCAAAGCACTTTGGGCTCTGCGGCGTTCTTAGCAATTTCACTTTTTAGGATTTTATTTCGCTCTTTAAAAGAGAAAATATTAGCGTTACCTATAAAGCGTTCCTCTATGGTTTGACCGCGACGGATTAGATAGTTAATACCGTGCTTTTTGGGAAGATAAGAACAAATCTTGCCTATAACTCTGCGAAGGGCAAAGGGTAAGCGGTCATAAGCCGTAAGGGTTAGTGGCTCTTGATAAATTCTGTATCCACCGAAAAATTCATCAGCGCCTTCGCCCGACATAACAACCTTAACGTGCTCACTTGCAAGTTTGCTAACGAAATATAAAGCGATAGCGGCGGGGTCGGCTAAGGGCTCGTCCATATGATACTGAATGGTTGAAAAGCTGCCCCAATATTCTTGCGGTGTGATAACCTTTGCGATATTTTCGACACCTATGGTCTTGGCAAAATCCTTGGCGTAACTGATTTCGTTATATCGGTCGCCATCGGGACTTTCGAAACCTACGGTAAAGGTTTTATCAACATCTGCCGCTTCGGCGATATAACTTGAATCAATGCCGCTTGAAAGGAAGGAGCCAACCTCAACATCGGCGATTTTGTGTGCTTTAACCGATTCTCGCACTGCCGCATCCGTAAGGTCGGCAAAATATTCGAGCACTCCGTCGCTTTCCTTGAATTTGGGGCGGAAATAACGGGTGGTGGAGAGTTTGCCGTCTTTATATGTGAAGAAGTGGGCGGGAGGAAGCTTGAAAACATTTTTGAAAAATGTTTCTTCTGTAGGTGAATATTGGAAGGAAAGATAGTGCCCAAGGGCATCTTCATTTAGTTCCTTTTTGAAATCGGGGTGGTCAAGAAATGCCTTGATTTCCGAGCCGAAAATAAAGCTTTCACCCATAAATGTATAATAAAAGGGCTTTATTCCAAACATATCACGGGCGCCGAAAATAGAATTATCACGGCGGTTAAAAATCACGAAAGCAAACATTCCGCGAAGCTTTTTAACTAAATCTTCGCCCCATTCTTCGAAGCCGTGCAAAAGGACCTCGCTATCAGAATTGTTTTTGAATATGTGTCCCGCATCAATAAGTTCTTTTCTTAAATCTTTGAAATTATAAATCTCGCCGTTGAAGGTAAGCACCAAAGTGCCATCCTCGTTAAACATAGGTTGGTCGCCTTCCGCTAAATCTATGATACTAAGGCGGCGAAAACCGAGAGCCACATTATTATCCACGAATTTTCCCGCAGAATCGGGACCTCTATGGACGATGCGGTTCATCATAATTTCAAGGATAGAGCCATCATCATTTATACTATTTGTAAAGCCAACAAATCCGCACATAAATTATAAATACTCCTTCGAGTTTTATTCATACTAAAGTAGTATAACATATTTTTACAAAAAAATAAAGTAGTATGTTAACAATTTATTACTTTACTTATCAAATTCGTTTTGATATAATTTAGATAACAAACATTTTAGTGAGGTCAGTTTAATGGGTATATTAAAATCCTTGTTCGGCAGTTACAGCGAAAAGGAATTGAAAAGAATAAAACCTCTGCAGGAAAAGGTCCTTTCCTATGAGGAGGAATATAGGAATTTAACCGAAGAAGAGCTTAAGAGCAAAACCGCGGAGTTTAAAAAAAGAATTAAGGATGGCGAATCCCTTGACAGCATTTTGCCCGAGGCATTTGCCGTTTGCCGCGAGGCCTCTGACCGAGTGCTTGGTATGCGCCATTTTCCCGTTCAGATTCTCGGCGGTATCGTTCTTCATCAGGGAAGAATCAGTGAAATGAAAACGGGTGAAGGTAAAACCTTGGTGGCAACCCTTCCTGCATATCTCAACGCCCTTTCGGGCAAGGGTGTTCATATCGTTACGGTAAACGATTACCTTGCCAAGCGTGACTCGGAATGGATGGGCAAACTCTATAGATATTTAGGTTTAACCGTTGGTCTTATTATCCACGGTATGAATCACGAGGAAAAGAAGGCGGCATACGAGGCCGATATAACCTACTGCACCAATAACGAGCTTGGCTTTGATTATCTTCGTGATAATATGGTGATTTATAAAGAGCAGAAGGTGCAAAGGGGTCATAACTTTGCCATCGTGGACGAGGTTGACTCTATCCTTATCGATGAAGCCCGTACACCTCTTATTATTTCGGGTCAGGGCGAAAAATCTACCGACCTTTACGCTCAGGCAAACTCCTTTGCCAAAACACTTAAAATGGTTAAGGTTAAGGAGGTTAACGATAAGGTTTCCGATGAGGAGCAGAATTTTGATGGCGACTATGTTGTTGACGAAAAGGCGCGAAGCGCTACTCTGACCCCTTCGGGCGTAGCCAAAGCAGAGCAGTATTTTAAAATAGAAAATCTTAATGATAGCAGTAATATCGAAATCGCCCACCACGTAAATCAGGCCATCCGCGCTCACGGTATTATGAAGCGTGATGTTGATTATGTGGTTAAGGATGGCGAGGTTATCATTGTCGATGAGTTCACGGGCCGCCTTATGTTTGGCCGCCGCTATAACGAAGGACTTCATCAGGCAATAGAGGCCAAAGAGGGCGTTAAGGTTGCAAGTGAATCAAAAACCCTTGCCACCATCACCTTCCAGAACTTCTTCCGTCTTTATAACAAGCTTTCGGGTATGACGGGTACCGCTATGACCGAGGAGGCGGAATTTCAGCAGATTTACCGTCTTGATGTTATAGAAATCCCCACCAATAAGCCCCTTGCAAGAATTGATGAAAACGATGCGGTTTATAAAACCGAGCTTGCAAAGTATAAGGCGGTTATTGAAAAAATAATCGAGTGCAATAAGAAGGGTCAACCCGTGCTTGTGGGCACTGTTACCATTGAAAAGTCGGAGCTTTTATCATCTCTTCTTAAAAGAAACGGCATAAAGCATAATGTTCTTAATGCTAAGCATCACGAAAAAGAGGCGGAAATCATCGCTCAGGCAGGTAAGCTCGGCGCCGTTACCATTGCTACCAATATGGCGGGACGCGGAACCGATATCATGCTTGGCGGTAACGCAGAATATCTTGCGAAATCCGCATTAAGACACGATGAATTAAGCGAAGAAATGATAGTTGAGGCAACGGGCTTTGCCGAAACCGATGATGCAGATATTATTGCCGCCCGCGAGAAATATAAGGAATATTACGATAAATTCAAGACAGAAATTGCACCCGAGGCAGAAGCAGTACGAAATGCGGGGGGACTTTGCATTATAGGTACCGAGCGCCACGATTCTCGAAGAATTGATAATCAGCTCAGAGGTCGCGCAGGCCGTCAGGGTGACCCGGGTGACACCAAGTTCTATATATCCCTCGAGGATGATTTGATGCGCCTTTACGGCGGAGAGCGGATTTCGGCACTGATGGATACTTTAAATGTGGAAGAAAATGTACCCCTTGAAAGCGGAATGCTCTCAAAAACCATTGAGAGCGCTCAGCGCAAGAAGGAAGGTATGAACTTCGCCGCCCGTAAGAGCGTTCTTCAGTATGATGATGTAATGAATAAGCAACGCGAACTGATTTACACACAGAGAAATCAGGTGCTTGACGGCAAGGATATCAAGGATAGCATCCTTAAGATGATTGATGAAACCATTGAGTCCTATACTCAGATTTATTTAAGCGACGATGTTGTTCACGATAAGTGGGATATAAACGGTCTTCGCGAGCATTTCCTTGGTTGGATTACCGAAGCGAGTGACCTTCGTTTTACTGTAGAAGAACTCGGTGAGATTTCCCGTGGCGAAGTAGCAGAGCTTCTTAAAGAAAAGGCCCATAGCAAATATGAGCAGAGAGAGGCAGAGTTTGGCAGTCAGGTAATGCGAGAAATTGAGCGCGTAATGCTACTGCGTAGTGTAGATACTAACTGGATGGACCATATAGATAATATGGATAGACTCCGTCAAGGCATAGGCCTTCGCGCATACGGTCAGCACGACCCTGTGGTTGAATACAGAAACGAAAGCTACGATATGTTCTCGGCTATGACCGACGCTATAAGAGAACAAACCTCTAAGCTTGTTTTAACCGTTCAGGTTAGGAAAAATGAAGAGGTAAAGCGCGAAAAGGTTGCCAAGGAAACCGAAACAGGCGCTCCCTTAACCGTAAAAGGTAAAGGCGCTGTAAGCAAAAACGCTCTTTGCCCCTGCGGAAGCGGCAAAAAGTATAAGCGCTGTTGCGGAAAAGACATAGAAGATTAGCGGGCCCCATAAAATAAAAGAAAACAAGGGGATAAAAGAAATGAAAATCATTATGGAAATTCTAAGCCATTTTGAAATGGAAGGCGAGATTAAGGAATGCTCAAAGTATGGCAGCGGTCATATTAATGATACCTATTTGGTGGTTACCGAGCTTTTAGATGGCTTTCAGAAAAGATATATCCTTCAAAGCGTAAATATTAATGTTTTCAAAAAGCCCTTGCAGGTAATTGAAAATATTCAAAGGGTAACCGAGTTTTTAACCGAAAGGGGAGTAAAAGAGCGCAGTACCATGCACCTTGTTCCCAGTAAGGATGGTAACGCCTGTCATATTTTAGGCGGCAAGTGTTGGCGCGTTTATGATTTTATCGAGGATTCTGTATGCCTTGATTTGCCCGAAACCACAGAGGACTTTTATCAAGCTGCTGTTGCTTTTGGAGAATTTCAGAAAAACCTTGCCGATTTCCCTGCAGCAAAGCTTTACGAAACCATACCCGATTTTCATAATACACCCAAGCGTTACAATGATTTTATAGCCGCCGTAGAAGCCGATGTTTGCGGCAGAGCAAAAAATGTGGCAAAAGAAATTGAGTTTGTTAAGACGAGAAAGGATTTCTGCTCGGTGCTTTATGAGGCAAAGGATAGAGGTGAAATCCCCTTCCGCGTTACTCATAACGATACTAAAATGAATAATGTTATGTTGGATAAGGATACTAGAAAAGCTCTTTGCGTTATTGATTTGGATACCATAATGCCGGGTTTCTCGGTAACAGACTTCGGCGATGCAATAAGATTCGGCGCATCCACTGCAAGTGAAGATGAAAAGGATTTAAGTAAGGTTAGTATGGATTTGGATATGTTTGCTATCTATACAAAGGGCTTCCTTGAAGGATGCGGCGGCGGACTCTTAAATTCCGAAATTATGCTTCTTCCCGAAGGTGCCAAGATGATGACCTTGGAATGCGGAATGAGGTTTTTAACCGACTATCTGAACGGTGATACATATTTCAGAGTTCACTATAAAGAACACAATCTCGACAGATGCCATACCCAGTTTAAATTAGTCGAGGATATGGAAGCGAAATGGGATAAAATGAAGGAAATAGTTATGACTTACTGCAAATAAACTGAAACGGCAAAAAACAAACGGCTCACTTATAAAAAAGTGAGCCGTTTTTATATGTTAGTTTAGTTCAGAATGAAAAAATTCGATTTTGTGTCGATTAATAATTTTCCTTGCGGAGTTCGAAGTATGCTCTTGGGTGGTTGCAAACGGGGCAAACCTCAGGGGCTTTCTCGCCAACCACAATGTGACCGCAGTTGCGGCATTCCCAAACTTGAACCTCGCATTTTTCAAATACAGCGGCGGTTTCAACATTGTGAAGAAGCTTGCGGTAACGCTCCTCATGGGTCTTTTCGATAGCGGCAACGCCTCTGAATTGCTTAGCAAGGTCGTGGAAACCCTCCTCGTCGGCTTCATCGGCCATACGGCTATACATATCGGTCCATTCATAATTTTCGCCTTCGGCGGCGGCAACAAGGTTTTCGGCCGTATTACCAAGTTCACCAAGTGCCTTAAACCAGAGTTTAGCATGTTCTTTTTCGTTTTCGGCTGTCTTTAAGAAAATTTCTGCAATCTGCTCAAAGCCCTGCTTCTTTGCTACGGAAGCAAAGTATGTATATTTGTTTCTTGCCTGTGATTCACCTGCAAATGCTTCAAGAAGATTTTTTTCGGTTTTAGAACCCTTGAATTTGTTTTCTGCCATTATAATTCACCTCATAAATATTTATAAAAGGAAAAATTTCCCGTAACAATTATAACACATTTTAATCTTAAAATAAAGTAATATTTTAATAAACAAACCCCTTCGTGCTTCTTTGCTCACGAAGGGGAATTAAAATTCTATCATATTAAGTTTTACTTATGTCTTGGGTCTTCGCCCTAAGAAAAGTTTGGTTTCTTTTTAATTGTACATTGGTACCACCCGAATTTAAAATTTGATTTGAAATTTAAATATCAATGAAATCATAGTTTATCACCAACATCTATATTAAACCCTCTCGGGCGTTCTAAAAAACATTGCTTTTCTTAAAAAGTTTTATGGCCCATTGGACTCACCTTTACTTATAAATTTTTGGTCGAGTAAAAAATTAACTGTTTTTTGGAATCAATCCTTATCTTAAATTATGAGTTTCTGACTTCTTAAACCTTTGGACTCACCTCTTTCTCTTTTCTTCGTCTTTATTATAACGCATTATGCACTAAATGTCAAGTAAAAAGTTGATAATTTTTATTAAAAATATAAAAAGTGCAATTATACACAATATATGGTATAATGTATATGAAAATCACTTAAAATTATCTTAAAAATATCGAAAGGAAGATAAAAATAATGGCGAATTTTATGCCGCCTCCGCCGGGAATTCGGGGTATGGGAAGGCCGCTTGGACCCCGCGGTTTTCTTACCGAAGAAGAAAAACTGAATAAGCCCAAAATTACCAAAGAATTAATTGCCCGAATTCTCGGATATTTAAAACCGTACAAGTGGCAGTTTTTACTGGTTATATTAGCCCTTGCTGTTTCGGCAGTTTTAGGTCTTATGCCTGCGGCGGTTACAGGGAAAATCGTTGATGAAATTATCTCTGCGCCCGATAGTATCAGACGGCTTGTAATTTTATTAGTGGCGGCATTTCTGCTTCTCGCCCTCGGTCAGATAATCAGTGTTTTGGAGCAATATATAAATTCTTGGATTTCACAAATGATAATCAGAGATATGCGAAATCAAATGTATGACCATCTTCAGCATATGCCCCATTCCTTTTTTACGGACGAAAAGCAGGGAGATATTATCACCCGAATGAACAGCGATATAAATTCCGTAAGCACGGTCATTTCGGGAACGCTGACGAGTATAGTAAGCAATGTTTTGGTTATTGCCACTTCCGTATTTTATATGTTCTATACAGATTGGCGTCTTGCTATTGTGGGACTTGTTATTATCCCCCTTCTGATTATTCCCACCCGTGTGGTAGGTCGGAAAAGATGGGAGCTTGTGGCCGAGGCCTCGGAAAAGCAGGACGAAATGAATCAGCATATTGATGAAACCCTGTCTGTAAGCGGCTCGCTGCTGGTAAAACTCTTCACCAAAGAAAAGCAGGAATATAAAAAATTCAGCCGCGTTAACGATGAGGTTACCAAAATAACCGTCAAGGAGAGAAGGGCGGGAAGCTGGTTTCATGTATTTCTCGGTATGTTTATCCAGATAGCCCCATTGCTCATCTACTTTGCAGGCGCATTTTTGATGATTTACGGGGGAGACACAACTCTTACCGTAGGCGGTATATCCGTAATTGTAGCCCTCGTTAACCGACTTTATCAGCCCGTAAGAATGCTGCTTAATATCGGCGTTGATTTTGTCCGTTCCTTAGCGTTGTTTTCAAGAATATTCGAGTATTTTGATAAAAAGCAAGATATCGTTGACCCCGAAAATCCGCAAACACCCGATATGGAAAACTGTTATATTGAATTTAAGGATGTGGAGTTCTCTTATAAAGGCGGAAAACCCGTGCTTAAGGGCGTTAGCTTCAAGGTGCCAAAGGGCAAAATGTACGCTATCGTAGGCGCTTCGGGAGCAGGCAAATCCACTATAATAAATATGATACCCCGCCTTTATGATGTCCTTTCGGGAAGCGTTTCGGTGGCGGGAACAAATGTTAAGGAATTCTCTCTCGAGTATCTTCGCCAAAATATCGGCACCGTTACTCAGGATACATATCTGTTTAACGGCACTATCTTAGATAATCTTCTTTATGCTAAAGAAGACGCTACCCGTGAAGAAATCGAAAACGCTTGTAAAATCGCCAATATTCACGATTTTATAATGTCGCTGCCGAATGGGTATAATACTGTGGTAGGCAATCGCGGTCTTAAGCTTTCGGGCGGTGAAAAACAAAGGGTTTCCATAGCCCGCGTGGTTTTAAAGGACCCTAAAATTTTAATTCTCGATGAAGCGACTTCGTCCCTTGATTCTATTTCCGAAAGTTTAATTCAATCGGCTCTTGAAAGAGTTATGGAAGGCAGAACAAGTTTGGTTATAGCCCATCGACTGACAACCGTTCTTTCCGCCGATTGTATAATGGTGCTTGAAAACGGAAAAATTTCCCAAAAAGGTACCCACGAAGAATTGCTCGAAACAAGTGAAACATATAAACTTCTTTATGAAACCCAATTCAGAAGGATTTTGGATAATTTATCCGTTGACTAAAAGGGGAATTTATATTAAAATATAGGTAAAGATGAGGATTGTTAAAATCCCTCCGTCACGGCATAGCAGTGCCACCTCCTGACAGGAGCCCGTACCCTCTGTCACTTCGTGACATCTCCCTACACCGTAGGGAGTCTCCTAACTGGAGCCCGTACCCTCTGTCACTCCGTGACATCTCCCTACACCGTAGGGAGTCTCCTAACTGGAGCCCGTACCCTCTGTCACTCCGTGACATCTCCCTACACCGTAGGGAGTCTCCCTTTAGGCAAGGGAGGCATAATATGAAAATGAATATATAAATTTAAGGAGTAAAGAAATGAGCGAAGAAATTAAAAATGAAGAATATAATCCCGATTTAATCACCCTTGCTGATGATGATGGAAAAGAGTATAATTTCGAGGTTCTTGATGCTATTGAAACTGACACCGCTAGATATCTAGCTCTTCTCCCAGTATATGACGACCCTCAAAAAATGCTTGAGGATTCTGGAGAACTTGTTATCGTTAAGGTTGGCGAGGAAGATGGCGAAGAGTTCTACTTTGAAATCGAAGATGACGATGAGTATGAAATGATTGCCGATACATTCGTTGAGCGCCTTGAGGACTTTTTTGAAATCGACGAAAAAGGTCCTGTTCAGTAATTAAATAGAAAATTCAAAGAGCATTTCCTGCCCTGTTCGCGAATCGAAGCTTTTATAACCCTACAACCTTTTAAAAGGAGTCAAAGCTCGGATGGTGGGCTTGCAGACCTCCCGCGGCTGTGCCGAGTTCGGAAGAAGGGAGCGCGAAGCCATTCGGCCGACATCCACCTGAATTAAGTTCAGGTTATTTTAAAGCCGTTACGGCAGGGCGGGATTTTCAGCCGAAAATTAAAATTTTCGGCTGAGGTACATATTACTTTTATTTGCGGAGATTTGTTATGTCTGATTTTTTCGGTTCCAAGGATTACGGCGATTACTTTGCCGCTTTGGAAGACAGAATAACAACTGAAAAAACGGCTAAAAGAGAGCCCCCAAAAGAACCTTTAAGGGAAGAACCCCGGAAGGTTTCGCGTCAGCATACCGCAAAACCTGAAAAATCCTGTAAACCTACGTCAAAAACCGCGCCTAAAAAGAGCAAGAGAGCGGAAGTAAGGCAGTTTAAAATCGCTTTTGTTTCTGTAGTTCTTGCATTAGTGCTTGGCATAACCTTCGTTATAAAATCCATAGTTAACCATTCTAAACCCGATTCTGTAAACAATTTTCAGTATGAGGTTGTGGATAATAGCGAGAAGTATCCTCTTTTCGCTGAATATACGGCTAAAACCGCTAAACCCGATGATAGCTTTAACTATAAAAATATATATGTGGTTAATATGAAAACCAATAAGGTAGTTGCGGCGAAAAATCCGCAGGCCAAGGCGTACCCCGCATCCACCACTAAAATTATGACCGCTCTTGTGGCTGCCGAAAATTTAGATAATCTTAAAGAAACATTTACTATGTCCTATGAGATAACCGACCCTATGTTTAAAGCCAAGGCCACCGTAGCGGGATTTTTATCAAGTGAAGTTATTACTATGGAGGATTTGCTTTACGGATGCATACTCCCTTCAGGCGGCGATGCGGCATTGGGACTTGCTACTCATATTTCGGGCAGCGAAGAGGAATTCGTTAAGCTTATGAATAAAAAGGCCAAGAAGTTGGGACTTCTCAATACTAACTTCACCAACTGTACTGGGCTTTTTGATAAAAATCATTATAGCACCGCAGAGGATATGGCGGTTATTTTGAGAGCGGCCTTAGAAAACGACCTTTGCAAGAAAATTCTTTGCACCAATAGATATACTTCGTCTAAAACCACCCAGCATCCCGACGGAATAGAAATGCAAAACACCATATTCCAGTATATGTACGGCACCGAGCCCGAAGGGGCAACGGTTCTTGCGGGTAAAACGGGATTTGTTAATGAGTCGGGCTATTGTTTTGCAAGTTACGGTAAGTCGGATAAGGGTACCGAATATGTCATAGTAACCTTTGGCGGCACGGGAAAATGGCCTTCGGTAACGGCTCTTATCGACTTATATACTAAGTACGCAAAATAATTTTAAATTTTTTCAAAAAAGTGTTGACAAAGGCAATACAGTATGATATAATTCTATCGTTGTCCGTTAAGGGCAGCGAAAAATAGTTGGTGTTGATTGCGGTGAGGGTCCACCCGTTCCCATTCCGAACACGGAAGTTAAGCTCACTTGCGCTGAAGATACTTGGCGGGCAGCTGCC
>JAZNWP010000048.1:0-176152 GCA_045593385.1 Acutalibacteraceae bacterium
ATAATATTTATATTGATAACTCTAATAAAAATATTTATGATAAAAATAATAAAAAAATTGTTATAGGGAAATCATTACGACCAAATTTATTAACTAAAACTCCATCTTTTAATCAATTTTCAAGATAGGATGTTTATAATAAAAAAAATAAAAAATTATTATTAGATAAAAATAATAAGAAAAAAGTTATTGGAAAATATCTTAAAACATACTATACAGACAGTAATTTATATTGGAATAAAAATGTTTATGAAAATCCAAATAATTTAAATTTTTGGTTTGACTTTTTAGATAATGGAGAGCTTCAAAGATATAGAGCTTAGATTATTGGGAATCGACCAAAAGCAATCAATGACACAAATGTTAAAGCTATTTATTTTAAAGAAACTCCAGATTTAATTTTTGTTGAAAATGAAGAGGATATTGATAAAAATTTATCTTATAATTATATAAAATATGAAAATATTGAAAAAGATTTTAGTATTAGTGCCCAAGGATATTCTGCGAAGGATAAAATAGATAATTTGTTATATTAGTATAGTTATGTAATAAATAATGCTGCAATTACTTCAATTCCTATTTATTATTTAGAGCCAAATACTAGAATATATATTTATGATGAAAAGACTCAAATAAATGGAGATTATATTATAAATAAATTAATAATTCCATTAACCTATAATGGAACTATGTCAATTACTGCTTCAAGAGTTGTTGAAAATTTTATTGGATAATAAGATAAAAAGGAGAGAAATATATGATAAAAAATAAAATTAAATAGTTTAAATTTGATTCTTCTAGTTCAGGAGAGAATTTAACTATTACTGGATATAATATAAAAAGAATTGGAATACAAGGACCCCCAAAAACACTTTTTTATTTTAATGGAATGGAAAATAACTTAATTGAGATAGGATCTACGGGAATATTTGAATTAGATTTATTAGATACTTCAGGAGACATTTCAAAAGTTACTATTGATACAATTCCTACTTTAAATGGAAATGAAAAAGTCATTGTGGATATTTTATATTAGCAATATATAGAATAAGGAGGAAAATATTTATGGGATTTTATGGAAATGCCGAGTTTGGTGATATTCGATTAAGAAAAGTTGAAAATTAGGGAGTTATTATTCCTGAAAATGAAAATATTAAAAAGAATAATATTAATTCGGGTTGGTTAAGTGATTATAAAGAAATTAATTCTTTTGCTCCGAATACTTTATTTTCTAATGTATATTCTGATGAAACTTTAAAAGAAAATTTGTATGAGAGGTTTAATAAAGAAGGATTTTACGGTGGAAAGGATGGTGAGTCTCTTTCAAAAACTTTTTCTTCTGTGGCACCATATTATTAGTTTGAATTAAAAAGAAAAGATTCTACAAATTATTTATTTCCAACAGAAATTAGTAAAGTCTTTTTTCATAAAACCATAGTATTTATGCCTTTTTATGCTGTCACATTATTACCAGAGAGTGGAGCAGACATATGTTTTGTAAATAATAATCCAATTCCAGAAAAAGATTGGAAATTTGTTGATAATGATTCAACTAGACTAGGAATTGAATTTGAAAATGAAATTGCTGATGGTTCAATAGTTCAATTAAAATTTAGAGAAGATACTGGAGGAGCTATAGGATAGTAGTCAAAAACTTGGAGTGGAGGAAGCGTGGGGCAAAATGCCTTAACTGCTTTTGGTGGTAGTATTGGTAAAAATTCTTTTTCAGGAACTGGGTTTTCTGGTGGATTATTATCTTCAGTTCTTCCTGAATCACCAAATTATATATATAAAAATAATTTTAATTCATTATTGAACATATTAGGTACCTCAAAATTATATACTGCTAGTGGAGCAGCAGCTGGAACTAATGCAACCACTATTGGTTCTGGTGGAGCTATTGGTTTCAATACTTTTAGTAGTAATGGAGGAGGCTCCTTGGGAAATGGTGCTTTTTCTTCTAGTGGCGGGTCTATTGGAAATAATACTTTTGTTTTATCAGGTGGAGCAATTGGCAATGAAGCTACTGCTGGAGAAGGATTTTCTGGTGGAAATGAATCTAAAACAGCTTTACTAAAAATAGAAAATTTTGATTTAGAACCAGCATTATGGGAGATTGAAAATAATGAAAATGATAATGAAAATGATTATGATTTAATTTCTATTAATTTAAGTTCGTTTTCGGAGTGGAAAAATGTTAAAAATCTAGACTATTGTCCTTTTAGTAAAATTGTAGTTGATGATTAGTATAATTATTTTATTGAAATTGCTGAAAAAACAGACAATGGAATAAAAATTATAATTGAAAAAAATATTTTTACTAAAAGTTTAGAAAAAATTAATTTAGAAGTTAAATTCTATAAAAATTATAATTCTGTAGCAGTAGGATATTAGGCAGAAGCATTAGTAGATAATGCTGTTCAATTAGGAACAGGGAAAAATGAAAAAGAAGGCAGCCTTCAATTCAAAAATTATACAATAATGACTAATGATGGGGCTTATGTAGTATCATCTAATTGGTATGGCACTACACTACCAGAAACTGGGAATTTTGAAGAAGGATAGCTATTCTTTAAAATTTAATAAATAAAAAGATAAAAAGGAGATAAAAATTATGGATTTTGAACAAGGTCAATTAATTCAATAGTTAGATGATGGAACTGAAATTAATTATTATCCAAAAACTTTATTTAGTTCAGTCTATGAAAATGAAAAAGATAATGCTCTTAATTTAAAAGAGTATTTAAATAATTTTAAAATAGAGGATTCGGGTCTAATAAAAATAGGAAAAGATACTGAGTTAGCTAGCGTAACTTTAATAAAATCATCATTATATGTAAAGCCAGAAAATAGTGGTATTATTTCATATGGTAGAATAGAATTAGATTATCCGATAGAAAATGTTGAGGAATTAAGACTATTAAGAATTCCTATTGTTGGGTTAGACGTTTATGAAATTAAGGATTTTGAATTAATAGACAAAAAAATTATTCAATATAATTCAAAAGAATATGAATATACCGCCTTAGACATAATTAATGTTTATCAAATAAAATCAAATTCTAAGGGATTAATATCTATTGGAAATGGGACTAAATCTTTAGGATAGACTCCTTTATCATTTGGAAATTTTATTAAAAATACAGAAAGTATTGTTATAGGAAATTCTAGTACTGGAAAATTTAATTCAATTGCAATTGGAAATAATTCTTCTTCAGGATTAAATGGTTTGTCAATAGGAAATAATTCTATAAGTGAAAGTTTTAGTATTTTATCTCTTTCAATACCAGGAATTGCCATTGGAGATAAAGCTGAAACGGTTGGTGGAATTTCAATCGGATATGGGGCAACAAGTACTTTTGGAAGTGTTTAGCTATCTACTGGAACTAATGAGCAATCTCAAACTTTAAAATTTATGGAACATTAGATATCAAATGGAACGTCCGTAACTGCTTCTGGGTCAGATATGGCAGAATATTTTGAATGGGAAGATCAAAATATTAATAATCAAGACCGAAGAGGGTATTTTGTTACAATAAAAAATAATAAAATATAGCTTGCTACTTCAAAAAGTGATTATATTTTAGGAGTCGTTTCTTCTGAAGGTATTGCTTCATTTATCGGAAATACTGCGGTAGAAAATTGGAAAAATAAGTATTTAAAGGATATTTATGGAGATTATATTTTAGATGAAAATGGAGAAAAAATTATAAATCCAGAATTTAAAGAGACTGAAAAATATATTCCAAGAAAAGATAGAAAAGAATGGGCAGTAGTTTGTCTTATTGGATAGATTGTTATTAATGATGATGGAACTTGCGTTCCAGGTGAATACTGTAAAGTTAATGATAATGGAGAAGGAACTGCCGCAAATATTGAAGATAATATAAAATATAAAGTTTTAGAAAGATTAGATAATAATCATATAAGAATTTTATTTAAATAAATTGTTAAAAGCGAAGAAAAATAATAGTATTTTCTTCGCTTCTTTTTTTTAGGTCAAGACTATTTAATATAATAAAGATTATTTTTAAATAAATTAGAAATAAAATATAAAATTTTATTTTAAATAAATAAGTTAGAAAGGAGAAAATATATGGAAAGAATTAGCTCATTTGATAAGATTCCTTTTAGTTTTGTTTAGTGTTCTTCAAAATATATAAAAGATATTGAAGCTGGAAATAAAACTATTCAAGAAGGCGCTGTATATTTTGTTTTAGATACGAAATAGATTTTTTTAGGTAAAAATAATAATTTAATTTCTATGGGAAAAGGATCTGGAATAATTTTTGCATTAAAAGAAACTGATTTAAATAATTTAGATCCTAATGTTTCTTTTAATTTACAAGATTTAGAAGAAGAGTACCAAGCAAATTATCCTTAGCCGAATGATTTAATTTTTAATAAAGATGGTTGTTTTTATAGAGTTTTAGAAATAGATAATACACAAATAAAAACAATTCGTTTAACTGTTGCTGGTGGCGGCAGTGGAGGTGGAGGCGGCGTCGGAGGAGCTTCTTCTATTATTTTGGCTGCCTATGCAACTGATGTTGATGATACTATTGTTTATGGAGATTCTTGTGAAATTCAATATGAATTTTGGGCTACTATGGATGGAGTTTCTACTGGTAGTGGCGTTAGAGAAATTATTATTAACGGAATAACTAAAGAAAGAAAAAATATTCCTCAAAGTACAACTGATAATCCATATTAGATCATTGATATTTCTAAATACTTAGAGCCTGGAGATAATTTTATCCAATTAAAATGTTCTGATGTATATGGTAACTATAAAATATTACAATTTTCAAGAGCTGTTGTCAAATTAGAAATTGATGATTCAAATTTAACTGCAAAAAACACAAAAAAAATTTTTGCAACTGAAAATGATAGTTTTACTTATACTTATATTCCCTATGGAATTGGTGAAAAAATTATTACTTTTACTTTAAAAAAAGATGATGGAACTACTACCCAGACCTTAGAAACATTTACCACTTCTGGCTCGGAGCGTAATAAAACTTTTTCGAATTTGGCTTATGGAGTTTATACATTAGAAGTATCTATGACTACCACCGTAAATGGGAAAGATTTAACTCCAGTTTAGTATTTTTATACAATTTTATGTGCGGCAAATCCGCCAGATCCTTTAACTGAATTCCATCAACCAATTATAGCTTCTTATTTACCAATATAGGAAGTTTCTCAGGGTAGTCAGATTGAATTTTATTATATGTTAAATGATCCGGCTAAAAAGACAAATAGTTCAGTTAAATTAGTTATAAAATATAAAGATTCTTTTGGAGTTATTAAAACTTATAGTGTATCTAATTCAAGAATCGTAAATTCTTTAGTTCATGATATTTGGAGAGAAAGAAATTATCCTTTGCATGATGAAGTTTATTTTTCTATTAGATATGACTACACAGACGCAATGACTGGACAAGAAATCTCTTTATCTTCTCAAGAATGGAAAGTTAAAGTAAACGCTTCTGAAATGGATAACAATATATCAAGTTCTGGTTTATTATTATCATTAAGTGCAAATGGAAGAACTAATAATGAAGATAAAAATACTATAAATCAATGGATTTATAATTCAATTACTACGGATTTTGAAAATGTTAATTGGGTAAATGATAATAATAGTGGAACTGGTTGGTTATCAGATGTAGATAAAAATTCAGTATTGAGATTAAATGGTAGAGCTTCTGCAACAGTAAATTTTTATCCATTTAAATATGAAACTACTTCATCTGCGAATAATTTAATCGGAAGTGGATATACCTTAGAGTTAGATTTTGCAATTAGAGATGTTAATAATAAAAATGCAATTGCAATTAATTGTATGGATAAAGAAAATGTTGGATTTAAAGTTAGTGCTAATAAAATTACTTTTAGAGGTAGAACCGGCACTGAATTATCTTCTCATTTTAATGAAGAAGAAAGAGTTAAAGTAACTTTCGTTGTGGAATCTAATGCGAAAACACCAGATGGAGAGTATGTAACGTCTAGACTTATATCTATTTATTTAAATGGTGTTTTATCTAGTGCTTAGCAATATGCTCCTGAAGAAACGTTTTAGCAAGTAAAACCATTAGGAATTACATTTGGTTCTCCAGATTGTAGTATTGATATTTATAATATTAGAGCTTATAATCGAGCTTTAACTTCTAAAGAAATTGTAAATAATTTTATTTATGACATATCAAATATAGCTACACAATCTGCATATTATGAAAATAATGATGTTTATGATGATTATAATCAATTATCTTATACAAAATTAAAAGAAAAGAATTCTATCATGACGATTATTGGTGATTTACCTTCTTTTAAAGGAGATAAAAAGAAAGTTACTATTAAATATGAATGTTTATTTAATAAAGATTTTGATTTTGAAGATGACGCAAATTTAGATGTGTAGGGTACATCTTCTTAGCTTTATATTAGAAAAAATTATAAAATAAAATGCGATTCAGAGCATTAGCACGGTGAAAATCAATTACCAAATAAAGTTTTTTGTTTAAAAGCTGATTATGCTGAATCAACAAGTACTCATAATACTCAAAATGCAAATTTAGTACATACTTTTTATACTGAAGAAACTCCAGCTTAGAAAGATGATAAAAGATGTAGAACATCTATATATGGATATCCAATAATAGTATTCCATCAAAAAACTTTAGAATCGACTCCGGAATTTATTGGAAAGTATAATTTTAACTTTGACAAAGGTAGCGAAGAAGTCTTTGGATTTACTGAAGCTTATGACGTTGAGTGTTGGGAATTTTGTAATAATGACAGTAATGCTTGTAATTTTTTAGGACCTATTGCTGAAAATTGGAAAGATGATTTTGAACCAAGATATCTAGCACCTTTTACTATTAACCAAGGAACTGAAGATGAATTAGAAATATCTTTTGATAGAATTGAAGAGCTTCAAGAAAAAGAAACTCTAACTGATAAAGAAAAAGCAGAATTAAAGACTCAAAGAGAAAAAGCTATAGAAAGATTTAAAACCATGCATAACTGGGTAGTTTCAACAAAAGATGATATTGATAAATTTAAAAATGAATTTGAGCAATATTTTGATTTACATTATTGTTTGATTTATTACGTTTATACTTTTGTTGCTTTAATGGTAGACCAAAGAGCAAAAAATATGTTTTTAACTTATTGGGGAAAAACTAATAAGTGGCAACCTTGGTTTTATGACAATGATACTTGTTTTGGTTTAAATAATGTTGGTAAAATGACATATGAATATTATCATGAAGATACTGATAAATATGGAAATGGTAATGTATATAATGGTCAAGAAAGCGTATTATGGACTAATTTTAGGGAATGTTTTCCTACTGAAATAAGAGACACTTATGCAAGATTGCGAAGTGAAAAATTAATTAGTTATAATAATTTCATTGACAGATTTATTGAAAATGGATCAAATAAATGGTCAGAAACTGTCTATAATGAAGATACTGAATATAAATATATTTATCCTTTAAAAAGTGAAGAAGATTCTAGCCATCTTACTAAGATTCAAGGAACTGGAGAAGAATACCTTCGTTATTTTATTGATAAAAGATTAAATTATTGTGATAGTAAATGGAATTGTGGAGATTATGTAGATGATACTATTGCTTTAAGATTTTATACTCCAGACACTTGGGAAGGTATTGCACCAGATCCGACCATTACCGTAACTCCTTTTACAAAAATGTATACTGGAGTTCGATATAAAGCTAATGGAACTCTAAAACAATAGAGAACAGAAGCTGATAAAACTGCAACCTTCTCTCCAGAATCTTCTGACTATGAA
This sequence comes from Acutalibacteraceae bacterium, assembly GCA_045593385.1. Taxonomy (GTDB): domain Bacteria; phylum Bacillota; class Clostridia; order Oscillospirales; family Acutalibacteraceae; genus UBA737. The sequence continues at coordinate 7,826 of JAZNWP010000048.1, forward strand.
GAAGGGGAATATGAGGGTAAATTTAATGATACTGAAGTAGCGATTTATGGTGCTTCTAATTTATCTTCTATAGGAGATTTATCTGCTTGTTATTTAGGTTCTATTGACATTGGTAAGGCAGTTCGTTTAACTGAATTAAAAGTTGGTAATTCAACTGAAGGATATTATAATAATTTATTAAAAGAAGTAAATATTGGTACAAATAAATTATTAAAAAAAGTTGATTTTACTAATTGTGTTGAATTAAGAGGAAACTTAGATTTATCTAATTGTCCTAATATTGAAGAAATAAAAACTTTTGGAACTAAACTTTCAAGTGTATCTTTATCATCTTCTGGACATATTACTAAATTATATTTACCAGAAACAATTTTTAATTTAACTTTATCTAATTAGTCTTTTATTGAAGATTTTTAGATTTAGACTTTAAATGATGAATTATCCCCTTATCGAAATTTAAGAGAGATTTTAATTATAAATTGTCCAACTATTGATTCTCAAAAAATGTTAGAGGAAATAGTTGATAACTTTTCTTCTGAATATGTGTCAATAAAAACAACTTTATCTGCCCCATCTGGAGAAAATTTATTAATAAATATATATGCTGATGGAGCCATTACAACAGAAATTTATGATGAACAAACTTCTTCATCTGCAAAAACAATTTATAAATTTATTCAGGATCATGGAGATAATTCAACTTCAGAAGATTTAAGATATTTTACAGTTGTTTATAAAGAAGAAAATGATACAATTGTTTTAAACGAAACTTTTTCTGAATTAATAGCAGCTCTTAATAATAATGATAAAATTTATTTAGGTGGTTTAGAACTTACGAATATTGAACAACAAGGAAAATATTTAGACATAGGATTTATTAACATAGATTGGGACTTTGAAAATGCAGATTTCTTATTATCTTTATTAGATAATGAGAATATTCGAGGAAAACACCCAGAAACAAATGTTATTGATCCAAATATGATTTGGATTACTGGAACTTGTCATATTAAAAAACTTAATGGTGAAGAAATGAAAAAACTTAAATCTAATTATCCAGAAGATTTAAAAATAACTTATGATGACCTCACAGCTAATTTAAGTTTTTATTTGGGCGGAGACACCGTAGCAGATGGAGAAAACGCTTATTATCATTATAATTACACAATAGGAGATACAATTACTTCTGATGAATATTTAACTTTTAGATAGATTTGGATTGATAATAAAGGTATTGATTGTACACAAGAAAATTTGTCTGAATATTTTACTTTAATTTTAGAAGAAAATACAGTAATTTCTGGAACTTGTAAGAAAAATGTAGAAATTATTAGAGATTTATTTATTCCGATCCAAATTGCCGCAACCCAAGAAATTTTAAATGGTGGAAATGGATTTAATCCTGTCGGCAAAGAGATTGAAGCTCCTAAAAAAGCTTCAACAGCTAAATACGATTATACTTTTAGTGGTTGGGCATATCGTTCAGGAGCAGTGGCTAATGATATTATTTTAAATAATATCGAGCAAAATACTAAAGTTTATGCAACCTTTACTAAAACAATAAAAAAATATCCAGTATATTTTTATAATGATCCATTAAAAGAAGGGAAAGCACCGATTAAATCATTAATAGGAGATCAAATGATAGCTTATGGAAATGGTGTTCCCACAAATGAAATACCTCCAAATCCAGAATATCCAGATGAAAGTTTGAAACAAGATTATACTTTTACTGGTTGGGATCCAAATCCAACAAAAATTACTGGAGAAACTCATTGTTAGGCACAATATAGTTATACAGCTTATTCTCCTGTTCGTTTAATAGAAAGAGATATTGTTGAATTTAGCAGTAATACTTTAACCGATATTGGAGATTATGCTTTTTATAATTGTGCAGAATTAGAAATTGTAAATACACCTTTTGTTTTATCGATTGGTTAGTTTGCTTTTGAAGGGTGTTCTGTTTTAGATACTTTAATCTTATTAAATAATGAACAAGTTTGTACTCTTGGTACAAATGCTTTAAAAGGAACTTTAATTGAACAAAATAAAGGAAGTATTTATGTCGCAGACAATATGGTTGAATTATATCAAAACCATAGTGATTGGAACAATTATAAAGATTATATAAAATCAATTAATGAATTAACTATTTTGGAGGTGAATGAATAATTATGGCTAGTAAAATGACTGTTGAAAGAAAAATTTATTATGGTTCAGCTATAGATAAAACTAATGTTGATGGTAGTTTCGGTTTTGGGGCTATATATTGTATAGGACATTCAGATTTTTCTTCTACTAGTTCTCACTCAAAAGGAGTAAAAGACAACATTCCTCCTTATTCAATTATTAATTCAACAACTATGGGAGTTGATAGTGGTACTATTTCTATTACTACTGACGGATTAGATGGTTCTTATTCTTGGCGGCTCATAATAGAAGCATATTATAGATATGTTACGAGCGAGGGAGACAATAGCTCAAAATATTCTGGTTCTTTAGGAAATACCAATAATTTTAGAGAAAGTGGTAATCCAAATTCCTTTTCAAATTTTTCTTCTGTTGTTTCTAAATATAAGTATGGAACAGCATCAGATTTTTCGAGTGGTACAGAAAATGCAGGATTATTAAAGGCCTTTGATATAAATAATAGTTATACGAATGAAGAAACAAGTTCTCTTCGTTTTTATTGGGAAGAAAATGGACTAGGACTGAACGCTTCTGCATTATCAATAAAGAATAGTCAACCTTATATAACTTATGAGATTACTTTACCCACAATAACTTTATTATCAAATAATTTAGAAATGGGAACGGTTAATGGGGCAGAAAGTGATAATATTTATAATATAGATGTTTCAAGTTCTTATTCTGTAACAGCTGAACCAAAGCCTGGATATCGTTTTGTAAAATGGTCAGATGGAAATGAAGAAAGGATAAGAACTTTTACTAAAATGGATTTAACTTCTTCGAATACTGAGATTACAGCAGAATTTATTCCCTATTATACAATATCTTATAATTTAAATGGAGGAAATACTAGTGAAACTAGAATAAATTTTTATGATAGTTTATATGGAGCATTAGATTCTAATTTATCTCCTACAGGAGTTTCTGAAATTATTATACCAACTCCATTAAAAACTGGCTATACTTTTATTGGATGGACGGGAACAGATATTGAGGAACCTTCCATGGTTATTAATATTCCTTTAGGCTCTTCTGGAAATCGTACTTATACAGCTAATTGGCAAATTAATCAATATAAAGTTACTATTAATTGCTCTCCAGAAGACAGCGGAATTGCAACAATTATTTTAAAAGATGGTACTGAATTTTCTAACAGTTCAAAATTATTAGACTATGGAACTTCTTTGACTGCAATTTCTGCAACAACTACTGATGTTGATAAGTATGAATTTTCAGAGTTCACTATTACTGGAAAAACACCAAGCTTAAATAATACTTTATATGGATAGGTTGTACCAGCATAGGACATTGCTTATATAGCTTATTTTGATTTAAAAAAATATGCTGTAACTGCTTCTTCTGTATTAATTTCTTATGATGAAGATGGAAATGAGATTGAAACCCAAGATGATTGCGCAGTTTTTGAATTAAATAATCTAAGTACATTTACGCCATAGGAGTATGGAAAATCAATTTATATTTCATTTTTGCCCAAATTTGGATATAAATTTGTAAAATGGAAAAATACTGAAACTTCAAAAATGAATAAAGCAGTATTAGAAACAGTAGTTACTGGCGAAATTAAAGCAGTCGCTTGTTTTGAAAAAATTGAGCCAACTAATAATTCAATCCCAGATAATGTTGAAAATTTGCCATTAGCAGAAAAAGAAAAATTAATTACCTCAATTGCAGATTCAATAATTAATAAAACAATTATTAATTATATTAATACCGTAAAGATGAATTCAATAGGTGATTATATATTTTATAATTGTGATAAATTAAAGTTTATTAATATCCCAAATGTCAATCCTTCAGCTCTTGGAAGTTATGCATTTTATGGATGTAAAAATTTAACTAGTTTACGACTTCCTGAAAATATTACTGAATTAAAAGACCATGCTTTTGAAAATTGTATTAATTTAACTACTTTAATAATTCCAAACTCTTCATTGGTAGAATTAACAGGTCAGGATGTATTTTGGAATACACCGTTTTGTAATTCATTATATAATCAACCTTTTGGATACATTTATGTTCCAGAAGCTTTAATATCTGATTATAAGACAAGGACAAATTGGGTATTATATGCAGAGAGATTTAGACCTATTGAAGAGTATTCGGCAATTTGTGGTGTGGAGGAGTAAAAAATGATTCAAAAAGAAAATATAGAATTTAATGGAAAATTATTTGTCAGAACTTTTAGTGACAAAGGTTTTTATATAACAAGACAGGGTGTTTATTATAAAGAAGCTTATGATCCAATTATGATCTCTAGAGTTTATGAAGAAAGTGATAAATTAATTAATAATTAATTCTGGACAGATTTTATTAAAATAAAAAATTAAAAAATTAAATGTATAGGAGAAAGAAAAAAAAAATTCTTTCTCCTATATAATAAAATTTTAAGAAAGGATGAATTTTTTTATGATAGTAAAAGTAGATAGTACTAATTTTGAGTAGTATCGTGATTTTTTCGCAGAAGCTTATAAATATTTAGAAGAAATAGAAGCTGCAGAAAATAGGAATATTATTGCAAACGAAGATCGCTCTGAAGAAAAAACTTTCACTTCTATTGCTCAATACTTTAGATATATTGAAGAGTTTAATAACAGTGCAAGAAGAGATTATTTTTTGTTAAAATTACCTTTAGATGAGGGAATGTTTAATATTGATGCTAATACAAGATTAATTGATATTCCTGCCTCTTTTGTAAAAAGTGCAATTATTCAAAAAGATAAAGTTGCTGAAACTATTATATTTACAATTAATCGTTTTATAGACAATGTAGATTTATGTAATGTGGAACGAATTTATGTTCAATGGACCGCGCCAGATGGTAATGGAGGAGTGCGAGAATGGGCAACTCCAGTTGAACTAATTGATAGAGAATCAATTGCTGAAAAAATTAAATTTGGTTGGACTATAGATGAAGCTGTAACTTTATATCCTGGAAAAGTATCTTTTGCAGTAACTTTCTTTATTCCAGACGAAAGTCAAGTTGGAAAAGTTTTATATCGTTTAAATACTCTTCCAGTAAGTTTTGAAGTAAAACCAGCTCTATAGCCAGAAATTAATGCCAATAGTGTTATTAACCGTCCAGGTAATGCTTTAAATGCAGTAATTCGCAATAATCGCTATCCTGGAGTCGGAGTAAAAGCTCCATTAGTTCCAGATTTTAACGATCCAGGTTTAGATCTTCCATCAGATGGTATGTTAATGGGGGAAGGTGCTGGAACCTTAACTTTAAAAGCATAGGCTGTTACGAATGATACTGGAATTATTAATTATAACTGGTATTTTGTTCCTGCTGAAGGTGGAGCTTATAGATATCGTTGTGGAGAAAAAGAAGTGACTGATAGTGACAATAATATAAATTATAGCTTTATGTTTAAGCCACAGATTAAGACAGCTACTGGAATTGTTGATAATACTTTATCAGCAATAGATTACAATTTATTAACTAACGATTCTAAAGATTTATTTGAAAAAATTGACACTGAAGGTAATAATTATAAATTAAAAACATCAACAACAGATGAAGTTGAAGTATTTTATAATAATATTGGAACTGTTGGTACTAGTTATGAAATAATATCAAATACTGAAACAATAAATCCAAGAGATAAAATATATGTTAAAGATATCGATGGAAGTTTTAAACTTTACACCGCCGAGGATAAAAAAGAAGAAGAAGAGACGGGAATTCCCTTAACAAAGTATGAAAAATATACATTATTTACTGTAGCTAGCAGTGGAGATGTTGTTGGTGAATATTATGTTGAAGCTGATAATACTATTAGTCCAAACACAAGTTTATCTCAAGCAAGTACATCTTGTTACCTAGAGGGTCCAGAAGATATTGTGATTTTACCTGAAGGCAATTTAGAAAGTAATGTTTTTATTGAAAATCCTTATACATATATTAGAGGAACTAAAATAAGTTAGAGTGAATATGATTTAATTTTAGATTCGGATGAAAAAAATAAGTTTACAAAAATAGAAGAAGATGGAAATACTTATTATTCAACTGATACCACCGTAACAGTAACTATTAGAAAAATTAATTTAACATTAGAATTAAGTCAAGTTAAAAACACAACTTTTACTTATGATTGGTATAGATCTTTAACAGAGCCGCCAGTCGACCTTTCAGAAGATGATGAGTTTGGAACTAAGATACCAAGCATTTCTGGATCAACTGCTTCAATTTCTGATGTTGGTTGGTATCAAGTAAAAGTTTCTGCAAAAAAGAATAGAAAAGAAAAAAAAGCAAGTAGTATAATTTGTAGAGCTCTTCTTAATCCAGTTGCTCCTACATTAAATGTTGTTAAATATGACGAAAATAATCAAGAAAATACTAGTTCAATAGGAACATTTTTTTCTGCAGAAGATGGAAGTGAAACTTATGTCATTGATGGTAATAAAGATTCTAAAATAAATTTAGTTGTAAATGGATAGATTTTAATTGATGATATTGATAAAAAGAATGATAAATTGTACTCAGATGGAATTAAATATGAATGGAGAATTTATAATAAAGATAAAGGTGAATTTGAAGTATTAAATACGCTAGATCATGGTAATTTAATTCCAAGCGTAGATAATCCAAATTTTGTAGATACTTAGTTTGTTGTAGATGCTTAGGGAAATACATTTTCTTCTCATCCGTCAAAAATTATTTACAAATTTGATGGTAATCCAGTATTCATTTCTTGTTTTGCAATAAATACTCTATATAATAAAAATACAGTAAATGAATCTATCGCAGCGTTATTTGAAATTAAATAATTCATCTATCAAGGAGGTTTATAAATTATGATTGCTAAAGAATTAGATTTTCTTTTTCAAATTCAGTCAAAAGTAACTCCTTATTTTGTAGAATTGCCAAATGGGAAAAAATCATATAGTATAGATTTACAAACTCGTAAAATAAATTCTCCAGAATTTTTAAGTGTTCAAGAAGATCATTTATCAAATGTAGTTTATTTTAATGTAGATAGATTTTTTGATTATATGGATTTAAGTACTTTATCTTGTGTAATTATATATCAAACACCAGATGGACAATCTCATATGTATCCAATTCCTTATTATGATGTTTATACTTTATCCAAAGAAGGAAAAATGATTTTGCCTTGGAATATTAGTAGCATTGTTACTAAAAATAATGGTATTATAACTTATTCTTTTAGATTTTTCAAATTATCTGGAGACACTTTTGATAATTCTGAATTAATATATAATTTAAATACTTTTCCAACAACTAGTAAAATATTATATGGTTTAGATGCCCCAAATATTGATGATAGTGATGAAGTTAATTCTACTGTTAATACTTTAGAAGAACTAATTACACAGGTAAAAGAGCTTAAAGATACTGGTTTTACTTGGACTGTTATAAACGATATATAATAAAAAGGGGAGTAAATATTTCTATTCACTCCCTTTTTTACATAAAGGAGGATTTTTGATATGGAAAATATTAATTGGTTAGAATTATTATATCAAATTTTAGAGGTTTGTATCATCCCTCTCTTGGGAATCCTTACAGCCTTTATTGTAAAATTTATTAAAGTAAAAAGTAATGAAATTACTATGAAAATAGAAAATGATAAAGTTGATAAATATATTAATATGTTAGAAAACACTATTTCTTCTTGTGTTATTGCAACAAACCAAACTTATGTTGAAACATTGAAGAATAAAAATGCTTTTACTGCGGAAGCTCAAAGAGAGGCTTTTAATATGACTCTTAATGCGGTTATGGCAGTTTTAACCGAAGATGCAAAAGAGTATTTGCGCTCGATATATGGAGATTTAGATACCTATATCACTGCGCAGATTGAGGCTCAAGTTAATTTGAGCAAGTGAGGTAATACCCAAAAAATACCGAAAAAGGTATTTTTTGGGCATTTTTTTTTACCCAAAAATGGGATAAAATAGATTATTTTGGGTCCTTAAAAGGTTATTTTCTGTGCTTAAAAAGGTTACTTTTCGTTTAAAAAATGAACTCGAAGTGGTCCCTAGAAGGTTGGCCTTTGGTCCGCACTAGGACAGTATTCATTAATTTTGCCTTCCTAATTTTTACATAGTAATGGAGGGGAATGGATATAAAAATTTTTTGTATGGAAGGAGACCTTACATATGTATCAAAACTATAATTATTATCCAGGTCAGAACCAACAAGTCTCCCAAGCTGCTTATGTGTCGCCGCAAACATACCTACGGCAGGCGCCGCCGCAAGGATTAAAAGGCCGTCCAGTAGCATCATTAGAAGAGGCACGTGCAACCTCAATAGATTTTGATGGTTCAGTATTTTACTTTCCTGACATTGCGAACAGACGAATTTATACGAAACAAATTAATATCGATGGCACTGCTAACTTGCAAATGTATGAATTGAAAGAATTACCAAAAGAAACAGAGTTGTAGCAAGTCCCCACTGATTAGTTTGTTACTAAAGAAGAGTTTGAAAGGGTATTGGCGGAGTTACGCCAGAGTCTAGCCGGTTAGACTGCACCTGTCGTTGTCGAGAAACCTAAAACAGAGATACTAGCATTCTGAAAGAAGGAGGTATGAATAATGTATCCTGTAGACCCAAATGTATTAATTCAATTAATTAAACAAGGTCAAAACCCTCAACAACTAATGCTAAAAATATTATAGGGTTAGGCCGGAAGCAACCCCCTCGTAAATAATCTCCTATCTTTAGCTCAACAAGGTAGAACTACAGAAATTGAACAAGTAGTTCGGAATCTTTACACTCAATAGGGTGGACAAGATTTTGACCGCGATTTCGCAGCCTTTAAAAAATCATTAGGCTACGAGACAAAATAAAACTAAATTTTAAGGAGGACAAAAATTATGTTTAATGGAAAAGGTTACAATTTATCAGATATTGCTGCTGTAACAGGTCGCAATGGAAATGGTGATGGAATGTTCGGAGACAATGGTTGGTGGATCATTCTGTTATTCTTATTTGCTGGCTGGGGCCGTGGCTTTGGCGGATTTGGTGGCGGAGGAGTAGAAGGTGTTCCCGCAACTCAAGCTGATGTGCGCGCCGCAGTAGATCAACAGACTTTAATTTCTAAATTAGATAATCAGACTTATGGATTAGCTGATTCTACTTATGCTCTTAATAATTCTCTTATGAGTGGTTTCCATGGAGTAGATACAGCCATTTGCACTCTTGGATATAATATGCAAGGTGGTTTTAATACTCTTGGTCATCAGATTAGTGATTGTTGCTGCGAAACTGGTCGTGCCATTGAGCGCGGTTTTGCAGATACCAATTATAATATGGCTACTCAGGCTTGCGATACTCGTAGAGCAATTGCCGATAGCACAAGAGATATTATTGATGCTAATAATGCTGGTGTTCGTTCTATTCTTGATTTCTTAACTCAAGATAAGATTGCTGCTTTAACAGCTGAAAATCAAACTTTGAAATTTGCAGCTTCTCAGGCAAATCAGAACGCATTTATTACTGCTAACCAAGAAGCTCAGACTGCGGAATTAGTTCGTAGACTTGCAACTCCTTGCCCAGTTCCAGCATATGTAGTTCCCAATCCAAATTGTTGCTATAATCAATGCGGATGTGGCAATGGCTTTGGCTCTTTCTAATTGAATAAGGAGGTTGAATTTTATGGAAATTATTGCTAATGCTTTACAAACTGTAGCAGCAAATCAAAATGTTTATTTCACAGACACGGTAGTTTGTGGTAATGTTTCCATAAGTCACCGAGATGATAGTGGGTTGGTCACTCTTCGTGGAGTGACCAACACTCAATGTAGAGCTCGTTTTAAAGTGACTTTTGGTGGAAATATCGCAGTTCCAACTGGAGAAACTGTAGGTCCTATTCAATTAGCTATTGCCATTGAAGGAGAACCGGCTTTAGCAACAACTATGATAGTTACTCCAGCCGCAGTAGAACAATTCTTTAATGTTGGCGCAAGTATTTTTATTGATGTGCCTCGTGGTTGTTGTGCTACTGTTAGTGTAAAAAATACTTCCACTATTCCAGTAGAAGTTCAGAATGCTAATTTAATTATTACTCGTGAAGCATAAGAAGGGAGTGTGAAGCTATGCATGATAAATTAAAACACATGAAAGAAACTCTTATGTGCGCGGTTGAAATGCAGTTATGTGATCTTAGCGAAGTAGATACCAAAGAACTTGGAGAAGTAATTGATATGATTAAAGATTTAGAAGAAGCAATCTACTATTGCACAGTCACAGAAGCTATGACAAATCCTCTACAAGAAAAAGAGTGGAAAATGCAAGAAAATGGCCATCACCAAGAAAATGGTGATAGCCGTATGTATTATGATGGTCCAATGTATAAAATGATGTATGCAGATGATGGGCGTCGTCGTAGATCAGATGGAACTTTTTATGCTGATAGTGGAAATAGTGCATCTGGAGGCCAGAATTATTCAATGTATTCTGATTCTAATATGAACAGTTCAAATGGAAGAAATTATACAAATTCAATGTATAATGATTCTATGAACGGACGTAGTTATAATAGTAGAAGAATGTATATGGAAGCTAAACATTCTCATCAAGATAAATCAGTTTAGCTTCGAGAATTAGAAAAATATATGCAGGAACTTTCTCAAGATGTAGTCGAAATGATTGAAGATGCGTCTTCTGAGGAAAAGCAATATTTAGAAAAGAAAATATCTGCTCTTGCTACTAAGATAGGTCAAATGAAATGATTATTAATGGATTGCGCTGGCGCGTCCGATTGGTCTCACCAGCGCACCCTCTCTTACTAACTCCATGGCGCACACACGCATATGGAGTTTGTGATAAAACAACACAAACAATTTGCATTGATAAGACCCTTTCCCCTCACCATTTAAAAGAAGTCTTATGTCATGAAATTGTTCATGCTTTTATGTTTAGTTATGGTGTTGATTTATCATATGTAGAAGAAGAAATAGTAGCAGAATTAATTTCAGAATATGGAGAAGATATTGTAAAAGAAGCTAATGTCATTTATAATGGCATAAAAATGAAATAAGGGCTCACTTATGAATATTAAATAAATCATAAGTGAGCCCTTATTTTTTTTACTCTCCTATATCAGGAATAACTTCCAATCCTTTTACTTTATTATAATAATCTTCAGCCTATCCATTGCCACCAAGACTATGATATAAGTCATAAAAAGCAACAATTTGTTCCCAATCATTTTCAGTAATATATCCTTCTTTTAAATGAGTTCTACAAAGTTGAATAAATCTAAATTTATAAGATTCTCTAATTTTTGTTAAATTGTATTCATGCTTTTCAGCTAAATCTTTTAAATGAGCATCAACTTCTTTTTTATCACAATCATGATAATCTTTAACGCTTTTGATTTCTTCTTTAAATTTTTCTTCGTCTTCTTTAATGAGGTTTTCGACATTAGAAACATGATTATCAATAATCGATTTAATATTATTCATTTCATCCACTATTGGTTCTAATTCTTCAAGAATCATTTTTCGCTGAGTTCTTATCCTATCTTCTTCTAGTAGTCTTTCATATTCTTTCTTTTTTTCTTCTGCTTTCTTTTTTTCTTCAGCAATTTTTTCTTCTGCTATTTTTTTTGCTTGCTCTTCTTTTTCATTCATTTTTTTGTATAAATGCTTAATCCAAAGACCGGCAATAGTAGTTAAAATTGTAGTAATAACTGCAATTACAATTTCTAATGTATAAGTTTTAAAGATTTCTTCCATTTTTTTTCTCCCCTTTCTTTTGTTTTGTAAAATAAAAAAATCCCTTGAAAACTTCCATTCTAAATTAGATTGAAAGTTTATCAAGGGATTTTTATTTAATCTGACCAGTCAAATGTATTATTCTGATCTAACTAATATTTTCCAATACAGAAAGAGTCTGCTTCATCTTCTGTACATTTTAATTCATAATTTTTTAATACATACTATTGAGCTAATTTTTTTTCTTGAGTTCTACCTTTTCCCGCAATTTTGAAATGAGCCTTCCATTTAATAGGTTGAATTACATAATATTTTATATTTAACTCAGTTAATAATTCATGAACTACTCCAAATGCTTCAGCAAGAATTTTAAAAGTTGTTATTCCTAATTCTTTATTACCATTAACATCTTGAAGTTGAATATCTTCAAACGCAACTTCATCAATATTATATTCTTGAATTAATTCAATAATTTTATTTCTTAACTATTCTAGTCTATCACCCAAATCATTTCCAACACAATCAAAATGACTTGTTTTTACATTTACTCCATCTTTAAATACTGAATATCCAGTAGTATGAGAAGATTGATCTAATGCTAATAAATTAGACATTAGTTGAACCAAATCCTCCGAAGCGTTCTCCTGTTGTAATGTCATCTTCAGTTACGCCATAAGGAACGATAATTCCTTGACCAATTGCTTCTCCTTTTGGAATTTGAATATTAAATGGAGATAAATTATAAAGTTGAAGAAAAATTTCTCCTTCATTGTCTGGATTATTATAATAATCTGCGTCGATAATTCCTACCCCATTAGCGAGCATAATCCAATACTTTAGCGGAGAAGAACTACGAACACTAAGTTGAAGATATGTTCCTGGGTCTAATTTACACTTCATGCCAGTAGAAACTAATGTAGGTTTATATTCAGTTTTCTTTGTAAAATCTCCCATATCTTTAAGAGTAAGATATTCATCATCTTCTATTTTTAACATTTGACTTGCTTCACCAGCAAGGTTAAAAATTGATGGAATTATATAATCTTCTGCGGCGACGAGGTCATATCCTGCTGACTACCTAGTCTTACGGATCGGCATAACCAATTCCGCATCATTAGCATATCTACTTACTTTTTCAAATTTTGCCATAATTAACCCTCATACGAAATAGAGACGATTCTATCTGGTTCTTTTTCGTCAGTAAATACTTTTGTAGCACTAACTACCTGATATTCTTCTACGATTTCGCCTTTCTGCTTAATATATTTAGTCTTATAACTAAATGCCACTAAATCAAAAGTTGGATCATCAAGAAACTCTTGATGAAGATTTTCTACATCGTCTACTGTTGGAACTCTATAAGTGTCAACTGCTTTTAATAAATATTTCATTTTTTTAATACCTCTACTTTAATATTATCTTTATTATAATTTTTTAATGAATAACTTAACACATCTTCTGCGACAGCTTGGCAAAAGACACTATTACCAGCGAGCACAACATCGCACAAAGATTTATTATAACATGTAGCACTAATGATTTCAGGGAGTTCATCCATTGAGGTAGTTGCTACATAATCCATTTGATTTGTTTCAGAATCGACTATAAAAATTCGCTATTCTGCATCGAACATATGTAATTCACAAAATATTTTTTTCATTTTATTCACCTACCAGAACAATTCCACTATCATAAGGGAATAAGTATAAACAAGTTGGTTCACCGTCTTGGGGCTGAACCCAAATCTCAACAGCATCGCCAGCTTCAGTTAAATCCATAGCTTTAATTAAGCCAACATTTAAACAGCAATCAAGAACATCTTCACCAAAATATTGAGGCTCAATAATCTTAAATACTGTGAAATAAGAAATTTCCTTACCATACAACATAAAATATTTATTATGGTAAGTTTTATATAAAGTCCAAATATCATACATTGCCTTATCAAAATCTTCAAGAATAGGCAATTGAGAAATGATTTGTTTATTCATATCATATAAACCAAGCTCAAGATTTGAGCCTTCTATTTTAAGCTCTTTATATTCACCATTTTGATAAATCATAGTTTTTCCATCTTCTGTCTAAACTATTTCACCGTCTTGTGGATTTAGAGACTTGGTATTTTTTATTTTAAATTTTTGATTAGTCATACTATTTCTCCTTTTTATTTCTTCATATATAGTATATCAAAAATATTTTTTTAAGTCAAGTATTCTTTGATTGCGGGAGCCACGCATAGAAAGTGTAATGTCTCGCTCAGCCTCTATATAAGGCCCGTCTATTAGAACGTCTGCGCGCCGCAAACTCTCAATGATAAAAGGATTTTTACTATCTAATAGTTCTTCTATTGTATAACCAGTCCAAATATATATTTTAGTATCTGGAACATAATATTTAACCTACTCTATTACTGTAAAAGTGAGTAGAGCATTTTCTTCGCATAATGGTTCTCCGCCCATAATACATAAATCTCTTTTAATATTTTGGGCAGTAAGACCATTAATTATTTCATTTAATGTTTCATCGGTAAATTCCAGTCCGCCATCAAAGCTCCAGGTTTCTGGATTGTGGCAACCGGGGCATCTGTGCGGACACCCCTAAGTGAAAAAAGACACACACAGACCGGGCGCCGCACTTATATCATTTAAAATTAATCCACTATACTTCAAAGATTTTACTCCTTTCATATTAGCGTAGTTAATTGTAGTAAACTGTATTTAAGAAAATTCACTATGCTTGATACGATGTTCAACCTCTGACTATTTTCCTTTGTTAAAATGTCTATAATCAGTTGTTAAATAACCAGTTACTCTGCGCAATTGTTGGATATTTTCACTTCCGCATTCAGGACAAGTATCATTGAATTCACCCTAAAAACCGCAATCAAGGCAAGAATCAATGGGGAAATTAAATGCCAAATAAGGAATATCCAATTCTTTAAAAGCATAATCAATAATTTGTTCTATTGCTTTAGTATTTTTTACAAAAGTAGAATCTAATTCAACATAAGTAATACAACCACCAGTAGGATATTTACAGAAAGGAGCCTCAATAGCTAACTTTTCAAAGATACCTATTTTCTACCATACAGGAACATGATGGCTATTGGTTAAGAATTCTTTATCAGTGACATTTGGAATAGAACCATATTGCTTGCGCAAAGCCTTAACCGCACTATGACATAAGCCTTCGGCAGGAGTCGCATAACAAGAGAAATTTAAATTATGTCTTTCAGATGCTTCTTTGGCATATTCATTAATTCTTTTTACAACCTTTAAAGCAAATTCACGAACTTCTGGATCTGTATGATTTTTACCAAACAATGCTTGACACATTTCTGCAATTCCGATGTACCCCATAGCAAGAGTACCATGTTTAAGTGCTTCATAATTAGACACTCTACATTTTTGAGAATCCATCATAGTTCCATTTTGATACATAAATGGAGCTGCTTCTGGAGGTTGATTAACCATAATATCAAAACGTTCTAATAATCCTTGTTCACATAATTGAAGCAATTCTTCAAATGCAATCCAAAAGCCGTTTAAATCAGGTTCGGTACGCTTACCCAGGCAGATTCCATATTCGATTCCTAATTTTGGAAGTATCATAGTATTAGGAACTAGATTACCTCTACCAACTCTTTTATAAGATTTTGAATGACGATCATATCCAATCATTGTCCTGCAACCCATTGTGCTGAATAGGGTGTCGATATCTTCTGGGTTCTCATTTGCCTAAGAATAATCGCAATTAACAAAATTGGGATAAATGCGTTTACTTAAAGATTCTAATGCTAGTTGTTTTAAATCATAGTTTGGATCTTCTGGATTGGCATTACAACCTTGTTTATATTGGAAAATACTAATAGGAAATATTGGTGTTAAATGATGTTTTCCAATACCGGACAGAGAAGATTCAAGCATTTTACGAGAAACGAATTTTCCTTCTGGTGAAGTATCTCTACCAAAGTTGATAGATGTAAAGGGAACCTGTGAACCAGCTCTTGATTCTAATGTATTTAAATTATGATACATAGCTTCTCCTGCTTGTGTACCCTCTCTTTCTAACTGTTTAATAGCATAGTTATATGCTTTACCAAATATTTGTTCATGAGTTGCTAATTTTTTATTATCAATACAAATTTCTCCAAATGTTTTTTCAAAATCTATCATTAAATCTTTGGCAGTTTTTTCATTATATTCACAAACATCTGTTAAATAATTTTTAATATATTTTTTAAAACTTCTCTTTACAAATGGTGCGAGATCATAATCCAAGTGAATTGTTCCAACTCCGCCAAATTGAACCTGAGATTGACATTGAAAAATAACTGCGGTCTGCTGACAAGCACTACTAAACGAAGAAGGTGGACGAATATCTCCATTTCTGGTAGAAAATCCATCTGTAAATAATTTTTTAAAATCTACTTGAAGACAATTGTGTTGACCAATATTTGTTTTTTCTAAATCATGTTGATACAATAACATATCTCTATGAGCACTACTAATTCTTGGTGATAAAGTATAGTCAAGAGCGATTGTTTTTTGAAGGTCAGCGGAAGCTTCTTTTTCTCTTCCAGAAAAACTTTTTTCATCAACATTTGCGTTTGAATTTTCAACAGCGATAGCTTCAGTTCTTCTCATTACATTTTTTAATAAATTGCTACGACGTATTCTTTCTTTATTGCGCTGGTCTCTATATAAAATATAAGATTTAGCAACTTCTGGATATTCACTTTTCATAAGTTGTTCTTCAACTAAATCTTGTATCTATTCAACTGTAAGGTCTTTGCCCAATTGACCAATAGAATCCGCAATTTCTTCTGCGGTTTCAGTTTCATACACTGCTCCATAAGAACTAATCATTGCTTTACTAATTGCATTTACAATTTTATCTGGATTAAATAATACTCTAGTTCCATCTCTTTTTATTACATACATAAATTAACCTCCTTAATAAAAATACTATATTTTGTATGAAGGGAAATTTCCCCTTACCATATTTGGAGTTTATGATTAATCAATTAATCAATTTTGTCCTTGGGCGAATTGAGTCTCAGCCTAGCTCACAATCTTTTTAGGGGCAGCTACTAACATAATTGCACTATCATTTTTGAGTTCAAAATAGTCAAATTCTATATTTTCAAAATCTTCGAAATCTGTTATCGCACGGCGGACAATTTCTTTTACATTGGGATTTTCTTCTCTATTTAATTGGCGCAGTAGGCGCTCTTTATCGGAAGTCCGCACCCATACAACAAAAACATTACAAGTTTTTAATTTTAACAAAGTTCTGACCGCGTTAGGACTAAATACCCCAATATTAATTTTATTTTCATCAAGAGCTTTTAATTCTGTTCCATATTGCCAGTTATTAAAAATTTGATAATCAATCATTTCATTATTATAAATTTTCTCAAAGAATTCTTCATCAGAATAGTAAAAATAATTAACTCTATCTATTTCTTTTTCTCTTTTTGGTCTACTTGTTGAAGTAATTATTTTATGTAAATCTGGATACTGTATTAAAGTTTCCTTTAATACAGTATCTTTCCCGCTACCAGATTCACCCATAAGAGCAATGATATTATACATCTTCTTCTACTCCTCCTTGATAACGAGCATCTTGAAGAATTAATTCTCCATTCATTAAAATCTCATTAATCTTATATAATTGATGACCACCAGTAGATACATATTTCTTTGAGATGAAATCATCTCCTGAGCGAATACCGGTTACAACAATCATATTACCTCTATTAAACCAAGACTTTTCCACTATCTTCTTTGTGCCATCTGGCTGCCGCACAGAAATTTGCTTATCAAATAATGTAAAGTATTCTTTTCTAAATTTTACATTTACAACACCAGAAGGAGTTAACACGCTCACTGTGCTTTTAGTTTTATTCTTTGCGATACAAGTTCCGCAAATACGATTCAATTTAAATATATGAACTTCTTTTCCACCTTTTGAGAATGAATAATCAATTACTGGATCTTCTGGAAGGCTATAAAAATCTACAAAACCATATCTATCATTGTTAATATGTGCTAATTCATGTTCATGATAATAAAAACATAATGCTTCCATTTCCCAAGATGACAAAGTTCCAGTTGCATATTTATTCCAATCTTCCATAAAGATTTCTTTGTTTAATTCATTAAGGATTTTATCTTTTTCAAGAGCAATCCATTTGCGGAATACATCCATGTGCTTTTGATATACATTATCCCAAGTTTTAGTTCCAATAAACCAAGCGAGATTATCTGTCTCCATTAAATCATCAAGACTAAGTTCTTGTAAGAAGCTAATTGCTCTTGTATCCAATGTATATTTATCTTTATAACTATATTTATCAGCTTTTGTAATTGCTTTTAAATATCTATTAAATTCATAAACTCTGCGAGCAAGAATCTGTTCTTCTGTTTCTTCTGGAAGTAAGTTATGTTTAATTAAACCACCCATATTTTGAAGAGTTATTCTATTCTTTTTATCACAAGTTTCCCAGATATACCAAGTCATAACAAACTTTCTATCTTCCATTTCATCAAAGGCTCCACCTTTGATTAATGAAATCATTGCCTGTTTTCCAGGTTTTACTTTATTTAAAAAATCTCTCGGTGAACTATATGGTCTATTAGCGATGATAGCCGCAACAACATCGTCTCCAACATTAAGCATACCTTTGAGTCCAAAAAGTATCTGATTATTTTCGACGTCAGGAACAAATCCATAACTTGATTTATTAATGTTTGCCAAGCTAACTTTAATTCCAGCACTAGTGATGTCACCGATTGCTTTTGCTATTTTTGCATAATCAGTTGATCCTCCTGCTTCTTCATCTGTTGCTCCACTATTTACAATAAGACAAGCAGTATTCCAATAAATAGGATTAAAATTAATGACAAAATAAATGGATTGCATACCAACAAATGAATATGGTAATGAGTGATTTAATGAGAACGCATATCCAAGCTGTGGAGCAATTGCGTTTTCCCAAAAATAATTTGCGACTTTAACATCATCAAATTGTCCATATACTTTTTCACGAAGTTCCGGGATTTTACTCATTTGTTTCTTACCTACAATTTTACGTGCGCCGTTCGCTTCACCGAGCGTAAAGCCAGCTACATCCATAAGCAATTCCATCATTTGTTCCTGAATTGCACAACAACCCCAATATTGGTCGCAATGTTTGTGCATGAGCTTGATCATTTCTTCGGTTAATCCAGCCTCGCGCATTTCCTTATCAAATACACCTAATCCATTTTTCTGAATACGAGCATATCTATCTTGCTGAGATTCTTTATCTTTTTCAGACATAAGTCTCATCATCGCGTTTGCCGCAGTCATTTCCATCGGATTCTGCGGTTTAAGTTTTTTTGCTATTGCTAATCCGACTCCGGTGTTGAACTGAAATACATCAAGAACATCGCCGGCCGCAAGATGATCCCAAATTCTTTGATCTGTTGTATCCATTACTTCTGGATGAATATACTTATTATATAAATCTCTTAATCCCATTTTCTCAATAATTTTATCTTCTACAAGAAGTTCAAAACATTTGATAATCTTGTCTGAAATTTCAGTTACGAGGAAGTCATACTTTGTATCTCCTGCTGCTTCTGCTTTATGAAGATCATAACAAGTAATCAAATCTCCACTTGGAGTTCTCATAAAAGCCGCAGTTTCAAATGGGTCTTCACCATATAAGATAACACCAGATGCGTGAGAAGAACGCTTATTAACAAGTCCTTCGATTGACATAATAATATCCAATAAACCTGGATAATTATTTACTTCTCTAATAAATGCACTTACAGGTTTTCTATCTTTTTCTTCATTTCCATAAACAACATCATTAATACTCCACAAGAAACCTCTCTCTTGGGGAACCAATGAACTCATATATTGTGCGAGGTCGACATCGATTCCATCTGGATAATCCTCGCTTCTATAACCGCGGCAAGCCGTGAGTATAGCTGATTTTGTTCCTTCTGTTCCAAAAGTAGCTACCTGAATGAGTCCTAACTCTCCACGCTCTTGTCTAATTCTACGGAAGATCTCCGGTCTTTTAGATGGAGCGAGGTCGATGTCGATATCGGGCAATTCGGCTCTTTCTTTATTAAGGAAACGCCAGTAAGGTAGATTCCATCTGACTGGGTCTAATTGGGTAATACCCAAGAGATAGTTTGATAGAAATCCTGTGGCTGAACCTCGACCTGGTCCAACAATGCTGCCACACTCCCAGAATAAGTCAATATAGTGTTTAAAGGTATTAAAGTATGCGAATAAGCAGTCATCAAGTTTTTCTCCTATATCTTTAATAATATCGGCTTCTATTTCTAAACGATCCCAATAATTTATTTTATTATGCAAATCTTTGTCGTGTAAGCTTTTAGCGCACTCAAATAACCAATATCTCTCTTGAATATTACCTTCTTCATAAAGTTCTTTTAATACTGGCCATTTTCCTCCAGAGAAATCCCAATCTACGTGTTTAATATATTCATAAATATCCCAATCACTATATTCTGGTAATTCAATTTTGGGAATCATTTGTTTTCTTTCTAATGAATATTCTTTGAAATTATCTTTCAATAAATCTGAATTATATAAAATTTCTTGTGCAATAATTTCAGAATCGAAACACTTTTTTAATAATTCATAAACTTCATCATATGTCATAAGATGAGCAAACTCATAGAAACTATCTACTTCTCGTTCTCCACCCTTTGAATTAAGATATGATTTATGAACAAATCTATCTTCCTTTGTAAGATAGTGTGCGTCAGTTCCAACAACCATTGGTATGTTGTAATATTGCGCTATTTTATATAACTTTCTATTTACTATACATTGGTCTTCTGCGGTGGACGGAGCGCACTCAATATAAAAATCTGAACCGAAAACATTGATACAATAATTGATAAACTCACAAATTTGATTATAATAAACTTGCATATTTACTAAATCATTGACATTTTCTGCTAATGACATATTGTATGCGGCCGCAGACAACTCTCCACCCATACATGCAGTGGTTGCTACAATGTGACCCTTATATTTACTCATAATTTTAGCTAATTCATCTTTTGTAATCGGAACTCTTTCCATTCCTCTATCAGTATATGAATTATACCAAGCAATTGAACTTAATTCTCTTAATGCTTTATGACCTATTTCGTCTTTTGCAATTAAGATAAAGTGATTATATTTTATTCCAGACTCTCTTTTATCAACCAGATAAATCTCATTACCCAAAGCGATTACAAAATCAGGATTTTTTTCTTTTAACTTTTTAGCATACTGATTTACTTCCATATGAGCACTAAGACATTCGTGGTCTGTGATAGCAATACCAGAAAGACCTAATTCAACAGCTTTGTTAATTAGGTCTATCGGTCGGTTAATGCAATCAAGTAGTCGGATATTTGAATACATTGTATGCGAATGACAGTTAAAATATGTATTCAATTTACACCCTCCTATTTTTATTCTTACATTATATTATATCAAATTTTTATATAAAAGTCAAATTAATTCTATTATATTGTATATTGTCTCATAATTATTCTCCCTTGTATCTAAATAATTTTTCTACTGCTTTAAAATTATTCTCTTTGTTTGTGGTTCTTGTAACTTCTTGTTCCCAAATAATTTCAAAATCATCTGGAGCAGACTGTTCAGATACAAATACATAATTATCTTTACTTAATTCTCTTACCCAATTCCAAAAGTGGTCATAATCCATTTTTTCTTGATTAGCATATCCATAGAATTTTGTTCCTTGATATGGTGGATCAAGATAGATTACTGCACCAGATACCGGTTCAAGATCTTGATATCTTTGAGTTTTAAAAACAACTCCTTCAAGAGCTTTTGCTTGGGCTTCGAGATTGCGGCGAGCTTCGAGAAAGTAATTTCTAGCCTCGGTATTTTTTGCGTAACCGCGAGGAAAACCTCCATTTGAGTAGCTCGCAAAGAATTCCATAGCACCGATATCCGCAAGTGTCATGTCTTCTGGCATAATGCCATCTTTAACATAAGCCTTGCCCTTATCCCACAATTCTCTATTCCCTTCTGGAAGAACAAATTCCATACCCTTTTGAGCCGCTTGAAGAAGCGCGATGAGAGTATTACTTCTGTCATATCCTATTCTATTTTCACATTTTATTTTATCTATAATATTCGCTCCACCAACAAAACACTCTATATAAGTATCTACATTGTTGTCGTCGATTGCTTTCTAAATTATAGGCACTATATATTTAGCATACTTTGCTTTTGATCCCATATAAACCATATATAATCTCCTTTTAATCCTTTTTTACAATAACAAGTTTATCACTTGCTCTCGTCGCCGCGGTATATAACCAACGAGCATGTTCTGTTTTATCAAACGGGAATTTTTCTTCTATTACAAGAACTTTATCCCATTCTGAACCTTGAGCCTTATGACAAGTAATTGCATATCCATATGTGAATTCTTTTGGAATTACATCACCTATTCTTGCTCTAAGTTTATTTAATTTATATTTATCTCTCCATTCAAGTTCACTCTCTCCGCCTTTCATAATGCGAGGATCCATGCTAATTATTCCAAAGTTTTCTTCGGCATCAGAAATAAATCCACCAGTAAGAGTATTAATGACTCCTTTATCATATGCATACAAAGGGACATTAATTTTACCAGGAGTTGGATTTTGTAATGTTCCAATTGTACCATTTACCAAAGGATCGCCGTTTGTAAAATTAAACCAATCCCAATAATTGCGGAGGCAGATAACTTTGTCTCCATTTTGCGGCTCGGGGCCAAATCCTTTTAGTTGGCGCATTTGGTCATTTACGCTATGTCTATTTAGATTTGTTGCAACCAAAATTTGATCTGCCCATTGGAGCATACCAGTGTTCAAATCATCCATAGTATAAATCTGAACTTGGTCATTTTTTTCGAGAGCTATTGGTTTTTGCTCACGGATGTCCATTGTAAGTCTAACAATTCCAGATTCAGTTGCTTGTCTCATAATTTCATCAAGGAAAATATGAGGATGATCTAATAAATGATTGTCTTCATCTTTATCTATTGGTGGTAGCTGAAATGGGTCTCCAAGACAAATTACATAAACATTATGACTAAATAATTTATCCATAATACTTTTTGGTGCCATAGATACCTCATCAACTACAACTACCGTATAATCCAAAGATTTCTTGGGAATTCTTGTAAATCCTCCGCCAGGACGGGGAATACTATCATACAAAAGTCTGTGTAATGTCATGGCATTTTTATTACCTTTTTTAACCAAAACTTGAGCAGCTTTTCCTGTAAATGTAGCATAGCAAACTTTGCTCGCTTCTACGTCAAGAGCTTCGATAATAAACCGCACAAGAGTCGACTTGCCCGTTCCTGCATAGCCCGCTATTACGGTATATTTTTCGTGATCTCGATGTCGCTGAACCGCGATCCGCAAACCTTCCTCCTATTTTTTACTTAAAATCATATTTTATTCTCCCATCAAAATTTCTATTGTAATATCATTAATATCATTAATTCTTATTAATTTAATTCCTTTATCTAAACAATACTAATTTTTTAATTTATCTCTAAATTGAACCATTTCAATTGATTCCCAGCCTGTTTGTTGAAAATGCTAAATTCCATCAAACTCAATTAAATGAGATAAAGTCCCATCAGGATTAAAAATAGCAAAATCAAAGCGTAATTTGTTTTTATAAATCAGATCATTAAAAGTATATTCGCGTTCAAATATAATATTATTTTCAGATAAAAGATTAGCAATCATTTCTTCTCCAATACTTTTAATACAACCGCAGGATTTAGTAGTTCCGTTTCGCAAAGATATTCCTCGAATAGATTTAATTGATCCGCATTTTAAACACTAACAATACCAATAAGAATCATTTTCATGGCCAAGATGTTTTTCGCTTAAATCTCGTTTAAGAACTTTTAAAAAACCATAAGTCTATCCAGACATATCAATTAATGTTGTTTTACGAATATGACAATTACTACAAAATTTTCTTTTTGAACGCAATACATTACTTCCTACATTTTCTATGTGTCCGCAATGAATACATTTACATTGATATAAAAGACAATTGTCTTTTGCTTTTTCTTTGCATTTATTTAATACTAAAAAATCTCCAAAGATATTTCCAATCATTTTATCTTTTTGACACTTACAAATAGGATTTTTTTTCAAACTATCAGAACGCATAGATTTTTCGTCTCCACAATATTCACATTTTATTTTCCAATAACGGGCTGCGGTATTCCTTGAATAATCTCGTTCTAAAACTTTATAACTTCCAAAAATAGAATTTATCATTTAATCACTCCTTCTATTTTAGTTAAAAATTTATAATTAACAAATTTTTCATTTTGTCCTGTTTTTTTGTAAATTTAAATAAAAAATTTAGTCGTGTTCTCCTATTGCTTCATCTAATATTTGAATAAAACGCATTAAATCTCTATTATGTCTATCTCTAATTCTCGTTTCTGCTTCAAACTGAGAAAGACCACGCTCACTTTTTAACATTGTTACTTCATGCATAAAAGCTTTTGATTGAGCGTCTTTATAGCGATATACAAGACTGTCAAACATATAGCCTTTTAAATGCTTATCATTTTTCTCGAACTTAAATTCATTCATACTAATTCACCTTTACTATATTTTCTCTCATTTATATTATACTTAATTTTTTAATAAAAATCAATCTAAGAAAATATTATTCTCGCTTAAAATAGTAAATTCATAAGTTGGAACAATTCGGTCAAAAATTTCTAAATCAACTTTTGGTTTTCGGTTTTCGGCTCTTTCAACCAAGGCCGGCTGGAGCTGGGATAATAATTCTCTATATTTAAGTAATTCATTAACTTCTGCTTCAAGTGTGGCAACTCTTTCTTCAAGGGTATCTATTGTAGAAGTTATACAATAAGCACTGTTCTCTAACATATCAATTTTATTTTTAGTTATACTAATTTCATTATTATATTCATTACCATCATATTGTAATTCAGTTATTGCATTATTTAATTGTGAAATTGCCTAAGTTGCTTCTTCTGTACTAATTCCAACACAACCCATAATTTCGCTTAAACTTTTTCCTATAACATATGGTTCGTAATCAAAAGAAACCAATCTATTTCCATGTTTATCATAAGCATATACTGTTTCCATATTATTCTCCTATAAATAAAAATAAGGGGCCATATAGAAATATAAGTTTCTATATGGCCCTCAATGTTATCCTACAAAGTAGGTATACGCCTTTTGGGCGTTTGTTTGTCTAATATTATAACTAAAAGAAGCACATCTTTCATAGCATTTCGCAAAACATAATGCTGCTTCAGACGGACTAGATAAATTTAAAAAATTTAAATAATTCATTGAACTACTATATTTATATCCAAATACATTGAATTCTTTTTCAATAGTATTTTTAAGATATTCGCACTAATATTCTAAACTAGCCCCTGATAAAGTTCCATCAGTGTATGGTAAATACCACTAACAAATACCATAATATTGACCACTGTATAAATATGGTTCTATATTTAAAGTCTAACCTCCAACTTCTGCCATAATATTACCCATAATTCCAGCGCATACATAGTCATTCCAACCTAACTCTTTCATATACAACCAAATATATGATGCCACCGGATATTCAGATTTTCTTTTTTGCCACAATTCTTCCTCATAATCTATTTCTTCTATTTCAGTAGTAGTTTCGATTATAATTGGTGTAGTTGTTTCTTCTATAGTTGTTGAAATTTCATTAAAAGTAGTCTTAATTGTGGTTTCTATTTCAGTTGTGCTTTCAACTGTTCCACAGACTTCTTCCTCAATTGTAGTTTCTACAATTTCAGATGTTATTTCTTTAACAACATTTTCAATTATCTCACAAGATTCTTCTTCAATAATGCTTTCTGTTGGTTTGTAGGCTATATATTTAACCTCATAAAAAATTTCAGTAGATTCTTCTACCATTCCTTCAGTAGTAGTTTCTAATAATGGTATAACTTTTTTTACAACTTTTTTAGATGGGATGTTAATTTCTAATATAGTTGAATTAATTGTTTTATCAGTTATGGCTGATATGTTTTTTATAGATAGAGTAAAAAATAAACTGATTGATAAAATAAGTGCTATAATAGCAGTTAGAATATTTTTTTTCATAATTACCTCCTAATATTTCTATCAGGCCGTCAATTATATTTAGAAATAGTATTTTTGTTCTCCAATAATTTCATAATCCTCAATAATAATCTGAGGTTCTACAATACCATTCCACTCGTTTCGTCCGCATGTGCCGACGATATTAATGGTTATACAACCGAGTTCAGAGTAAAACTTTTCATACTCTTCTTGTGACGACTTGAATTTGATTAAACTCGTGCCATTTGGCAAGGTTATCTTCAAGGTAGGACTCTTGTCTTTTGACATTAAAGTAACATTAGAACTAGTTAATTTAATATTTTCAATAGCAACAAGAGGTTCTTCTACCCCTTGGCCCCATAAAGATTTTAATTCAGCAATTTTAATAATATCTTTTCCATTAAAGTCATTACCAGCATATATGAAATCAACCTTATAACATGGGGTAAAGTCAAAATCTGCCAAAGAATCGTTAGAGTAGTTTATAAAGGTATCAATATTTAAATCTTTGATTCCAACACCAAGCGCGTTTGCATGCCCTTCCGCATACATAACTAAGCCGCTTTCTTTTAAAAACTCTCTCAAGTTGTCAAATTTAGATTTATCGTATCCTCTTCCTGAACCCTCCCAAGAAATGTCTTGTAAAACAAGCCTTTCTCCTTTTGTTCCTAAACATTCTATCTCTTGGATGGTTTTATTTAATAACAAAACCGGGCGTTGATATTGAGACATTAACTGATTTGCGATTAAACCAGTTAAGTTCTTATCAGTCGCAAAAGTATCTAATTTAACAACTAAAATTTTATTCTCCAACAAATTTTGTTCTTCTATTGTGCGTTCAATTATTTCCAAGGCTGCGTCTCTTGCTTTTGTTTGCCTATTTTTTATGTTCATGCAATTACGACAAGCCTATTCTACTCTCGTCTCTTGCTGACCCTTACATCCTCGTTTAGTTGATGGGATTAGTTCATATCCCCGATAGTCAAGCATGGACTCGAATAGCATGACCTTTTCTTCTTGCGTTCCCATTCGAATCGTGGCATTTACATAGGGAGCAATATAAAAAGCTATTCCAAAAGGAGTGATACCATTTTTTAATTGATATTCCTGTCTTTCGACCATTCCTCTGAAATACGGATTGCGGATACTTTTCAAACCTTTGTTTATTAAATGCTTTGTTTCATAGTCTCGCAAATCCATCATGTCGGCCACCATACCCAGTGCGACCAAATCTAAATATTGATCTGCATAATCAACATCCAAAAGAGTATCTATGTAAGAACAGAATTTATATACCATTCCTACACCAGAAAGTGATTTTGTTGGATAATCACACATTTGATTATTGATAACACAGGCATGTTCAGATTCTTTATCTGTTTCATGGTGGTCTATTACTAACACATCTACTCCTCTTTCCGCAAGTTCTTTATGAACTTCATAATCATTTGAGCTTGAGTCGGGAGCAATTACTAGCTTAACATTGGTTGGAATGGTGTTAAGTAGTATTCCGTGTTCCTTCCCTGTATGGATACGATATAAAATGTTATTCTGCACAAAACCAGGGAAGAGACAATTTAAGTAGTTTATTAACGTTGCGGCAGATGTGTATCCATCGCAGTCGCTATCAATCTACACTAGAACTTTGTCGTTTTGTGAGATATGTTTGATAAGCATTTTTGCGCCCTTTTTAATATTTTTAATTAAAAGAGGATCTACAATATCCTTATTAGTTGTATTTAAATAGTGTTCTACATTTTCCGGGGCAATGCCTCGGTTGGCAAGCACCTGTTCGACCGCTGTCAACACTTTATTAGGCGGGAACTGTGGTGCAATAAGTTGATATTCCATAAGAAATTCAACCTCCTTTCATGTAGATCACCACCAACTTTATATTTGAAAATTTATTCAATATATTTACTTCCTTTCGACCAATCAGGATGCCAATATCGAATATTATTTGGATAATAAGTTGCATAAGTTTGAGGACGAATTATATTATTATAAACTTCTAAGGTAATTCTAGTATCTACTATAGAAAAATCTGCTCTGTGACCTCTACTACAATCACCAGCTCTTCTAACTTTCCAAGAATCTATTATACCATCATCATTTTCGAAAAGTGCATTAGAACCATCCCTGCAGATTCTAACGTTCTAAGCTTCAATACCTTTCTTTTGATATTCCTAAACTATCTATTCAAAAAACTTATTTCCGTCTTCAATTTTTTCAGTCCAAATTATATATCTTCTATACCTTTTTTTCATAAAATTATCCTTTCTTTAAATAATTGCAAAAATTTTTCTGGACCTTCATCAATTGGACTTGATTTATATCCAGTTATCATATTCTTATCAAAAATAAAAGAAATAGTTGCTGAATTTTTATATTTATTTCTTAATTTAATAAGATTCGTTTTTAATCTTTTAAACTCTTCATCACCAATTGCTTCAAACTGTCTATCAAACGCAATTACAATTTCTTCTACGCCTAAATCCAAAAGCATTTGTATTTGATACGCTGATATACTAAAACCGCAACAAGCAACTGAAATATCGTTATCCAAGCCAAAATATGATTTATATAATAAAGTTGATTTTTCTGATTCAAAAACAATAACTTTTTTCATAATTTTAATATTATCTTTACTAAAATTAAGATTATATAAATTCATACCAAGAGGATGATTATATAGTTCTTTATTAATTTTTAAAGGTCTATATTTACCAAAAAGCTTTCCCTCTTCTTCACACATTGTGCGGCCGCGCAGTCCTACGAACCTACCAGTCGAGTCAAAATGCGGAATTGTAATTTGGTCTCCTCCTGGATAAAACCCGATTCGTGCCTGATTCATCGCCTCTTGTGAAATTCCTTCATCTAACCAAGGTCTTATTTTTACACCATAGTTAAATCTATTTAAAATTTCATCATCATATTCTTTCAATATAATATTGCTTTCTTTTAAGGTAATTTCTTGAATTCTTTCATAATTAGTGAGATATTTCCAATCTTCCAGTTTCTCATCTGGATTTTCTGCGTATTCACCAGATAATCCGAACCGCTGAGCAACCCAGCGCACGGCATCATTTAAATCGAATTCTTTTCCCCATTGAATCTTTGCTACTTTAATAACCAACTGAAATGGATCAAAATATTCATCGCAACCAGTGAAGCATTTAAACAGTCCTGTATTTTCATAATAATATAATTTCTTACTTCCTTCTCCTGGAGGATTGTGGCAGATAGTCGCGGAGATAAGCCCAAATGCTGCCGCATTGGGCTCACCACCAAATTCATATAATAAATCAAAAATATTTTCAGTTGTCAAAGATTCTCTAATTTTTAATTTATCAAATGTTATCATTACATTATAGACCTACTATTACTTTAGTACAATATCCTTTTAAACCAAGAAATTGATTTACATAATCACACAATGCTTGTTGTGGATTTTTTCCTTTATTTTGATTAACAATTAAATCTGCTAAAGTTTGAGTCATTTTATACTCAAACAATCCGCTATGAAATTCAGGTGGTTCAACAACAGATTCTTTATTACTACCATAATCTCTTACCTTGTTCTTTTTTTCATACATTTTAGTCATATTATTTATCTCCTTCTTATCTACAATTCCAAAATCGGAATCGTGTAATAAATTTAACTTACTTCTAAGCCCTCGCTCAATCTTCACATTCGAAGGCTGATTCTTCGTCAATTCTAATTCTAACATCATCAATACTTACCATTTCATAATCATATGTCGTGCAGAACATCGGTTGAATTCTACAACAACCTAAATCTGCTTTACACCATAAGATTACTCCTTTATACCGTCCTCGTCTATTTTTATAAATAGACATTTTAATTGTTGGTCTTTCAAAAATATTAGACGATAATATATTTTCAAGAGCTACTAAGTCATCGTCTTTTACCGAGAGTAAAATCGCCCCATAGTCTATTTTATCGGCAATCGCCTTCGCACCACGAAGAAGATTTTGATCAGGAACATCTGCATCTACATATGAGCCATTCAACTGCGTTGCTGACATAATAAATACTCCGTGTTGATTACATATGTCTTTTAATCGAGTAGATAACATAAACAAGATATTATCTTCTCTTAATTTAATACCTCCAGAACGACGAGTAATTTCTTCAAGAATCTTCAAGCTTGTATGTATATAGTCATGAAAAACATACTTTACATCATGTTCTCGAATATTTTTCTTTATCTTATCTTCAACATCTTTTAATGAAAAGTCTGGTAATTCTTCAACATAGATTGGACTATCTTTTAATAAATTAGCCGCATAAATAACTCTTTCTTCTTCATCACCCTCGTATGAACCATTCAGAATCTTTTCTTCATTAACATTTGATAAAAATGCTAACATCATAGTTTGAATTTCTTCAAGTTCCTGTTCTGTTGTAATAAATAAAACAGGCTCTGCGGCGCCACTTCCAATCCAACCAAAAGTATCATCATATAGTTTATTACAACCAATATAACAGCAGTCGGCAATCATCGAGCGCGTCTTTCCGATACCAGTTGCGGCTGAGCGCAAATAAAACTTTTTTAATCTTGCTCCACGAGTTACTGTATTAATAAGCGGTCCGTATAAAGGAACTCCAACTTCTGGATGATCTTTAAATTTTTGAATTAAATCAAGAATTCCTTCTCCAGCTTGTTGAGCCTCACTAAATGTATCATCAACATATTGAAGTCTAATATTTTCGATTTTTGAATCTACCTTATCAGCAATGTCTTCCAAAGTTGAGTTATCTAATTGCTCTTCTTGATATTGTTTTTTCTTTGTGTCTAATATATTATCAACATCATAAATGTCTGATATATCAATTCCGCAATTATCATATGCTCTTAATAAAGAAAATTTCTTTAATCTACCATAATAATAATCAAAAGCAGAACTAACACAGCTATCAGACACTTTCATTAGCCACTCTTCGCCTTTTCCTTCTTTATAAATAGCTTCACTTTTAGGCTTTGTTGATAAGAAGTCTGAAATACTCTCTAAAGTAATTTTCTTTGCTCCTAATTCATATATTTTATAAATTGCTCCAAAAACTGTTTTATGAAACATATCTGGAAAATCTTCATCAACAATACTATATTTATCAGTAAAATCCAGAAGTTGGGGAGTATTATATACACATCCAATTACCTGCATAATACTTGTGGTATCTACATATTTAGATGCCATCCGCATTTACCTCCTAATCTTCATCTAGAAATGTAAATAATTCACGCTTTTTTACTTTTCTCTGCGGACGAGGAATTGAAATTTCTATTACTTTTGGTACATATAAATTAACTTCAATATCTTTATTCTTTTGTTGATTTAACCATAAATTATAGAAATAATTATAAGCATCTTTATATACATAAGGTATAATTCCAATACCACCATTTGCTTTTTCTTTATCTCCATTTTTTATTTCATAAAAATAATATAATGCTTTTCTCATACCAGAATATGTAAAGTTATATTCTTCAACATATTTTTTAATTTGAGATTTCACTCTTGGTTCTATATAAGAAATTGAAAATAATTTTTTAATATAATCTTCCAATTCTTCCTTATCAGTTTTTTCCCTATGCTCTTCAATTTCTTGACATTTTTTATGAGCATATTTGCCATTTGAAATCATTACACAATCTTCATCTTTTTTATTTAATGGAGATTTACAATAAGCGCAAACCACATTGTCAGATGGATCAATAATTTCTTTTTTTACATAGTTTGGATCTTTTTCAGCCTCTCGCAACATACATGCAGCGTGCGCATATCGTCTCGCACTAACAAGCGCATATTCTTCCTTATCTCTATCAAATTTTATTTTACAATAAGGACATATTACAAAATGACTCAATTCAAATCCACCTCTTTATTTTTTAATTTACATATATATTATACCAAAAAATAATAAAAAAATCAAGTCAGAGCTTTATTTACTCCGACTTGATAAAGTTTTACATTAAATCCTACTTAATATCACTTATAATTAAATAAATAAACTCTGCTTGTTCAGGAGTGGTATCACTAACTTTTTTACCCTTTCCAAGATATTTCTCAACAATAGAGGTAATCTTAGGAGCGTTAGTAGTTCCACTACTCATTAGCTGACCAACTAAATCTTGAAATTCAGCCATAAGCATATCATAATCATAAGTTGTTTCAGTAGGAGCTACAATTCTTTCAGTAGTTACAAACATATTATCAGTTTCAGCAGCTTCCTTGTCAATTGCTTCATTAATAGCATTTTCAAGATTTTTATAGCTCATAGTAATTTCATTAGGAATATACTTAAAGCGGCAACCGCATTCAACAACGCCAGAAGGATCTCTCAAAGTAAGAACAGACATTTC
This sequence comes from Acutalibacteraceae bacterium, assembly GCA_045593385.1. Classification (GTDB taxonomy): domain Bacteria; phylum Bacillota; class Clostridia; order Oscillospirales; family Acutalibacteraceae; genus UBA737. Next base: position 40,305 of record JAZNWP010000048.1, read on the forward strand.
ATTTGCATTTTTCTGATGGGTATAACCATAAATATCTGCCATACCTGCAATAACAGTCTTCGTTGAATTGCTAAGACTTGGACGGATTTTTGTTGTCTTCGTTCCATCTGGATTATCAATCTGTTCAAGTTTATCATGTCCGATAAAGAATACAGCGTATCCTAATTGAGTTAGTCCACGGAAAATTTCATTGAATTCATCTTTAAATTTAGTCCAACCTTTTCCATATCCCATATCGCCAAGGTCTTCAATACCATTTTGATTACAAATATATTTTTTACATCTATCTGCAGCAATATCAATAGTATCTACTATGACTGCGCTAAAAGTGCTTTGAACTTCTGGCTTTTTAAGTTCTCTATAAACTTGTTTCATTTCTGCCCATGAGGTAATGTCTTGCGCCATTACCCCAGGGAGAGCATGATATCCAGGTTCAAAAGCAAGAAGAAGAGATTTTCCCATCTATGTTGCGAGAGTTGTTTTACCAGTTTTAGGTGCTCCATAGATATATGTAATATATCCGCTTAAATCACGAGATACTTTATGAGGCTGTATATTTAATAAATTAATAGCCATTTTGATTTCCTCCTCTTGCGTTTAATTAGAAATTAAATTCGCCTTGAGCTGTTGTAATTGTAGAAGAACCTGCTCCGCTAGCCTTAGATGCTTTATATTCATCTTGACGCTTTTTCATAGCAGCAAGGTCTACTTCTCTCTTCTGAATTGCTTCATTTAATTCAACAGCAGTAATAGAACTTTCATCATCCCAAAGATAAGGTTCTTTTGCAGCACCAGTAATTACGAAATCTTTGCGAGTACTCTTAATTTCACGAACTTCATCTTCTCCGAAAGCAGATTCAGTAGTTATAGTTCTAGTAACTACTTCGGATACCTGACGACCCCAAACACAAGTGAAAACTGGTTCTTTTTGAGAAGCTCCAAGACCTTCAAAATAATCCATTGCATGAGGATTTGTAGCACTGAATTCTACAGGAAGAAGATCTTTACGGAAATTGAAAATTGCTCCTTTTACAATTACCTTTTCAGGAATCTTCTTTTCTTCATCAGCTTCTGTACGAGTTACACTATTGATAAGCATATCTGTCTTAAAGGTATTACGAACTTTTTCATCAGCATCAATTGCATCTACTTTATGAACAAATCCGCCTTCGTTTCTCTTAGCACTTACCAATTCTTCCTTACCATTTCTATCGGTATAAAATTCGTTAAGACCAATTGCTGAATCTACACGAAGCTTTACAGCTTTGTCAGCACCATCTTTCATATAAGTGCCAAATGTTCCATTTATAATATTATTAAGAGTTGTATATGTGTCATTAGGTTTACCAGAACCAAAAGTGGCAGTTACATATGTGAAATGAACTGTGATAATATTTGTCATAGCATCATCAGTTGCAATGCCAATTGTTCCAGAAATAAACGGAGTACCAGGATTCTTTGAAGTTTCACCACTTACTTTTGATTCAAGAGCGTGTTCATAAAGTACTCCTTCGATGTGAGTTTGATTAATCATTGTTTTCTTCATTTTTAATTTTCTCCTATTCTACTTTAATTTTCTTCAATATTAATATTTTTACCTTTTTCTGTGATTGAATAAATTACTGGATCTTTGCTAACTTTTTCAACAAAACCATCTGATACAAGTTTTCTAATTGCGCCAGAGACAGTTCTTGAACTAACAAATAAACCTTCTGCAATATCCTTTGCTTTCCACATTGGAGTTTCTGCATTTTCTTGTAAAAATTTCAGAATAAGTTTACCATTGTCAGTAAACATCGGCTTTTCTGGTTCATCTTTGCCGCAAAATACTTCCCAATAAAGTCTTACATCTTCTGGCATATTATGAACTTGAACATCAGCTGCATCCATAATTTCTTCTACAAACTTAATAAATTCTTGTTTCTTACTCATTTTAAATTACTCACTTTCTTTTTTTTACCTTGTATATATATTATACCAAAATTAATTAAAAAAATCAAGTTATTCTGTCATATTGCCAGAATTGAAACGAAAAATCTTTATAGTTTTCCAACTCTCCAAGAGCCATTGATTTCCATTGAGGATCTTTATCCAGGTTTGGAAAATATGTATCAACATTTTCATGTTTTTTATAAATTTTTGTTATATAAACTCGATTACAATAAGGAAGAAGTTCTTTGTAAATAATACCTCCACCTATAATAAAAATTTCTTTTTTAGAAGTTTCTAACCAAGGAAGTAATTCTTCTAATGTCATATAAATAACTTGACTCGTTCCAGAAGGGGGATATTCTTTCCGTGTAATAATTACATTATTCCTATTTGAGAGAGGTTTTTTTGGTAAAGAATCCCAAGTTTTACTTCCCATTATTACTACATTATTAGTAGTGAGTTTTTTAAAATTTTTTAAGTCTGCGGGGATTGATTCTAACAAATTTCCATTGTATCCTATTCCCCAGTCTTCATTTACTGCTACTATTGCATTAATCATATAAATTTTCCCTCATTCCAATTTTTGGCTGCTTTAATTTTAGCATCAAAAAGAGAAATCTCTTGAGCAAACCAGAATCCTCCAGTATTCATAGTTTTCTTATGACAATTTGGACATTCAAGCCATAAATGAGTATAATAGGGATTTGGTCTAATAAATTCTGGATAAAATCCACAATCACAGGCCTAAATACTTACTACTTCATTTGAAATAATATAATCTTTCATATTCCTAACTCCAATTTTAATTGAGGTTTAATAGGATTATAATTTACCATAGAAAAATCATCAATAGTAAAATCATAAAAATTATTTTTATCTTCATTAAGAACTAGCATACTTTCTGGATACACTCCATTATAATAATCTTTTGCGTCAAGTTCTTTAAATCTTTTTAGCATTTCATTTGCTTGTTCTATATGACGATCATAAATTTGTTCATTGGCAACAAAATGCGAAAATACTCCAGGCAAATAATTTGTATGACGAGCAATCATCATTAATAAAGCAGCATACTATGCTTCATTAATGCCGCCTGGACCAGAAGCAGTTAGCATATCACCACTGCGCTGAACAAGAACCATATCAAGATATTCTTTTCCGTTTTCATTGCGGACGTTCCATATTGTGAGGAATGCGCAAGGGGCTAATCCGGCCGTTTCAGCAAGGTCCGTTTCTTGCCAAAGGGATACTATTTTACGACGACCATATGGATCAGTTTCAATATCTTTAATAAGTTTGTTAATTAAATCATAGCGACTAACCGTTGCCCCATATCTTTGTCCAATTGTGCCGTCTCCAATATCCCAATCGCCCCACCAATTAACTCCCATTTCTTCCATTTTAGTTATTTCATTGGTTGGCTTTTGATAAATGGTAAAGATTTCTTTTATTCCAGTTTTCCAAGCAATTGGACGATATTGACAAATTGGAAATTCTCCACGAGATAAGTCATAAGTTCTAAAAGTATGATTTATTGATTTAGTATGTGCGGGAGTGCCATCCGCATATTTTGGACGGGGATTCCGGTCCCAATAGCCATCCGCAAGTATTCTATCAATAATTTCTTTCATATAAATATCTGCTTTATTCATATTTTATTTTATCCTCCAATGATAAGGTATATCCTTTTAAATGTCCAAATAAAAAACTATTTACAAAAACTTCTAATTCATCAATGTAGATTTCTACATCTGGACTTTTGTGCCTATAATCAAATACGTCTTTATAACTTATAAATTCAATATTTGTAATTCCATAAGAATACGCTTTCTGTTTCATCGCAAATGGATTAATACAAGCAATAACCGCACCAGTCTATTCAGCTAATTCCATTAATTTTCCAGTTTTCCCAGTTCCTTTATCATCAATTATTCTATGCATTTTCACATTTCTCCTTGTATTCTTTTACGAATTGGGTTAAATTTTCTTGTAAAGATTTGCTAAAATCTTCAATATTATCCGCTTCAAAAATTCCATTTAATGAATATGAACCAACATAGTTATTATAATTTTCACAAAATAATACTTGACTTATTTTTTGAATTTGGTCATTCGCTTCATTTTCATTTTTTGCTTCTTGAATTATTGCCGAAAAACTAAACATCATAATGGCTCTCCTTATTTTATACTATATCCAAATTCTTTTGCTTTAAAATAATCTTGCCAGTAATCTTCTCTTGAATCTAAAAGACTTCTATCGCATTCTTCAACAACTTCAAATGTAAAGTTTTCAGGTCCAATAGCAATCATAGCTGGATATAACTTATTTTTTGTTGGTTGTTCTGCACCAACTCCACGCTTAATATGTTGTTTCCAACGATCTGCAATATTTGCGGCTTGACCAACATAGCATTTTCCAGAAGAGATTTCAGTTATTTTATATATTCCGGTGTGAGTGCCGGAACCGACCACTCGACCAATCATATCAGTAGTAGGTTTTTCATAATAACATTTCCAAATGATTTTATTAAGAGGTTCTTTGTTTCTTAATAGATGTTCTATTGAGCGCAAAGCCTCGATTTCATTAATATCAACTTCGTTTAAACAAATCCGATAAAAATCTTGTTGAGTGCGCAGTTCTTCCGCCCTTTTGGCGGCTTCAACCGCAGCTGCATGAATATTTCTCATTTCTGAAATATCAGTCTATAATTTTTGGAATTCTTTTAAATTATCCTATACTATTTCATCGTATTCAATCTAAAACTATTCAATATTTTCATCTTTCGCAGCCATTGCTTTAATAATCTCTTCATTTAATTTACTCTATGCGATTTCTAATTGAAGATTATAATAAGAATCTGCGGCGGTTTTAGACTATTCTTCAAGCATTCTCATATTATCGTTTAAAATGTTAATATTAGATAAAATAGTATTTTTTTCAGCAGTTAATTCTCTTGTTTCATTTTCTATTATTTCTTTTTGATCTAATAAAATTAATTTATCATGAATTAACTATTGGTTATCTTTTTCTAATTGCTGATACTCTCTTTTGGCTTTCTAATTTTCTTCTTTTATCCATTCATCCTATTGCTCAGCCGCAACTAACCGAGGTTTTAGAATAAAAAATATAGATAAGCCAGTTATTACTGCTGTAATAACAATTGCTATTATTAATACAACAAATTGCATAGTAAAAAAAATAAGGGGTAAGAATTATTTTCTTACCCCTTTGATAAAATCAAATTAGTCAGCAGCTTCTTCAGTTGCGTCTGGATCGAAGCTCATACCTGCAGGAGTGAGGCTCAAAAATTTAACCTGCTTATGTGTTCCATCTTCAAGTTCGATTTCAGCAAGAGTACGAACGCCAAGACCCTTTCTTTGAATAGCAGAAGTGAAAATACCATCAACAGACTTCTTTTCAAGACCGAGAGCAGCAGCAACATCAGCAGCAGTTACATTTTCACCATTGATTTCCTTCAAATAATTTAAAACCTTTTTAGAATTTTCTTTCATAGCCATAACTTTTTTTCTCCTTTTAATTAAATATTTTTTTTTATTTTTTTAAGCTTAGCTTATGTAAATATTATATCAAAAAATTTTTGTTTTGTCAAGAAATTTTTTAATTTTTTTTACTTATTTTTTTCAAGTATTTCCATTACGAGTTCATCTATAATTACCATATCATCCAAGTTGGCAACATTGCTAGAAATTCTCATAATTTCCTACTCTGCTTTTGCGACTTTCTCTTTGTCATCGCTGGTCTGAATAATGATTTCACACTTTGCAATTTTTTGTGCGAGATTTTTTAATTCTTTTCTTTTCATTTAAAAATTTTCATCCTTAATCTTTACAATTTTATTATACAAAAATTTTTTTAATTTGTCAATTAAGTTATTCCAAAAGTCTCGATAAATTCTTCTTCTGACAAGATTGGAATTCCTAATGACTTTGCACTATTATTTTTACTTGATGTAGAATTGACATCATTATTTATTAAGTAATGAGTATTTTTTGAAACGGACCCAGTTACTTTCCCACCAAGAGCTTCAATTTTAGATTTTAGTTCATCTCTATTTTTGAAGCGATTAACTTTTCCAGTTATAACAAATATTTTATCAACAATTTTATTATTTGTAATTTCTTCTGTTTCAACTGGTTTTACAAAATTTATATAATTATTTACTATAAATTTTGCTTCATCGTAATTAAATTTAGAAATACTTGAATGCATTTCCACACCAAAATTTGGTAATTCATAAAACTTATATTTATTTTCAACCGCTGAAATAAAATTTTCCCAAGTTTTAAAATGATTTGCCAGATCTTTTGATGCAGTTGTACCAATCAACGGAATACCTAAGGCCGCAATGAACTGATGAAGTTCACAGGTTTTTCCTTCCTCAATAGCAGATAGAATTTTTTCAACCGAGCGCATTCCAAATCCAGGTTTCTTAACCCAATCATTTTTATGAGAAGAAAGAGTGAATATATCGGTGTAAGTTTCAATCCAACCCCACTCAAGAAGTTTTTCTAAAGTTGCTTTAGATATGCCTTTTATATCTAAACCCTTCTTTCCACAGAAATGATCAAGTCTATTAATAAACTTTCCAGGGCAATTTGGATTGGTACATTCAAGCACAGTTGTTCCAAAAGCACCAGAATCAGATTTCTGTCGTGTTTCTCCATCACAAACAGGACAATATTTAGGTATTGTAAAATAATCTAATCTCGGATAATTATCTGCCTCTTGATAATGTTCGCTATTACTAATTTGAGGAATAATCATATTCGCCTTATAAACTTCTATTTTTTGACCATAAAAAGGTTTTGTGTTTAAAGTTTTTCCCATAATACTAATATTATGAAGACTCGCTCGATTTACTTCAGTGCCATCAATATTCACAGGAGTAAATACAGCAACTGGAGTTAAGGTTCCTGTTCTTCCCATCGTCCATTCAATATCTAAAAGTGAAGTTAAAAATACATCATCATAAAATTTATATGCTAAAGCATTTTTAAAATGATGTTCAGTTTCTCCTAATGAGCGACCATATTCGCAATCATTAAATTTGAAAACTGCTCCATCTATTGGATAAGAACATTCTTCTGCCATCCATTTTACATCTGAAATAAAAGATTCAACATGACTAACTTCTTTCATTGTTGCTCTAATAAAAGGAACAACAGTAAAAGACATATCCCTAAGATTTCTTAACTTTTCAGATAAAAAATCTATTTCTTGATAATCATCATAAAATGGAGTAATAACATCCCAAGCTACGAAAGTTAGTTTTCTTTTAGAACATTCTTTTGAATCTAAAAGCCTAATACTTCCTGAAGCAAAATTCCTTGGTGTTGAATATATTCCACTAAAATTTTCAAAATCTTTATAAGTGCAAATAATTTCTCCATCAATTGTTAATTTTTTAAGATAAGGAATTTTCTTTGGGACTGATGGAAGAACTTTTACATTATGTAAAATATTTTCTCCAACAAGTCCATTACCTCTCGTTTCTGCGGAAACTAACTCTCCATTTTCATAAGTAAGAGAACAAGTTAATCCATCCATTTTACACATAACAAGCATTTCTTCATTTCGTGAAAACCTAAGAACATCTTCTACAAGCTTGGTTTTTTCAAGAGATAACATTTTATGATCGTGAGTTTTTTTCTCTAACTCATTAACAAGTTCATAACTTATTGATTGAGTTGGAGAATTACTCAAAATGAGACCTGTTTTATTTTCTAAATCTTGTAATTTAAAATATAAATCATCCCATTCCTTATCACTAATTAAAGGATTTCCTTCATCATATGCTTTCGTATATTCATTCAAGCATTTTACTAAATGAATTATCTCTCCATAGAGTTTAATCATTTTTATTCTCCTTAATTACAAATATATTATAATAAATTTTTTTTATTTTGTCAACTATATGCTGCTAGTAAGCAAGGTTAAACCTTGCTTACAGACAACACTTTATTATTTTTTATTACGATATTTCCTGCAGATGCTCTACTTAATACTGGAATTTCAGAAGCTTCTATACAAATACTTGATTTATCACCAAGAATTAATACGCTATCTGCATCCTCAACAAGGGTCGCCGCACTTACTCTTCCAGTTGACTCAGTTGGTTTATAGCAAGCAAGTCCCTTACCAGCTCTCTTTTGGACAGGAATTTCAGATAAATCAATTCTCTTCGCTACACCATTTGTAGCAAATATAGCTAACTTATCAGTCACATTACGAACTGGAATTGCTGAAACGATATAGTCATCATCTGCAAGATTAATACCTTTAATACCGGTTGTAGTTCTTGATGTGGGTCCAACTTCTTTAGAATCAAATCTAATACATATACCTTTTGAAGTGATTAAGATTAATTGTTCATCTTTTACAAGAGATACTGCGGTAAGCTCGTCGCCTTCTCGAAGGTTGATTGCGGCAAGTCCGGTCTTTTTCTTCGTTTTTACATATTCTTCAAGAGATGTCTTTTTAACAAGACCATTCTTAGTTACAAATAATACATATTGAGCATCGGTATCTCTATAAATTGAATAGATAACTGAAGGTTCTTCTTCAACTTCCATATTAACCAATGACTTTACCGATTGACCTTTAGAAACATTTGTTCCTACTGGAACATCATTTACCAAAAGTCTATACATTTTTCCTTTATTTGAGAAAATCATCAAGGAATCTATTGTATTTGTGCGGATAACTGCTTGAGTTATATCATCCTGCGTCTTTATGCCTTTACCATTCCTCTTCTGGGTGCGGAAGCTCGATGAGGGGATTCTTTTAACGAGACCACCTTCTGTCATTACCACAACACATTTTTCTGGTTCAACGAATTCAATTTCTTTTTCTTCTTTGGTTGAAACTACTTGAGTTATAGATGAACGACGAGCATCACCGTATATTTTCTTTAATGAGTTGAAAGTATTTATCATTTCTGGAATTGGATTAGATAAAATTGTATTTAATCTTTCTAATTCTTTAACTAAATCAGCTAATTCTTTTTCAATTTCTACTTTTTCTAATTTAGCTAATTTTGCTAATTTCATGTCAAGAATTGCTTTTGCTTGTTCTTCATTCAACTCATAAGCAGCCATAAGTTTCGTTTTAGCGGCTGCCGCAGATTCACTACTCTTAATCATTGCAATAACATTATCAATATCTTCAAGAGCTTTCAATAAACCTTCTAAAATATTGATTCTATGAGCAATTTTATCTGCTTCATATTTTGTTTTTCTTAATAAAACATCTTTTTGATGCTCTACATATATTTCTAAAAGTTGTTTAATATTTAACAATCGAGGTTTCTTATTTACAAGTGCTACTTGGTTGAAACTATAAGTATCTTCCAACCTTGTGAGCTTAAATAATTTTGCAATAATCGGCTCAGTAGGGACTCCTTTGGCAACCTCTATAACAAAGCGGACGCCATCTTTATTGCTTTCATCTCTGATTGCCGTGATGCCTTCCATCTTTCCTTCTTCACATAATTTGTCTATTTCTTGAACAAGGTCTTCTTTTGAGACTTTATATGGAATGGAGGAAAATACAATACTATCTCCTCGCTTGTCAGATTCAATGGTATATTCACCTCTAATTCTTGCCCTGCCTTTTCCAGTTAAGTAAGCAGTAGGCAATTCATCTTTATTAATTATCAATCCGCCAGTAGGAAAATCTGGACCAGAAATATAATTAAGTAATTCTTTTACTTCACAATTTGGGTTTTCTACTAAAAACACTGCTGCATCCATAACTTCAGTTAAATTATGAGGGGCAAAACTACAAGCCATAGCAACCGCAATTCCAGAAGTTCCATTAACAATTAAATTAGGGATTCTACTTGTCAAATAAACTGGTTCATTTTCTACGTCAGTATAAGCTAATTGCCAATCAACAGTATTCTTTCTTATGTCTGCAAGCATCTCTTCGCCTATTTTAGATAACTTACATTCAGTATATCTGTAGGCTGCAGGTTCATCTCCATCTCTACTGCCATTATTTCCATGAAACGTGATTAATGGATATCTCATATTCCAAGGCTGGCTTAACCAACATAATGCTCCATATATACTTGAATCTCCGTGCGGATGGAAGCGGCTCATTGTATCTCCAACCGGCTGAGCGCATTTTACAAACTTTTTATTATTCATTTGCCCTTTATCAAACATATCCCAAAGAATTCTTCTTGCTACTGGTTTTAAACCATCTTCTGCTGAAGGGATTGCTCGATCAGTTATAACGCTTAAACTATAATCAAGGAAGCTTTGTTCCACTTCCCCGATAATCGGGGTCTGAATTATGTCTCCCATAAGGGACCTCCTTTATATCTACAAATTTATCAAAATATTCATTATTAATTGTTGGAATATAATTATTTATAATTTCTTCTATTAAATCATATATTTTAACTGAATTATATTTTAAACTAAACTAATTATTTTTATATTCTACTTTTCCATCTATTATATCTAAAAGCCTTTTTTCTTGTAAATGTTTTTCAAGTATCATAGAAATTTTTTCTTTTGAATTAGCTAAATGAGGCATATGCTTCTTCCTCCGTAATATATCCAGTAGCAAGTTGATCTGCAAGTTCATTCCAATCGTCACCAGCATGACCTTTTATTTTTCTCAATTCAATTCGATATCCTTCTTTATAGTAATCATAATATGCTTGGATTAAATCTAGATTTTCAGGAATTTTTTTATCGCTTTTTATCCAACCACGTCTAGCCCAACCAAACATCCAATCGTTAAGAGTATTTACACAATATGCAGAGTCGCTATATACAACTGGCGGCTGACCCCAATCTTCACATTTAATTCCAAAATTAAACATTACATATAATATTGCTTTTAATTCTTCTCGATTATTTGTCGTATTTTCGGACCTTTTGGAGCGGACGAACTGGACACTTCCATTTTCATCCACTCCTACTATTCCATATCCACCTTTAGCATTGGCTTTTCCATTTCCAATACAAGAACCATCAGTATAAAAAATCATTAAGACTAAACTACCTTTCTGTTTTATTTAAATAAGTGTCTTTTTCTAAAAAAGGTGCTTCTTCTTTTGGTTTAAAAATAGTTATATTTTTAACAACATTACTATTAACTAATAAAATATCATTATTTGGAAAAACTTTTTTTAATTCTTGATATAAAATTTTATATTCACCCATATCTATATCATCAGAAATTTGACACATAATAACATCATTGGGGTTTGTTTTAACAATCTAAACAGGAATTCCATCTGACCAAACATCAACAGTCCCGTTTAGAGAAGAATCTGGATATATCGGTGAAGACGAATATTTGCTAAAATCAATTCCATCAAGCGTTGAAGATAAATATTTACTAAAATCAATTCCATCAATTGAATTATTTATATTACACATCTACATTTGCCCTCCAAGCATTATTTTCAATGAACTTTTTTCTTGGGTCAACACTTTCACCCATAAGACTCATAAATGTTTTTGCTACTTCGGTAGCATCTTCCATTGTAATTTGTTTTAAAGTTCTTGTTTCTTTTGACATAACAGTTTCTGCCATTTCTTCAGGATCCATTTCACCAAGACCCTTCATTCGACCAAGCTCAAAATTCTTTGAAGTAGACTTTCTAAATGCTTCAAGTGCGGCATCATCTTTTAAATATTGAATCTTAGTTCCCATAGTAGCTTTATAAAGAGGAGGCACTGCCGCATATACATAACCCTTTTCCAGTAATTCCGGACAGAACTTCCAGATAAATGTGAGGAAGAGGACGCGTATGTGGCTGCCATCAACGTCAGCGTCTGCGGTGATAATAAACTTACCATAACGAAGTTTTGTTTCATCAACGATAATTTTATTGTCTTTCACTTCTAAGCCAAAAGCATCAACCATACCACTTATTTCTTTATTTTGAAGAGCTTTATGTAAATCACATTTCAAAACATTAAGTGGCTTACCACGAAGCTGAAACACTGCTTGTGTTAATCTGTCTCTCGCTTCTTTTGTTGATCCAGCAGCAGATTTACCCTCTACAATAAATACTTCACAGTTATATCTATCTTTCGAGCTAGCATCTGCAAGAACATCTGGCATAATTACTCTGCGCTTAGCATCGGCTTTGCGCACAGTTTCCTTAGCCTTTTTTGCCTTTTCCCTTGCCGCTCGAGCCAAAAGTGCTTTATCTACAATAGCCTTAGCATCTTTTGGATTTGCGTCAAGCCAAACTTTTATTTCCTTAGATACTAATCTTTGGACTGCCGTTCTTGCTTCGCTACTGGAAAGAACATCTTTTGTCTGACCAGAGAAAACTGGGTCTGGCATAATAAATGAAAGAACAAGAACAAGTCCTTCTTTTAATTCTTCGCCAGTGATATTAGCATCTTTTTCTTTTAATAATTTATTATCTCTTGCGTAATCGTTAATTGTGCTTGTAAGCGCAGTTCTGAAACCGGTTAAGTGAGTTCCCGCGCTATTTGGAATTGAATTGGTATATAATTTATAAGTATCAGTATAATTATCATTATACTGCATAGCAAGTTTTACTCCAATTCTATCTTCCATATTTTCAGTATAAAATACTGATGTTAATTTTGTTTTGTCTTTATTTAAATCATTAATATAATCTTTAATACCATTTTGAGAAGTAATTATTTCTTTTGATTTATCTTCAAATTGAAGTGAAAAAATCAATCCTGGAGACAAATAAGCTAATTCTTGAATTTGCTTTTTTAAAGCATTATAATCAAGAGAGATACCTTCTTTAAAAATCGATATATCTGGCTTAAAAGATATACAAGTCCCAGAAACTGTTTTATCAATTACACCATTTAAGCCTAAAAGCGGTTCTTCTTTGTAGCTAATTAATTCACCTTTTTTAAATTCGGCAGTTGCTTTTTTGCCATTTCGAGCAGAAACAACTTTAAATATTTCTGATAAAGCATTAGTCGCTTTTGCACCTACACCATTCATACCACCAGACGTATTATATCCTGCTTTTCCATCACTATCGAATTTAGCACCGGTATGTAATTTGGTATAAACATTAACCAAAGTTTCACTTCCATCTTCAGCTTTGCCGAAAGGAACGCCACGGCCATTATCTCTAATAGTTATAATATCATCTTTAACATAAATTTCGCACTCTGTGCAATGTCCATTCAGATATTCATCAACAGCATTTGATATAATTTCGAGGGTGATGTGCCTTACACCTTCTGGTCCAGTTGAACCGATATACATACCCGCACGAAGTCTAATTGCTTCAATACCCTCTAAGGTCTTAATTTGATTTACGCCATACTCAGCATTATTTACGTTGTTTGGTATTTCCATTTAAAACCTCCACATTTATTTCTTTTTCCATTACAAACTTTTGAAATGCCACTGGCATCGCAATCATTATCTGCGGCAGCTAATGCTACACTACCATAAATCTGTAATTCTTCATTATTATCATTCATTTTTATTACTTGTTTACTTGATTTTGTAATTCTATTATTTTGAACTTGATTAACTTTTATTTCTGGAATAATAATTTCATTTTCTTCATCTAAAAATCTAAAAATACGATTGCCAGTTGTCAATCTTGTTCCATTACAAACATTACTGATTTTAAATCTATCTAATCCAGTTGCTTCACCTGCTTCTGCGAGAGAGTTCCAAATAACAAGAATGTTATTGGCAGAGTCAATTTCACAAACTCGTTTACCGTATTTTTCTCTTTTGGTATCACTCATTTTCTTTGCTATTACAGGATCAAACATAGGACTATCAGTTTTATCAGTTTGATTATATCCATTTGGCTTAACACAATCTTCTTTAATAATCCAATTGTGCTCTGCTTCAATCATTGCTTTCCAAGTTGGTAAAGTATCAACTATTTCAAAAGTGAAGTTAGCAATACCAAACTCTCTGAAAGCGACCATTAAAGGATAATTATAATGATGGTCTTTTTCGTTGATGGAAGCTTCTTTATGCTACCTCCATCTGCGTTCAGTTTCAATTGATGAACCAATATAAACCATTCCATTTTTTTGATTAGTTATTTTATAAATTTGATACATAGAATTCACCTTACCTTTCTATTATATCATAAAAATTGATAAAAATTAATTTTCCATTCTGGGCCAATGCCAGGACAGAGTTGATGAAATTAACCTTTATTCTGTCAATAGATGTGCGGCAGCAGGCAATTCTGTTACAATATGCTCTAATTCTCCATTAAATTCATATTCTTTTTTACATTTTTTACATAACCAATGACTTAAAGTGAGATATCCATCAATTAAATTCATTGATTGCTTACAATATGGACATTTTAAAGGAGTAATACCGGGTCTTAACCGAATTGCTTCAATGCCTTCGAGTGTTTTTATATCTTTAACACCATAATCTATTGACATAGCTTAAAATCCTTTCTATTTTTTATTTTACAAATATATTATACCATATTTTTTTTAAAAAATCAATTAAGAAAATCAGAATAATCCCTCAATTTGATTTTTATCATTAACAAAAATAAAGTTTGCGGCAGGAACTTTCGGCAAACCAGGCATTGTCATAATTTTTCCACAAATAATTACTATAAATCCAGCACCTGCAGACAATCTTACTTCATTAACTTTAATGGAGAAATCTTCGGGTGCTCCTAATAAAGTTGCGTCATCACTAAAGCTATATTGTGTTTTTGCTATGCAAATTGGTAATTTATCATAACCAAGAGAAGTGATTTTTTCTATCATACGTTCAGCTTCTTCTGAATAAATTACATCATTAGCCCCATAAATATTATGCGTAAGATTATAAATTTTTTGCTTTATATCTTGATTGATGTCATATGGATGAGTTAAAACGCCAGTATCTTGTTGAATTGCGTCAAGCACTTCCCAAGCCAGGGCTTCCGCACCTTTCCCGCCTCGCGCAAAAGAATCACATACAACGCAAGGAACTTTTATATCTGGATGTTTCATTCTTTCAATAATAAAATTAATTTCAGCTGCTTTATCTGTATAAAATTGATTAATGCAAACTACAACCGGTATACCATAAGATTTTAAATTCTTTACATGGCGTTCAAGATTTTTAATTCCTTTCGTTAATGCTTTTAGATTTGGTTCATTCACTTGTTCTTTTGGAACTCCACCATTATATTTTAATGCTTTTGTCGTAGCAACTATTACAATAGCATTTGGTTTTAAATTTCCTAATCGACATTTTATATCAAGGAATTTTTCTGCACCTAAATCTGCTCCAAAACCAGCCTCAGTTACAACATAATCTGCTAATGAAAGACCTAATTTGGTAGCAACAATACTATTACAACCATGCGCTATATTAGCAAAAGGACCTCCATGAATCAAAGCAGGAGTGTGTTCTAATGTTTGAACTAGATTAGGATTGAATGCTTCTTTTAATAGAACTGTCATAGCTCCATTTGCGTTTAAATCTTTGGCATATATTGGTTCTTCTTTACTATTATATCCTATAATAATATTACCAAGTTTATTATTTAAATCCTCGATACTATTGGCTAAACAAAAAATAGCCATTATTTCGCTCGCAACGGTAATGTCAAATCCATCTTGTCTTGGTACTCCGCTTTTTGGACCGCCAAGACCAGATTCAATTTGTCTTAATTGACGATCATTCATATCCATACATCTGCGCCAAGTAACTTTTTGAATATCTAATTCATTTCCTTGAAAAATGTGATTATCTATTAAAGCAGCAAGTAAATTATTAGCACTTTCAATAGCATGTAAATCTCCCGTAAAATGTAAATTAATATCTTCCATTGGGACTACCTAAGAATAACCGCCTCCTGCAGCGCCACCCTTAATTCCAAAAACTGGCCCAAGAGATGGCTCGCGCAAACAAAGAATAGCATTTTCACCAATTTTTCTCAAACCATCAGCAAGACCAATACTCATTGTAGTTTTTCCTTCTCCCAATGGAGTTGGATTAATTGCGGTAACTAAAATTAATTTACCATTTTTATCACCATAAGCATCATAATTAACTTTTGCTTTATATTTGCCATACATATCATAACTTTCATTAGAAAGATTTAGCATATTAGCAATATTTTCAATAGTTTTCATTTTAGAATTTCGAGCAATTTCAATATCTGTCATTTATAACTCTCCTTTAAAAAAATTTTTTAGATAATATATTATACCATTTTTTTCAATAAAAGTCAAATAAAAAAAGCCCCGAAGATTATTATAATCTTCGGGGCATATAATTAACCTTGTGCGTTTTCGACTATTTCTTCTACCATCGGGTCATCATCATTAGTCTTAGCATTTAAAAGAGCTAAATCATAAACGATACCACCTTTGGTATTTTCTTTTTCTGATTTTTTATAATAAAAAGCCTAACTGACTCCATAAGCCGCCCAGGGACATGATGCCATAGCAACCAACCAAGGCAGCTCACCAAAAAATTGATTATAAATACAGAAAAAAGCAAGAACTATAAAAGCTATTGTTACAACCCATAATAAAGCGGATTCTTGTAGCAATAACTTTTTAGAGAACTCTAATTTTTTTTTATTTTTTTTCTGTTTATTTTTCATTATTTTAACTTCTTTGTATATTCAAGAGCAATCCAACCAGCTCCGGATTTTAATTTACCAAATTCATTTTTTTCATCAACAATTGTGTATAATTCATACTTACGAACTTGAGTATTTATACGATAATTTGTTCCCGGTCCATTACGCACATTAAGAATATTTGTATCAATTTTTACAATATAAGGAACAAAATCTGGATTTGATTTTATTTCTTCTCTTTCTTTATAAAGAACTACCTAATCATATTTAACTGTTCCAGTAATTGCTCCAGTCTTTCTAGTAGAAACAACAATAGTATCATTTTTACGGATTTCTCTTACATATAATTTATAAGTGTAAAGCCAAGTAGGAACTTTTGCTCCATTAGCATAAACTGCTCCATTAATAAAACTTACTTCATCCCCAACTTTATAAGGATTAGTAGCTTCAGGCTCTTGTTCCATTGGTTCAGTAGGATAAATAGCAATACCTTTTGAGTTATAAACTTCATATTCTTTTCCAGCTTTATCGCAAGCTTCTTTTGCATTATTTAAATCTGTATAAGCACCAATTTGAGATTTAGCATCTTCCCAAGTCTTACGAACTCTATACATTTCAACGGGTTCTTTAGTTTCAATCTTATTATCGGATGGAGTATTTACAATTTTATCATTTAATAATGCTGCAACATCATTTCTAACATCATCCATATCTTTTCCAAATTTTGGAAACCAATGAAGAACATCCCCATGATTTGATCCTAAACCAAGATTATAAGCATCAGCATGGCATAAAATTGTAGGAACTTTTACACCATTCATAGATACTGTTCCTTTTGGATCAATATTAAACATATCACACAAATAAGCAGTTAATTCACAGGCTTCTTTATAAATTGCTTCAAAATATGTTTTATCTTTTAATCCATCTTCGCAGATTTCAAATTGAATCCAACCATTATTACAACTTCCTTTTGGTCCAGAAGCACAACCCCAGGGTTTATAATTCCAAGGCATTGATTGGACTGATGCAACTGTTCCATCTGCTAATTTACCAATCCAAGCATTTAAACCAATTTGATTAGTAGTATGATTTAAATCATTTTTATAAGAATTAGAACCAAGAATTTTTAACCATTGGTCTCTATCAGCAGCATCGTCACTTGGTTGCACATATCTCTTTAAATTTGGATTGTTTGCTCCAGTAGAATGCCATAAAACGCCCTTTACTGTCATTTTTGAAGTGTTTTTATAGCAAGGATTTTGAGTTTGCATACACACTAAAGGCTTATTTTTTTCAGAGTATTTCATTTTCCCATCTTCTTTCGTTATAGTATTTACAATTGGTTTTGTTGTAGTAGTTGTTTTATTAGAAGCATATTTATTATAATAACTTTGTCCATAAGATGCTCTTTTTGATTGAGCTGAAATACTTTGATCTGCTGGACGTTCAAATTTTAAAAGAACAGCATTTGATGCTTCTAAAACATTTTTTGCATTTTTTAAAGTTTTCCATACTGCTGAATATTCAGTAGATAGTTGTTTTTCTAAAAATTCTAATTGCGTTTGTAAATCGCCTACTGATTTATTTTTTTCTTTACAAAAATCTAATAAATCATCTTTAAGACTCCAATAAGTCCATTGAGCCAATCCATATCCAGCTTGGTCATGGACAAAATTAGTATAAGTTCCATTATCAACAGCATTAGTGTATTCTTCATCAGACATATTTAATTTTTTTTCATAAGTTTGTTGAAGATTCTTTGGGTTTAAACCAGATTCAACATATAAATTACCAATCAATCCAGCAATTCCAAAATCATTTAAACCTGCTTCTTTAAAAAAATCCCAAATAATTTTTTCATTATTCATATTAATATTTACCTCCTTTTTACCCTTCAATAAATAAAGACCTCATAGAAATGAGGTCTTTTATAATTACATATTTTCTGCGATTAAAGCAATTTTTGAACGATGAATATTTTTAAGAGTGACTTCACCATATACATCTTTTCCTCGATATACTTTTGAAGCACGCTTCATACCATTATTACTTCCAGCGAAATGAATGTCATCAACTTGAGTTTTACAGTCTCCATCTATAATACAAATACTATCTTCACCGATTCTCTGTAAAGTTAATTTCATTAAATCAATGTCAAGGTTTTGCGCTTCTGATATATATATGCCAGCACGCATTCCAGTAGTGTCATATCCTCTAATATCAGATAAAGGTAATAATACTAATTTTTCTTCTTGAATCATTTGCTCTACCAGCACTCTTCCGCCGAATTTACTAATTAAAAGATTGCCGATTTGCGAATCTAGGAGTTTCTCATCTCGTGTTCCGGGATAATAACCAAGACGCGCAGAATTCTTTGTTGCGATAGTATTACAAAAAACTATAATTTTATCTATTTGATGCTTTTCAAGTTTATGTATTAAGAAGCCTAGACTAAGAAATGTTTTGCCTGAACCT
The DNA here is from genome assembly GCA_045593385.1 of Acutalibacteraceae bacterium. Classification (GTDB taxonomy): domain Bacteria; phylum Bacillota; class Clostridia; order Oscillospirales; family Acutalibacteraceae; genus UBA737. The sequence goes on from JAZNWP010000048.1 coordinate 59,288, forward strand.
GCTGGCCCTTTAACTAAAGTGATCTAATTATTTTCAAGGCTATCCGCAACAAGAGATTGATATTGATCACCTTTTATTGGTTTCACTTCACCAAATAGTCGAGAATTAAAATTTTTATAATTCAAATGTCTATGTTCAGTGCCGTTCCAGCATAATCGGTCTACACATTCTTTAGTATTTAAATCATAAACTAATAAATATTGATTTAAATACAAATCAAATATATTTTGATTAAGATTAGAATATAAATTATTCATTTCTTCTTCATTCAAATAGACTTCTTTATACCCATCATAATCATAATCTTCTTCAATTATTTTTTCAGTTGTAAAATACATACTTGCGATATGACGACAAATTAAATCATTAGAAACAAAAATAACTTCATCTTCTGGATGAGTAATCTAAAAATGTCTAGCACAAGCAATTATTTTAGCATCATTGGTTAAACTAATACCATCTTCTAACATTAAATCTCCATATAGATCATTGTACAAAATAATAGTAAAATCTCCATAATGAGCGTCAAAATCTTGGAGAACTCGTCTAGCCGCACATTTTACAGACACATCTTTATTTGAAGTAGTTTTTATATTTTCTAATTCTTCTAAAGTAATAGAAGTAATTAATAATTTATAACTATCATCTTCAAATAAATGGCCTGCCTATTCCAATAAACTGCAAGTATCATAACATTTAAATGTCATATTTAATCATCCTTTTCTTTATTTTCTTCTGAATCTTGAAATCCTATTGTTGATGATTTACTAATTTTTTTGTCTGATAAGATTTCATCTTGATTCATTTTAATTTCATATTGATTAATAATATCTTTCCATTTTGTCCTTTTGGCTTCTATATATATCAAAAATAATGAACCTAAACTTTCAAGACAAGGAACAAGATACTATATAAACAATATTCCCAGGATAAAAAATAGTAATTCCATATATTTTCTCCTTATATATTATAAAAAATAAAGATTAGTTATTGACTTTTTTTGACCTAATTCGTTTATAGAATTTATCTTTTTCATTGATATATTCTTTTAAGAACTTTTTTTCTTCTGCGATGGCATCATTAATGTTTTCTAATTCTTTTTCTAATGCTTTTAATTGATTTCTTAACATACTACTTTCATAATTTCTAGGATTATGATATTTACTTGATTGAATATTTCCCAATAAATGTTTTAAAATTTTAATTTGAGATTTAATTTCTCTATCTCTTTTAAATTGTAAATATTGAATATTGGCTCGAACTTCTGCTATTTGAAGTCCAGTTTTTTCACTCTAAAAATCTTCGTCATCTGGATGACATCGCGCTTCTCCCAAAAAAACTACTTGTTCATAATGAATTATACAAGATGCATATCCATTATTATAATTAAATTCATATTTCATATAATATCTCCTTTAAATTAATTTTATAATAATATTATACCCAAAAAAAAAGAAAAAGTCAAATTTGGACAATTTGAGAAAAAAATTCCTATAGGCGATTTTTAACCCAGCTTCGGTTGGCGCGACTTGCACGAGAAATAGCCCTAGGAGAAAACTCCTAAGGCTATGTATTTTATATTTTTATATATGATTATACCAAATTATTGTAAGAGCTGAGGCTGCAATCGCACCAAGGATAGGAAGTGCAGCTACCAAAATTATCTCATTCATTATTGGCAACCTTGCCGCCAATGAAACCTGCCAAAAGACTCTTTACATCAATACCAAGAGATTCAGACAATCCTTCGGAAATTTGAGTAGCAGTACTCATAATGTTTCCTGCCAACTGATTAGAATCATTTCCAATCATAACAATCTTGTCTACGCCTTGGTATCCTTCACCAATGGCACGAGCGATTTCAGGCAACTGAGAGAAATATGTTTTAATAGCATCAATCTGCATATCTGCCATTGCAGCTTCGCCATACTGTTTCATTGCTTCTGCTTTCTCACGAAGACCATCAGCTTCAGCCTGAAGTTTTGCTTTAATTGCTACGGCTTCAGCTTCACCCTTTGCTTGTGCGGCAGCGGCTTCTGCTTCACCCTGAGCTCTTACAGCATCTGCAAGTGCTTTCTTTGCCGCAGCTTCTGCTTCAGCGAGCGCAAGGTCTGCTTCTGCTTTCTTTTCTGCTTCAATTTTAGCAGCTTCAGCCTGACGCTGACGCTCGAAGAGGTCAGCTTCCGCAGCCTTCTGAGTAGCATAAAGTCTTGCGTCTGCTTCCTGCTGTTCAGCGTATTTCTTTGCTTCAGCAGTCTTTTTAATTTCTGCTTCAAGAGCCTTTTCTTTAATAGCAACCGCACGTTCCTGAAGTTCAATTTCCTTTTCCTGACGAGCAAGGTTAGCGTTAGCAGTTGCGATTTCCTGCTCACGTCTCTGGTTTTCTGCTTCGATCTGCTTTGCAGCGTCAGCTTTAGCCTGTTCTGTATCAGCCTGTTTTTGGAGTTCTGCTTTCTTCACTGCGAATTCTGTCTGCTTACGAGCAATTTCAGTAGCAGCCGCAACCTTAGCATCATTAGCAGCTTTGTCAGCTTCTGCTTGAGCGATAGCAACTTCTGCTTTTGCTTTAGCAGCAGCAATAGAGGCTTCTTTCTTAATTTTTTCAGTATTTTCAATACCAAGGTCTTGAATTACACCATTTTTATCAGAGTAGTTCTGAATATTAAATGTAGTAAGATCAATACCAAGGTCTGCCAAATTGGGCGTTACGTTATCCATAACCAATTCAGAAAATGCTTTCTTGTCGCCACGAATAAGGTCTTCAAAGTTGGTTTGAGAAATAATTTCACGAATATTACCTTCAAGGACAGGAATTACAATATTTTGAATCTGTTCAATAGAATATCCTGCGAATTTACTTGCGGCAATCTTCTGACGTTCAGGATCTTGAGAGATAGCCATATTAGCAACAGCATCTACCAAAATGTGAATAGCATCTTTTGTAGGAATTTCATTTCGAGAAGTAAAATCAACTTGGATATTTTCAAGTGTCATTCTCTGTGTCTTCTGGATAATAGGCAATACAAAAATGCCACCACCAGTTTTTGTTTTTACTTTACCGAAACCAGATACAATAAGAACTTCATTGGTTCCTGCAACTTTCCAACAACTTTTAATTGCAATTGCAATAATAACAATTGCTGCAACCGCAACACCAACACCAATAAGAATAGGGATCAAAGTACTCATTTAATTTTTCTCCTTTAATTATATTATATTTTTAAATATTTATTTTTTAAAATTTTTTAATTTATGTATGATACTCATACTTGACAAGCCAATAGATTTTTCTTCCATCACGATACCTTACTGCGTGATCATCATACCAACCTTTATCAAGTTTTCGGATGGCTTCCATAGCTTCGTCTCGATTTTTATAAACTGGTTCTTCATGAAAAACTAATCCTCCATGATACCCACTACTACTTTCTTGTGGGTCAAATGCGAAAGAATTTAAGTCTTTCAAGATTTTGTGCTACGAAACAGAACAATGATAATCTTCGTACCCAATACAATGACTCATTAAAGCATCTCCTTACATTCTTTTACTTTATTTTTAATTTCTTCAATAATATCATCCAAGAGAACTGGACAATTATTATGTGAATCAAGACCAACATGATACATAAAAGGAATATCTTGATAAAAATTAAACTGCTGATGAGTATGTCCATACAAGTTAATCAAACATTGATGAAGACTTTCCGCCTCAAGATTTCCTGTCATGGTGGGGAAATGAGAAAGATAAAAATTATATTTTCGATATTTAATCACTTCCGCCCAACGATGAATTTCAAGATTAAGATTTTCATACAAAGTTTTACGAGCATCTGTATCATGATTTCCATAAATAATATGAAGATGACCATTAAGTCTTTTGATACATTCAATACCATGCTCATTGTTATTAAGCATTAAATCTCCAAGAATATAAACTTCATCTTCTGGCTCTACAATAGAATTCCAATTTTTAATTACTGCTTCATCATGGTCTTCGATATTTTCAAAACCTCGAGGAGCATATAAAAAACCTCTATCATGTCCGAAGTGAAGATCACTTGTCATAAAAATTCTACTCATTTAAGGCGCCTCCCTTGTTTCTCCATTTTCATTAACGATATAAATATGATTAAATTTTTCATCATAATCAGGATATTTATATCCTTTAAACATATTGTCAATTGCGGACGCTGGAACGCACTCTCTGCCGGACCGCATTGAATTTCTTATCTGACATACTTCACGTCTTACATTAAACCACACACAATTCAATTCTTCAACATTTTTCATATTGATTCTTGAAGTTGTCTTATATCGAGACTTTTTATTGATATGAGTAGCGTCAACAAAAATTTCTTCGATATTAGGATCTTCCAAAGTCTGATTTATATAAGCAATAAAAATATCAAACACTTCATCTTCATGAGAGAAGTATTCTTCATCTTCCTTTACAATAGAAAATCTTACTTTATCTCGTGAAATCCATTCACTATGAGGCGTCATATGCTCTTTAATCCAAGTGCTCTTACCCGAGGCGGGAGGACCGGATAACAGATAAACTTTCTTCTTTTTCATTTTCATACACCCCATTATTAAAATTAATTTTAAATTCTTCTACTTCCCAAGGAGTCTTACATTCAATATGATTTACAGTTTCTTTACAAAAAGGACAATACAATTTTTTTCTATGAAATTTACTGCGTTGTTGACCTCGATTTCGCATAATACTAATGCCTTTTGAACCGCAATTGATACAATAGAAATTATGTTCTGAAAAATTTCTTGTAGAACCTTTTCCCATATGATTTACCTCAATTAGAAGATACAGAAAGATTAGTTCCTTTAAAAAGCAAATGACAAAGCCAATTAATACCGAACATAGTCCAATAATTATCTATTACTGGGATTTGCGGAAAAACATTTACAAGAACATCATTCCACAGCCAAAGTTCAATAAATGGAACCAAAAATAAAGAAACAATCGCCATTACAATTAAACTACCACAACCAGTAGCAAGTTTCTTATCCATATTTATTATTTCCTTTCTTTATTATATATATATTATAACATATTTTTTATAAAAAATCAATTATTATCTTTTTCGTAGATATTGAAAATAAATTCTTCCCAAGTGTTAAGGTTAATTAGTACACACTCTTCGATCCAGACAATGCCACAACCAATACACAATTTTCGTTCATTAACATGACATTTCTTTCATTCAACAGATATAAAATAATCTTTAACAGCAAATAATTGGGAATAAACAATATTCGCTTTGTAATAATTTAAAACCCAAATAATAATATTCATTTTAAATGGATTGCTCATCAATTCAGGTTTAAACTCATCAGATTGAATAAAATCTAATAAATTATCAAATTTATATAAAAATTCTGAATCATAATATTCTGCGATTCTTTGAATAGGATAATTAGTAAAAAGTAAAGCAACTTTTAAATCACAAGATTTATATTCAAAATTTGAGTAAATAAGTTCTTTGAAAAAATTGGGAAAGGTTTTATTTACTTCTTCAATTGCTGTGGTTAGATATGATTCAGCAGGAATATCAACTAACTGTTTATACTCCTTATTTTCATAATCTGTAAAACATAAATTCAATTTCATACGTTCACCAGTTCCCCTAAGCCAGAAGAATAAGTCAACTTTTTATTAGTACAATTCAAAGTTTCTTTATTCTTATAATTATAATTATCTTTTTTTACTATTGAAATTCCATTCTTTTCACAGAACCAATCATAATCTTCTTCAATTTCTATTAGCCATTCTTTTAAAAAGTTATATGCTGATTGCTCAGTTTCAAAATATAACACTTTACGATTCCAAATCAAAGGAAAATCGTCTGAATTAACTATATACCATTTCTCTTCCATGCAAATCCTCTCCTTTTTCTTTTCTATATATATTATAACATATTTTTTTATAAAAATCAAATAGACCTCTTTGAAAGAGGTCTATTGATTACATTAATTCAGAACGAACTTTCATGAGAAGTTTACCAAGTTTATTTTTTCCAGGAATGTCTTTACATTTTTCACAAGTACAATTTCCCCATTCATTATCATGCCAAGTTGTTCCTTCAATTAGAATTGCGGATTGAGTTGCGCGAAGACCTTCTCTGAATTCAGGAATCCTGAACTTTAAGCGCAGACCTTCCAGCATAACTTCTTCTTTAACTTCTTCCCAATCTGGACGGAGCTTGACTGAGCGACCGCGTCGTTTGGCTTCGCCGGGCGTAGGCGCTTCCGCAATCCATTTTCGTTGTTTAATATCCAAAGTTTTCATTGCTTGAAAGAAATGTTCCACTGTTGGATAAAAAATAAATTCATGACAAATTAAAGAATCTTGAAAATTACTTAAAAAAGCATACTATCCTTCAAATTTATCAATTTTAGTTTTTATAGTTTTTACTATCATTAAAAATATCCTCCACAAAGCTCTCCATCTTCATTAAGCATAAGTCTATTAGGATGGGGTATAGAGCGTATTATTTTTTGCTTATGATGAGCATTTTTTCTTAATGCCATTAATTTTTCATAGTCTTCCATTTTTTCTGGAAATTTTCGATTTCTGATATAATTATCAATAATTTTATAGGTAAGACCGATTTTTTCTTCATCAGTCTTTCCGGACATTCCATCGGCGGGTGCTTTATGAACAAGATGGAAAGGTAGTTTTAGAGCATCTCCAAGTTCAAGAATTTCTGTTACAGTAAAATCCTGTAAAAGAGAGAAATCTCCCGCACAATCTCCAAATTTAGTTGTATAGCCAATTTCTGCTTCGGATGCGTTTCCAGTATGGCATACTCTTCCACCAATAAGACTGGCAACTGCGTATAGAGTAGTCATGCGAATGCGAGCAGGAGTATTGGTCCAATAGATATCATTATCATCTCGAAGTTCAAAGAGTTCTTCAGGAAGCTCCAAAGTAAGAGCAGACATCGTAGTTTCAATATTAATTTCATAATATTTTATACCAAGATGCTCACAAACTTCATAAGAGTTATGAATATCTACCTGTCTACCATTTGGCATCAATACTCCGATAACTCTATCGGGACCAAGAGCTTTTACAAGGAGTGCGGCCGCAACTGTAGAATCTTTACCACCGGAAATACCAATAACTGCTTTGGTGTTAGGATTTCCATTATTGACAAAATAAGTTTTTATCCAATTAACAATATTATCAATTTGTTTATCTGCGTGAAAACATACTTTTTCCATTATTTACTCTCCTTTGTAATTGTTCCATTCATTACTCCATAAATAAGAGTTTCAAGGTCTTCAATAGCTTGATGAAGACCCGCCTTATCATCCAATAGAAGATTATAATAAAGTTTGCTCTTTTCATCACAGAAGCGAATAAATGGGGCATTTTCATTAATTGCATCCCAAGGAATATTATTATCATTAAGATATTTTTTAATTTTTTCGTGATCTGCGTTACAGGTATAAACAATTAGATATGCATTGAGGTGGTCTTTTGCTGCACGAATAGCACTTGCAGCACGAAAACAGCTTTTACTATAATAGGGACTTACAGTATCATCAAAGTCATAAGCGATAATTAACTGGTCTGTCTTTTGATACTGTTCTACAAGTCTTAAAAATGTATATGGTCTATAATCAACTGAAATAGCTTTTGAATTCATATTATTATTTCCCTTTCAATATAATCATATCCGAGAACTATTAAATATCCGCATCTACAGCAACAAATTGAGCGTCGCTGTTCAAATTCGTTTTTATTCATATTGAGTTTTATATTAAACTCAACATCCAAATCTGTATATGCTAATTCTGCCTTACAGTCTGGGCATCTTATATAGGCTTCTGGTAGAGAGGTCTCAACAATTCTCATTAAAATCCCTCCGGATACATTCTTTCTCTGATTTCTTTAAGAGAAGTTTCTTTTACCATTTTACCATCCTTGAATACGAGTTCAAGAAGATTTTCAACACCTTCTCCGTGCGCTTCTTCAAACGTATGTCCGTCTGTATAGCTTTGACCGTCAGGAGCCACGATAATACAGCCCTTAGGAGACTTCTTCCAAGCGAGTGCTTTTGGCTGCTTGTAAATCATAACAGGATTTCCATCTTTATCTTCACCATAAGTTGCCTTAATAGCATAGCCAAATGTATCTCTTGTATAAGGTCCATATGATACATTACCATCTTCGTCGATTGTCTCAATACCCATAAATGAGAATGAACCAACGCCAAATACAACATTGTTAATAGCATAGCCTTGAGCACTTGTTCTTTCATAGGCTTCTCTCACTCTGGAAGGAGTCATTGAGTCACCATAAATAGCTTTTACATGAGGATTAAGAACCTTATAACCCTTTGAGTTTATTGTGTGACCGAACTGTTGATCGAGCCACCAAACCATGCCAAGGAGTTCAAGAGAGGGTTCGATTTCTTTTGTTTTAAAGCTATATGAATCAATGTAATAATAGTCACGATCAGTCCAAGCTCCTCTCTCACTACACCAATCTGGATATACCTTTACTTCATAGAATTTATTATCAACATGAAAATAAAGAGTGGTGTCTCCATCTATTTCATTGTCATATGCGAAATCTCTAAGCCAAGAATAAGATTCATTTTCATTTGAAAAATCAATCTCTCCATCTTCAAGCCAATAAATCTTTTTGCCAGCAATGATTTCTACAGGATCTCCGGAGTCACCACGGAAGAGGATTGTTCCATTATGAGCAAGGATTTCGTCTTTACAAGCAGGAACTACATTAAGAAGGAAGTTGTCGTGGTCATAAGAGTCTGTAAGATATGAGAAATTATCATTAGGATAAATTTCTGTTAATGCTCTTTTGAGGTTAGTTTCTTCATCACCGTCAATAGCATAGTTAGAAGTTACTGTTGAGTGCTCGAATGAAAGAGCTCCGTATCCAACCTCTTCTGTTTCAATATTGCAGTTATAATTGTCTTCAAGCCACATAATAGCAGGAACTGTGGCTGTGTTAAGGAAACTACAAAGCCAAGCCGCAGAAGCTTTCATTGCAGATACCTCGCAATGCTGACCTCTCATTGAGAAGTCGCCAAGCATACGTGCGGCGCGCGCGTCAGGATCGCAAGTCTTCTCAACATATTCATCAACGATCTTTCTATATCTCTTACCAACCTCAGCCGCAATCTGAATATGCCAAATATAAGTTGAATAAAGAGTTTCAAGAGTATTTGTAAGCCAAGCAAAATCGGGATGTGTATTTACAAATACATTCTGCGGCACACCAGTCTTTGTGCTTGTGCCTTCTGGAACTGTATAAAGAGCAATCGGCAGATAGCCAAGTCTATGAAGAGCTTTGATTTTATCGGCTCTGCTTTCATCCTTTGTAAGAGTATTAATCATAACTCTCTTATAAAATCTTACAACTTCATCCTCTGAAATACTGAAAAATGCTTCATTAAATGCCTTAATGAGAATTTCTTTTGAAAATCCCTGACCACCGATATAAACAACTTCATCAATATCTTTAAGTCTACTCATTCTGGGAGTCCCAGGAGAGTAAATTCTTGTCATTCCTGCAGGATACTGTTCTGCATGGCAGGCTTTATAAAAGTCAATAAGCAAAAGGGGATTATACATATTATTATTTTCCTTTCTTTATTTTTGCTTTTCTAATTGCTTTACTTTCTAATTTATTTGGGATATGTTCTCGAGTTGCTAACTCTTGTTTCAATTCTTTTCGATATTCACGAAGCTGTTCCCAATCACTATCTTCCCAACAATAAGGACAACCATAACGATAGGTTCTTCGTAGTTCTCCAAGAAGTTGACGAGTGTGAGCTTTTTCCATTTGCTCTCTGGTTAAAGTTGTCAATCCTTTAAAGCCGTTACAAACTATACTCATATGTATCATATCCTTTCTTTATTGATTATATATATTGTCATTTTCCTTCTTGTAATCTATTTCTTATTTTTGTGAGTCTTGAACAGAACTCTTGTTTCGTTAATACTGTTTCTTGTTCTTTGGATTTTCCAATAGAGTGAGTTAATGTTGCTTTGCCAGTGGCTAACAGAGCCTTTTGAAACCCTGTATTTTGCGCAAGGGCGTCAAATGCTCGGTCGAGCAAGTCTTGGTATTCTTGACTATCTCGCTTAAACTCTTGACCCTGCCAGTATAAAGTTTGTGTTCTCCACCATTTCTTTTTCTTACCTTTAAACTTGGCTGCTTTACCGATAAGCTTACAAACTTCAATTTGCATATCAGGCTCTTTGAATTTAAGAGATTGCAAGAAGCCTTCCATACTAGCACATTCAACCCCGTCTATTATAAAGGGGTGAGGAGTGAAGTTTGATAGTGCAGCGGATGGCCAGCCAGTTCCGCTTCCTATATCCATTATTCTACCTCCTTAAAAGAATAGAGTCTTTTTAATATTATATTCATAACTTTCATATATAAATATTTTATTCATATCATTTAAAGTGAGAGTTGTTTTTACTTTAAATGTCCAACGGTCTTTATGCTTAAATTCTGCTCTTTCATCTTTCTCAAAAATAGCTCGCATCGCTTCTTTTTTATCGGTGGCATATTGAGTACATATTTTATAAACATTCTTTTTTACTTTCTTTTCTTTTGTTTTAGGTGCGGCTGCAGGCTTATGAGGAGCGAATATCATATCTTCTCTTATTATTATACGATTATCCATTTCTTATCACCTTTTATTTTTTATTATATATATATTATAACATATTTTTTTATAAAAATCAAAAAAATCCCTTTTTCAAGGGATTTTTTTATTTAACCTTTAGCGATTTCAGAATTAATTTCATCTGAGGTTTCAATTACCTCAGAAGTTTCTTCTGTTGGAGGTTCATGAGCCACAGTAAGAGAAAATCGATGTTCAACATCATTAATTACATTACCATCTTTATCAAGAACATTAAGAGTAAATTCAATTGTTTCAACAAGTTCAATTTGATTTTCTTCAAATTCACTCAAATTAAAAGTAATTGTTCCATTTACAATTTCATTAGCAAAAACTTCACAAATCCAGGCTGGACTAAATTCAATTCCATTAATAACTACATTATCAACAGAAAAACTTAGAGGTTCGAGGCTTTTATTTTCAATAATAACATTTACGCCCCAAATACCAGTATCTTCGTTTCTTTCAGCATTTTCAACTGTAAAAACAAATCTACTAGATAAAATCATTGGAAGTTCTTCGAAATAGATTTCATTAGTATATTCTTCTTCAATGATGTCCCCTGGAGTGACATCTCCATCACTAACAAAATCTTTAGACATGTCGCAACCTACAAAACCAAGAAGTAAACCGAACATAAGTAAAATAGCATACAATCTTTTCATTTTAAATACCTAACCTTTCTTAAATTAAAATAATTTTTTCATGAGGTTCTTTTGTTGAATAAATAGAACGAGCTGAGGTAAAAATTTTCTTAACGAGGTCTGATTTAATCAATTCTCCATCAAATACTGTGTCTTCAAGATGAGATACGTAAAGATAAATGTTTTTCGCTCCTGCTTCTTTAAGAGCTTTTGCCGAATGATAAAATGTTCCACCCTTAGAACAAATATCATCAACAATTAATACATTTCTATCTTTTACATTTTCAGGATTGATAAGATTAAAGCCTTCAATTTTACCAGTTGCCCAATCTCTTTTTTTAATACCAAATGAATAAGGCATAATAAACATATCAGAATATCTTTTCATTGCCCCTTCATCGGGATAAAACATTACAGGGTCTTCATCTTTTAATTGATTTAAAACTCGATCAATATGATAAAAAGGTCTTTCTTCATTGACATTATTTAGAAGAGCAAGAGAAACATTTGAATGAACGTCAAGAACCAAAACTTTTACAAAGCCAAGAGAATTAATTACTTCACAAAAATATTTTAAAGTAAAAACATCTGTCATTTTCTTTACTCTATCCATTCGTGCGTGCGGTACATAAGGAAGTTCAAGTTCAAAACAATTACTTTCAAACCATTGTTCAAGATGCTTCTTTACACAAATTAAAGTAAATAATTCAGCATCATTCTCATAAATCCAAGTGATTACGATTCGAGGAGTTGTAAGAAGTGTTGGATCAACTTTTACCAAAAGAGTTTTATCCGGAAAATGATTCTGTTCTATTTCAATTCCATTAACTTTAATCATAATGTTGTCTCCTTTATATAATATTAATTTGACAAAGTTTCATAGCTTCAAGTGCGGTAGCATGAGATGCAGGAGAGACGCAAGCGCAACAATCTGCAATTACATTTACAGGAACTTCTGGAAGAGTAGCTTTTGCGAGAATCGCATTAGAGAGAACACAAATGCCAGTACAAACTCCCATTAAAGTAATTTCTTCAATATCATGATGTTCATTAATATCGTAAAGAATATTCTGCAATTCAATAGAACCAAAAGTAGTTTTTTTAACTCGAAGAGGATTCCAATCTGCTACTGGATAAACTTCATAAGGATCCATGTATTTATCTCGCACAGATACATAAGTTTCAAAAATTTCATTCTCAATTGAATGACCAAAAGTATTTTCAATACAATGTGGAACGGGTAAATTAGCGCCTTCCAGAGTATTTAGATAATTTTCAGAGTGGGTATCTTTTGTAAAGATTACTATTGTATCAGAACTTGCAAATTGTTTAATTTTTTCAATGACTGCAGGAACAATCGCCTGTGCTTCTGGGGTTCCAAGACTACCAGTGATAAAATCATTCTGCATATCTACCACAATAAGAATTTTCATTTTTCTATCTCCTTTCTTTAACAATCCCAACAACTATAAGAACCATACCCAACATATTCAAAACTAGCGGATAAAAATGGGCAAGTTTCCAAAATTTGAATACGATCATTAGTATAAGTAATTAATTTAAAAAACAATTTAATACAAGCCTCTGGATAAATCATTGGCTGTTCAATATTTTCATTAGTTAAATCAAGAATACTGGTAAGCTTGGGAATACTTTCTTTATTACAATCCCAATAAATATCTTCTTTTTGAACCATTTCATCAAATTCTTCTACAGTAAGACCTGCCTCAAAGAGAGCCTGCCAATGAATAGGTCTAAGAAAATAATCCTCGTAATCTTGTAAAAATGTAGAAAAGAAATCTTCCCCCACCACTTTTTTATGTCTTCTTGAGCATTTTTTATATCATTTATATCTGGACTAGATACCCAAACTTCACCTTTACAGCAATGTCCATCATCCCAAACGTCTCCAAAAGGAACTCGATAAATCATTTCAAAGCCTCCATAATAACTTTATTTGCGAGTTTGCCGTCTGCGCGACCTTTAAGGGTAGGCATAAAACCTCTCATAACGGCTACTTTATTAGCCTTTATAAGATCAAGTCCTTCAAGTTCACAGAACATTACAAGTTCATGCGCAATATCTTCCGCTGAAAGCATCTGCGGAGCGATTTCCGCAATTACTGCCATTTTATTTTCATATTCTGTCAAAGTTTCAACTCTATCTTTTGGACAAGTTTCAATCATTTCTTTAATAGTTTTTTGTTCTTTTAGAATAGTTTCATCGACAAGGCTTTCAGGAATATTATCTCTACAACCTTTATCAATAGCAGACTTCTTAACTGCTCCAATAAGAGAAGAATATACTTCTTTATGAAGTTTGTCTCCACTCTTCATGGCATCATACATTTTTTGAGTTAGAATTTCAATAGTCATAACTTATATTCCTTTCTTTATCTTGTATATATATTATATCATATTTTTTTTGAAAAATCAAATGGCTCTCTTTTATTGAGAGCCATAATTATTATTCTTCATTCAATCCGTCTGCTTCTTCCATGTCGGGAGCGTCTGCGGTATCTTTAACGATACCTTCAAGTACTTTGAAGAAGAAGTTTTTATGTTTGTAAGCCGCGAAAGTTGGTCTATTCAAGATTCTTACAACAACACCTTCTCTAATATGAGTTTTACCAACAGGGTCAGGACCATCATAGAAGAGTTCTGCTTTATTAAGAATCCAGTCACCAGCAGAAATAGTAGGATCATTTGCTGAGCCCGGATTCTCGGGAATAAGACCAGTCCAAAAGACTGGAACACATTTTACGCCCATTTGCTCACATCTATATCTCATGAAATCAGGAGTGTATTCTACTACATCACCATCTTCATTTGTCATAGTCATACGATATACATACATATCAGACTGAGGAACTATTGGAACTATAGCTGGCTCAGTCTGTTCATCATCCCAGTATACTTCTGGTTCACCCTCCCCGGTCGGAGAACAACCATATGAGAATACAGTTTCTTCACCATACTGTTTAGTAAATTCTTTATCTTTTACTTTGCTATTGCTGCATTTACCCATAATAGAACCTCCATCGTGAGTAAAGCCAACAATTTCATAATAAACAGTTTCGCCTTTCAAAAGCTTACCTTCGAAATGGTCATGATACTGTTTACGGAATTCATTTGAACCATAGAACCCACCATCAAAAGTGTCGAGAACTGTTCTACGAGTACCAGACACATAACCCCAATCATAGATAGGAGTTCCTTCTTTACGAAGTAGTCTATCCCAAAGAGTTCTTTTAAATCCTTTGAGAACTTTTGTATGAGAAGTTCTACCAGAAGTTCCATGCATTTTGAGAGTAATTTCGATTAAATCTCCAGGTTTGAATGCGGCAAGATTGTAAGCGAGCTGCTCAGTGTCTTTATGTTCATAGAATACAGGGGCGATTGAGCGTTTTGCTCGTCTTGCTGTCCGCTTACCTGCGCCGCCCGCAGAAGTTCTTGGATGCTTTGCTTTTGGAATATATTTCTGACAAATCTCTTTACCATTTACAACAGTAATTTGAGTTCCTACTCCAAGAGTAGAAATATCTACACCAGTATATTCAAAGCAAGTTAAAGGAAGGAAAAGTCCATCTGATTTTTCTCCACGAAGTTTAATTGCTTTAACATTTCTCTTTTCAGGATCCATGTATCCACCAGATACATTTACACCATTTTCATATACTGCAAGAAGACCATTAGCTTGACAGAATTCTGTTGAGAGCTGAAGATCTACCGGAAAATATACTCCAAGATCTCCATTCTTATATTTATCTTTTTGAATACAAACAGTATTCCCAAAACAAGTTCCTAAAACTAATTTATCTGCGTTTGGATGTGGTCTAATATCTTTTATTTGAGTAATATAACCGCAATGCATAAATATTAATTCATCCTTTCTTTTATATAGTTAAAATTTATTTTTTCGAAATCATAATACGGTATTCTTATTAAAGAAATATTATTTTCTTTAGCATATTTATTTTTAATTTCATCATTAGCTTTTGTTCTTTTCCAATTTATTTCATCATTCCAACCATGATATTTATCTTGATCAAAATGAAGAATTCCATCATATTCAATAAAATATTTTATTTTATTATCATCAAAGATAGCAAAATCATAATAATAATTAATATTATTTAAACGAATTGGATACTCTGCTATAAAATGAATATTATTTTCTTGTAAAATATTTTTAATTTTTTGATTGCCTCTTGATTTTATACAACCGCAACTTTTTGTATTACCATTAAGTAATAATTCTGCTGATGTATAATGAATATTTCCACAGCTGCACTAGCATTTCCATACAACAGAACCATGTTTTCTCTCTTTTGTAGGTTCTATAGCGATTAAGTTTCCAAATATCTATTGAGAAATATCTTTTGAAAACTATTTTGATACTTGTTCTTTATGAAGACAGCCACAAGACCGAGTATTTCCATCTCGTAAAGATTTTGTTGTAACTATAATTTCATTTCCGCAATCACATTTACATTTCCAAGCTGTTCTCCCATTTTTATTTGGTGCAGCTGAAATAACAACCAATCTTTCAAAGCGCTAATTCATTAAATTTAATTTTTTTGGCATAATATAAAACGACCTTTCTTTATAATTAGGAATTTATTTTCCTCCGTAATATACATGCCAATTATATTATGAGAATAAATTAACTTTGACCAATTTATTCTCCTTTCATCAATTCACTAATAGCATGTTCGGGATTATAATCCCAAATACAATTATATCTATTTTTATTATTTTTAATAGCTGAAAGAATTGCTCTTTCAACTTTCATAACATCTTCTGGATTTTTTGGACTTACTTGTTTAGCACAATATTTAATACACCACAATGCTGCCATATGTACATCATTAAAATATTGAACTTTATCTGATGTATTATCAACATCTCTAGCCCTAATAATCCATTTATCTTTATTAGAATCTGTAATAGCACTCCATTTATCATATTTATCCCATTGGATAAATCTTTTTGGAGTTTTTGGAGTATTCGGTTTTTTTTGTGATGCCATCGTAAGAATTGTTTGACCATCTCTTGGATGACATTTTTTATTTAAGTTTTCTACAACGCATTTAAGCATTAAAGCATCTGTCAAAGCATCGTGTTCTTGAACAAGTTCCTCAAGATTTAAAATTAACATATATACTTTTCTTAGAGCAAAATTTTGATTTAAACCAAAAAAGTTTTTTACAATTACAGAGTAATCAATTAAATTACCTTTAATAGCGAGAGCGCACATTATAGCTCTAGTATCGTTCATAAATCCAACAGTATGTTCAATAAAAGATTTATCAGAATCTCCGTAAGCATAAAACTGCGGAGGATTTTTATTATTATTTAATTCTATAAAATCAAACAATCCATTAAAAGCTTCATCAGCAGTGGGCGCCTCATTAATCATTTCTTGGGTAATTCCGGTTAATTCAGTGATAAAAGGAGTTATTTTTCCTTTATTGACAGGTTTTACTAAAGATTTAAAAGTATTGCCGTTTTCACAGACACAACCAATGCTAATAATTCTATTAGAGAATTGCGTTGCTTCAAAATCTATATAAAATCGCACTTTATTCCTCCTCAATCGCTTCTTTTAATAAATTTGCTCTTATCGGGTTTCTTAATTTTCTCATTGCTTTTTCTTGGATTTGACGAACTCTTTCTTTAGAAATTCCATATTCATTGCCTACCTCTTCAAGAGTATAGGCTTTATTATATCCAATACCAAATCTTTTTTTAATAATTTCAGATTCTCTTTTACCTATTGTACTAAGAATATCATCAATTGTGGACGATGAAGATTCTTTTACAATTATATCTGCGGGATTCATTGAATGAGGGTCTGCGATCAAATCTCCGACACAAGTTTCTCCACTATCATCAATCGGCAGATCCAAAGACGACACTGACTGAGAGGCTTCATACACAATTTGAATTTTTTCTAAATCAATATCTAAATATTCAGAAATTTCTTGAATACTAGGTTTTCTATTTAATTCAGATGTTAGTTCATTTTCAGCCTTTTTAATTTTTCTTAAAAGTTCTGAGGTATTCCCAGGAAGTCTAATAGTTCTTCCATTTTCTTCAAGAGCTCTTGAGATACTTTGTTTAATCCAATAAGTTGCATAAGTAGAAAAACGGAATCCTTTAGAACCATCGTATTTTTTTGCGGCTTTCATTAATCCAAGATTTCCTTCTTGAATTAAATCAAGAAAAGGAATACCTGTTCCAATATATTTTTTAGCAACTGATACCACTAACAAAAGATTACATTCTACTAACTTATTAATAGCCTGCTTATCTCCATTAAGAGCCTTTTTACTAAGAGCTTTTTCTTCTTCAAAGGAGAGTCTCGGATGATTAGTAATAGAATTAAGATAAAGTTTTAAGCTATCAGTAATAATTTCTTTAGTATTATCAGTTTCAGTCTCTGCTGTAAAATTAAAAATATCTTCCAAAATCTTTTCTCCTTTTTATTTTCTATATATATTATAACATATTTTTTTAAAAAAATCAAAAAAGTCCCTTTGATTGGGACTTTTCAATTTTATTCTCCTACAAAAATTAAATCCTCAACGTATTTGCGTTCTTCTCCTTTGAGGATCGGCATATTAAAATCAATACCAAAGCCCCTACGCCAAGCAGTGCCTCGCTTCCAGCAAGTAGGATAGTCATTCCAATTAATACCCTTCTGTTCGTGTAGCATATCTTGAATATCATTACAAGATTTGCCTTGAAGTTCTACGTGAGAGAAGTTAGCCTGGCCCACCATTTGAATTGAGTTGCGCGTCGCATCTAATTGACGCCAATAGATGAGATTACACACTTCTTCTTTTGGAATATTGAAACAACGAGAATCAAACATAGCACCCTTGTCATAGGCTTTTCTATAAGTTTCGTATTGTTTGTTAAAAATATCCCAGGTAGGATTATCCCATCCCACTTTATTGAAAGTTGTATTAAACCAATTTTCTGCCTCATCAGCAAAGAATTTGTTAAATGCCATAGTTGCCATAGAAGCAGAGATAGAACAAATTTTTTGAATCTCATAACCGAACCAAGCTTCGGTTTGTAGAGTCTGATAATCAAGCAAGATAAGAGTTATCTCATCAGATTGAGTATATCCAAAGACGCAACCCTGAATATTTTTACACAAATATTCCATTGTGCGAATCATAGCATTACTTAATACTTCATCAAAAGGTCTTTCAAATCCTTTAGTAAATGTATGAAATGCTTTACCATCGATTCTTATTGCTACTGGCATTCGTCTTGTCATACCAAAACGATATGTATTTTCATAGAATGTTTTCATTCTTGTTCCAAGGTCATCATGAATTGCCATTATTCTTCTACCTCCTTCATAATTTCATATATATCTTCAATTAATGTTTGCATACATCTTACATAAATGCCAGCAGAATTGGGAAGTTTAAGCATTTCTTCTTCTGGTAGAGCATAAGGACAATTTTCACAAGTATAATTAGCACAGTGAAGTATGCCAGATTTAATTTTTTCTTTCATTTTTACCACCTTATCATATAGTCTCTGCGACCACAAGTAAACCATATTTTTTCGCCATTTTTTATATTTATACGGGCATAATGACATTTAGGATTTTCACAGATGTCATCATATTCTTTTTCACAATCTTCTCCTTCAAAATAAAAAGGTTTTATTTCTATTTCTCTTTCTTTAGCATAAGATGATTCATTATTATCAATCACCTTTGCTGCTTCAAAATAGAAAAGAGGTTTATTTTCCACTTTTCTTGCCACCTCTTTTCTACTTATTTCTTTGTTTTTCTTTAATATCTTTTATAACAGTATCAATAAGGCCTGCTATCACTATACCAGCACAAAGTATAATATTAAATTTTACAATTAGTTCATCATACATATTATCTATTCCTTTCTCTTGGTAAAAAATAATTGAATATACTATTATCTTCGTTTTCTTCCAAAGCGATTTTCAAACGAGCATTTTCTTGTTTTAATTGCGCGTTTTCTGCCAATAATTTTTTATAATCGTCTAACAGGATTTTCATAGCAGTAGCAGAACCATCTTTATCATTTTCTAAAAATGAACAAGCAATCGCTATTTTTGTATTACCTGTATAATTCACTATGTAATCCCCCTTTAAATGATAAGTCATATGACATAAGCGACTAGCCTCCATTAGCTTTTGCGCTTTCTACAATTTTGTCTTTTACCTTTTCAAATTCAGGCTTATAAACAATTTTTCCTTGTTGATATTCTGCAATAACGGGGTTGCGGAAGCCATGTAAGAAATCTCCCCATTCTTTAGGATTTTCTTCAACTATGGTTTCAATAAATTCTGCTACCGTTATCCCTTCGGGGAAAATAATATCATATAAACTTGTTTCATCTCCGAACGGACCCTCTTTATATATTCTATGAATTTTATTTATCATTTTTTTTAAACTCCCTTAATAACCATAAAGCATTATCTTCTTTTCTGCGTCCACAAGTGAACCATATTTTCTCACCGTTCTTAATATTGATTACTCTATAGCGACAAGTGCGGTCGTCGCAAATATCACCATAATCTTTATCACAATTTTCTCCTTCGGTGTAAATAATAATTGGATTATAAGCTTCTTCTTCTTTATAAGGGGTTTCTGGATATTCAACTATTTCTGCTTTATCAACAGAAAATAAGATTTTACTTTCCAAGTTTTTTACCTCTTTTTTTCTTTCTTTCAGTTGCTTTATCAATAGTTTCTCTATGAATCGTCTGAATTTTAGACATAGCACCAGATTTAAGAAACTGATTAAAATTTATAGGCTTATATCCAACAACATCAGAACAAACATTTAAGTGATTTGCCCGATATGCTCCTGCGTGGTCGTGTCCGTGAATATTAAATACCCAGGGAATATCTACAGGTTCGTGAGAAAGAATAAGTTTTTCACCAACAATGAGAGCACCTTCATATACTTCATCGAAGAGATGATTCTCTGCGTGTGCTATCCATCCCGCTTTTCCAAGATATACATTTACAGACCAACCGGGATATTTTTTCGACATTTCTTCTATAGCGATTTCTTTTGATTCAAAAACTTCGCTTACAAATTTTCTTTTATAGTTAGTAGCACCAGCATCGTGGTTTCCCATAATAAGAACTTTGCGGCCAGCTCTTAACTTGCAGACCGCCTCTATATCACCAACATCGCCAAGGATAATGAGAGTATCTTTACGGCCAACACAAGAATTAATTGACGCAATCTGTTCTTCGGTAGAGGAGCGTCCGCAAATGCCCTTATCAAGATCTTTATCTCCAAAATGAGGATCAGAATAAATCCAAACCGTCTGCTCTCCCCAATGTTGAAACATATCATAAATTCCAGGCAACATTATTCTCAAACCCTTTCATAAAAATTTTCATATTGTTCAGTCTGAACGCTATATACTTTTTCAGGTTTTGTAAGACAAATCATACACCATACTTTATGTCCTTTTTCTGCGAGTTCTCGATTAGGATATCTCTGAACGATAATAATTTCTCCACTTTCAACCCAGACCGCAGTTTCATATCCCTGATCAATAGTATAGCAAGTATCAATAGTATAATCACCAACAATATCTCTACCAACTAAGTCAGATAAATTTCTGTTATTATTTAATATACCAAAAAGTAAATCTTCAAAACTATCCATTAATTTTTACTCCTTACTAACAACCTTCGTCGATATCATTAGGTCCTTCTGCTTCTTTAACCCAATAATTTAACCAGTTTTCTCGCTGTTCATAATAAACTTCCCAACACTCTTCTTCGGAAGCATCTTCATCGAGGTTATAGCCCTCTTTATCTTCCATAATGTCTCCGATATCAGGTATGCCGTGGAGCCCCTCGAAACTTTCATAATCTTCAACCGCCATTTGATAAGCATCTTTGATAGCGTCATTTTCACAAGAATATTGTCTGGGTCCTTCGCAAAAATCTCCGCCGCCAACAGAACTCACATACAATCTATACCATTTCTTCATAAATATCAAATCCTTTCTTTACTTTCTATATATATTATAACATATTTTTTTATAAAAATCAAAAAAAGAACCTATTATTTAAGAAATAGGCTCTTCTTTTCTATTAATCCAATTACAATAATGTTCCATAAATGGGCTTTTGTTCAAGTATAAATATTCTTCATCTTTAAATGCTGTAGTATTCCAACGGTTCCATATGGTATCAATTTCTTCATATCCATAATAGAATTGCTCAACACCAAGATGTTCTACTCGATCTGCGTGAAAATGACCAAAACACCAAATTTTCCAATTAACTTTATTTTTAATTTTTTCAAGAAATTCTTCCATAGATTTATCTACTGTGCTTTGATTTATACAATCTAAAAATAAATCTCGAGGTTCAAATGAAGATGGGCAAGTATGAGTAAATACAAAATCTACTTCTTTACCTTTTACTCTTTCAAGAATATTTTCCATCTCTTCTGAGGTAAGTTGTTCATCTTCAAACCAGCCTGAAAATGAAGAACCTTGTGCGGCCGCACTTTGAAGTCGATACCATTTATCAACAGAATAAGCACCGCCAATAACAAGGCAACGATAGCCTTTAAAGTTGTAAATAAAACCATCTGCAAGATATCTAATATTAGGATAATCTTCTTCCCAATACACCCAATATCCTACTTCTTCATCAAAAATATATTCCATAGAATCAATATTTCCAGGATGTTCTTCGTGATTGCCACGAACACAATAAACTGTGTAGCCAAACTTATTAATTCTATATTTATTTTTTTTATCTGATTTATTAAGATAGAAATTTATTCCCGCATCTCCAAGAATTATAATTGCGGTTTCATTTGGTTTATAGTTCGGATAATCGCGAGCAATATTCTGGATACGCTCGACTACGCGACCATGAGTGTCGCCAGTGATCAATACATTTTTAATCATTATATTTCTCCTTAATAGTCCCAAGGACAAAAAGCACCTGTTACAGTGGGAGGTCTAAACTTAGGCATTTCGTTCCGTTCCGGAGAGGAAACTTCAAATTCAAATTCTCCATCCACAAAGGCTTCAAGAACTTTATGAATTAAACAATTTCCATCTTTATCTCCCGCTAGGGCGCAATTTGGTCCGTTACAATATGTATTTTTACTTAAAGGGCAACGTTTTATCATATTTCCAATTCCTTTCTTACTGCGATTTCCATAATATCATAACAGACATCCTGAAGCAACTCTCTCATTTTAAGATCTTCTTTATCTTCATGCTCTTCGCAAAAAGCATTTGCCATAGCGTCTACATGCATAAGAGTATGTAAAGCTTCTTCGCGAGCTTCTTTAAGAGAGATTTTATCCAGCATTTTATAATCCATCATACGAGGCACTTTTGTTGAAGTTGGACGAAGACAATCTTTATATGCTTCTCCTTTAATATATCTATCAAGATAATCATCAACACGAAGCAAGTGATGAACCTGCTTGCCATCATAACCATAAGCATCAATAATATCAGCCTTAGATGGATAACGATGCTCCATAGCATGATATTTTTCTTTTGCAATACCTTGCATAGACTTGACCGCACGATAAGGATTCATTCGAGCAATTTCTTCTCGATGTTCAACAAGAATATTCCAAGATTTGTAATAATCAAATGGAATAATGAAATAATCTGTAAATAAAATTTCAAGGAAATTTAAGTTCTGCTTATAAAAAGTTTCCATATAAAGACGAATATCCTTAAAGTCAATATGCTCTTGGTTTGCACGGACGTGTGTTGTAGAAATTGGCCGAGTGTCGAGAACAATATCTCTAAAAGACGGTACTACAATCAATTTTGTATCAATGTCAGAGGTCGGCAAATCGAGTCCGTAGTTTTGACTTCCTTGTAAAAATAAACCTACAATCTGATCACGATCAAATATTTCCAAAGCTTCTTTGTAATGGTCATCGAGGCCTTTAAAAATAATTCCATCTCTAATTTCTTTTGGACTTGCTATTGTCATAATCAAAACCTCCTTTTATTTTATATTTATATTATAACATATTTTTAATAAAAAATCAAGTAGAAAATATGTTTGGGCAATTTTTACAAGTAAACTTAGTACATTCTTCACAAAATGTTCCCATGGGATTTATTCCGGTGCCGCCACCATGGCTTCCGCCGACTTCATCAAAATATCCGGTGTCATACATTTCAGGAGTGACTTTTAATTCAAACTTATTCTTATATTGACATCCTTCGAACCAAGAGGTGCCAATTCCCTCACATCTCTGCGAGCCACACTTATGGCAATATTTTTCAATAAATTCTTTTTCTGTGTGAACTATCATATTTTTAACTCCTTTAAGTATCTGTGATATATATTAAAAAACAAAAAGCAACAATTATTGGAACAATAATAAACCATAAATCCATCAATTCTTTCTCCCAATAGTACATAATTTATAAAACCAGAAACCAATTGTAAATAGAGGACAAAGAAGATTTACAAATAAAGTTACCCAAAAGCAACCAAAATAATTTATTTTATAATGTTTATAAAGTTTTATAGGAATTAAGATATGAGAAAGACTAAGGCTACTTCTACCACTCCAATTTATCAAAATAATTAAACCACTTATATTCCAAGTCAAAAATATAGAAACAATAATGCCAATAAAATTCATTTTATTTTTAACTCCTTTAAATATTGAATAGCTTCATCACATAATTCATTCCAAGTACCTTCCATTAAACAATTAAAAGTATATTCTCGTGTATATAATTCATTAACAATTTTAATAAGTTGTTTAATGCATTTCATATTATCATCTTCTTCGGTATAATTTCCACAATCTTGAGCAAGATTTGTATCTTTTAAATTACAATTATAACTAAAAGTGCAAGTATTACAGTCATTCAATATGAATTCAACCTCTCTAAATCATTATCTTTAATTTCTTTTATTGAAATTGGAATTATTGAAATTGCATGATGTCTTTTTACTTTTTTCCAAGCTGTGTATCTATCTTGCGCTTTTACGATTTCGATTTTAGGTTCACACCAACTGTCATATGTCCAAACTACTTTATATAATTTTCTTTTTTCAAACAATCCCATCGTAATCTTCCTTTCCAAGCATTCTATTAGATATTATTTTTAATGACAAGCCAACACAAGTAGAACGTTTTGGACAAAAGTAACAAGATGAAATATCTTCTACTTTTCTTTTATTTTCTAAACATTTGATTATCTCTTTATCGGTCATTTTTATAGTTCCTCAATCATAATTATCAATAGAAAACAATGTTCCATCTTCGTAAAAATAAAATACGAATACATCATTTACTCCCCAAAATGAAACCATATATAGCTGTTGACGCTCCGACCAAGTATCGTTAAAAGGAACATTTGCGAATTTGAGCGAGGCTTTAAGCATATCATAAGTTATTAATTCATTCATTTTCTTTTCTCCATTCGATATATTGTTCAATTATATGTGCTTTACTTTGGATTTCATTTACCTCTTCAAAGAGTGCTTTTGCTTCCATAAACATATTAGAACGCTCTTTTCTTAATTCAGCGTCAGACATATTTTTATATTCAGGGTGTTCTTCAAGCAATTCACGAATATTTCCTAAAACCCAAAGAGAATAAGTTTTATTTTCCATTTTTATACTTCTTTCCATCCATTTTTCTGAATAATTCTTCTCATATTTGCTACACCAACAGGATTCTGACTATGAATATGAATAGGATAATTGCGGCCGGTCTCTTCAAGCCAATCAAGGAGTTTGATATAGTCGCCGCCATCACTTGCATAATCTCCGGCATCATGGTCAATATCAATAAGAGTTAAAAATCCATTAACTGCCGCCATATAAACTTCATCTGCATAATCATAACTTCCTTGAGCATCTAATTTACGGCAAAATTCAATCATTTTTTTAGTAGCATTTTCACGATTAATTATTTCATTTTTTGCGTCATTTACACTTTTACACCGGATATATCCTTCTGGTGCGGGCCGCACATCATCTATCCAAAGTTTCATGTATAAATCTCCTTATTGAAATAATAAACATTCATGACCAGTAGCATCAAGTTCAAAAACTTTATAGGTATAAGGTGTATAATCAAAAGCATCATAGGTTTCTTTTTCAGTTTCTTTCATAGGTTCTATAGTTATAAGCATTTTATTTTCATAACCATTTTTTTCCATGTTCGAAGAATATGAAAGAATTAACATATCATTTGGCAAGCCATTAAGAATATTTTTTAATTCACCGACAGTTTTTATCATTTTATACATATTTATTCCTCCCAAATATCTCCAAATATAGGAGAATTTTCTTCCATCATTTTATTATACATACTTAAAGTATCCTCTCGCATATCATCAATCCAATCTTTTTCACTATGACACCAAAAACGCTCTCCATCATCAATATATTCACAAACAAAAGCGACAGGCTCTCTAAACGCTGGAGCTCCATAAGGTGCGGGAGCAACGCCGACAATAAAGAAATCT
Source organism: Acutalibacteraceae bacterium (assembly GCA_045593385.1). GTDB lineage: Bacteria > Bacillota > Clostridia > Oscillospirales > Acutalibacteraceae > UBA737. The sequence goes on from JAZNWP010000048.1 coordinate 85,147, forward strand.
TCATCTTCAAGACATACGAGTTGTTCAACCCAATCAGCTTGAATCCAACCATTCCACAGCTGATGAGCTGCATCGCCAACATCATACATATTATTATGCAATCCCATAAGATTAAGCTGATAAATATCTTTTGTAAAATCAATTTGAGATTTATTCCATTCTCTTTCTTCATCCCAAGTCATTCTCCGAGTAAAGACACTTACTTCTTCTTCTATTGGAGTTTTGCCGAATACAAGCGGAGTGCCATCCTGAGCGATTACAACTTCACAAAAGTGAATGATTGTGGATTCTCCATTGACTGTTTCATAACCTCGATATACTTCACCTGGCTTTATATCTTTTGCAGGAACTTTTACTTCAGGAGGTCTTTTCATATTTCAAACTCCTTTGTTCTAAATTCTACTTTACAAACATTTTCTAAGGGATAAGGTTTTCCCCAACAATCAACAATAGTATTGTTAGAAATGGAACATAACATACCCAGATGTTGATCTTTTTTACGAAGTGTAAAATATGTATCGTAATCTTTTGCATTTTCTTCGCATAACTGATAGATTTTAATTGCAGGATTGTGAGATTTACGATACTGTTTGGGAATTGAATCTAATACCTCTACGAAGCCTCGTCTTGCCATAGCTCCCAAGGTGGCTGCCGCAAGTCCTATTTCTCTTGCAGTTGCAAATTCTTTTGGAACTTTATCGTATTTTTCCCAATCCATAAATTAACTTCTCCTTTTCTTTATTTTCTATATATATTATATCATATTTTTTTATAAAAATCAAATAAAAAAATGGAGAAGATAATCTTCTCCATTTTTTAATTATTCATTTTCAGGAGTGCTAATACCACTCAGAATATCTTTCAAAGAAGAACCAAGAGGAGTGCCTCTAAGAAGTCTATCTGCGGTATCAACAACACCTTCATTTTGAGCAATAGCCAACGGACTCATACTTTCTGCGAGTGAAGAAATCAAATCACATTTGCCTCCAACTTCAAGAGCAGCAATCAAATCAGGTGAAATAGAAGCCATAATTTCCTTAACAGTTTCTGCATATACTTTCTGCTTTGCGGCTTCAATATCTGCAAGTCTATAAGTGTTATTAAGCTCAAGTTCCTGAACTGCGGCACGACGCTTAATTTCTGCTTCATGAGCCGCATCATCTCTCAGAATACCGGCTTCCGCAATCGCATCAAGAATAGGCTGCATATCAAGTTCAGCTTTCTTTTTAGCAGCTTCCTCAGCTTCTTTCTGACGAGCAATCTGAGCACGAAGTGCTAGCTCAGTCTCTGCTTCTTTCTTTTGGAGTTCCATCTTATTCAAGAGTTCAAGAGTGCGAACTTCCTGTTTCTTCTTTTCTGCTTCACTCAAAGCTTCTGCAATTTCAATTTCTCTCTTTGCGTCAGCAAGTTCAAGAGTCTTACGGATCATTTCTTCCTGCTTTTCAAAAAGAAGCTCTGAAATATCTCTCTGAATATCAATACTCAATACTTCAACGTCGTGAATGAACATACCATTTTCAGGGAAGAACATATGTCCAGCGTGTTCTCTATCAGCAGTTTCTACATCAAGTTCAAGAGATACTTCTCTTACAATATCAGAATAATTCTGATAGAAATCATAAATAGTATAGTTCTTTGCAGCACGCTTCAAAAGAGAACGAACTCTGTCAGTCATATACTTAACATAGTTATCTACTGCGAACCATTTATCCATATATTTTTTATCAAAATCAACACAATATGAAACTTTAATTGCACATCTTACAAAATCCTTAGTTTCAACATTGATAACATCAGAAACTTTATTATTTTCGTGACGAAGATATACTGTTTTAATTAGTCTATCAGTTGTCTTAGGCTTTCCGGTTGAAAGTTCAAGAACACCAAGAGTTTGGTCATAATCAAGAAGAACTGTCTGCGGGCCGCACACAACTTTTCTTTCTCCGCTCTTGGAGATAACATTTACAGCATATCCGGTCCAAATATCAATACTTACAACACCATCAAGTTTGTTGTCAAGGGTAATGGTTCTGGGTTTTGTATATGAAGTGCCTCTTGAAATATTTGCCTTGGATTCAAGTTCTGCGAGAGAGCTTGACGCACTTGTAGTGCAGCAGAAAGCTGTAATACTATCAAGATTAGCAGTCTTCATACTCTTTTCAACATACTTTTCACTTAAACCAACATTATATTCAAGAACTGCATCATTTCCAGGATACCAAAGCCTACATTCTGTTTCAGAAAGTTTTCTTTTTACAACAACTTCTGTTCTGGGATCAGGAAGATACATTGCAGGACCCTTAACAGTGTTAATTTCACCAGTCAAGCGGTTCATAATATAGCGGCCTTCACCTTCGGGGATTGCGATTGCGTGATGAAGAAGCTTATTGTCATATGAGATAATTGCGTGTTCTGGTCTGGGATAGTAAATCATCTGGTCGTTACCAGTGATAAACAGTTCTTCACCAACAGGATGAACTATTTCATTAGGAGTTCCTTCGTTATCTGCATATTCAGCAATTACTTTTACATAAATACCAGAAATTTTTGAAAGTTCAATAGCCTTGAAAATATAACCACCCTTGGGTGAAGTTACGAATGTTTCAGTGGGTTTGGGGAAAACCACTTCAGGTCCATGGACATATCTCTTATTACCGTCTTCATCTTTAAGAATACAGTATTCAAGTCTTTCAAGAGTTACTGCTTCGCGCACATAACCCTGAGAATCATCATTATCTACAGGAATAACTTCGATACCAGTAGGAGGAATATAGAAAGATACTTCTGTACCTTTAATAACAAGAATCTGACCATTTACATATGTATTTTTGGTTTCGATCTTATTGCCTTCCGCATCAAGCATTTCACCCTGACTCTGACTTGCGGATTCAGCTTCATAAACACGAGCAAGAAGATACTGGTTAGATCTGAGCGCGTGCCCCTTGACTACTTTTGCCATCTGACCGGGATAAAGAGCGAAACTAACTGGTCCGCGCAAATTTACTTTTCTTCCGATATGAACATCATCGGGAAGATTATTTGCACCGGGTTTGGGATGTTTATTTCCTTCAACGGGGTTTTTAAGAATAATATACCAGTTTTCAGGAGCAGTTGCAAAAAGTTTCACAACATCGTTATAGCCGCACCTTTCAAAGCTTTTACTTCGAGTGTTAAATGTTACGAGCTTATCTGAATTGGAAAGGCTGGTTTTAGAAGGACCAACCCAACATACTACATGTCCCTTAGTTTCATCAAGGACATACGCATATTCATTAATAGAGAGGACCAAATCTTTTTGAATATCAGACATTTCAAATTTCTCCTTTATTTTTTATTACATATATATTATATCATATTTTTTAATAAAAATCAAATAAGATTTTTAAAACGATCTATAATAATACCTTTACTCTTAAGATTTTCAAGACATTCTTTTAAATAGTCATCATTATGTTCAATAAAAATGGTATTTTTTGTTGATAATGTATGATTGTATACATTTGAAAGAATATCTTTATCTACCCAATTATTTTGCTCTTGGAGTTCGCTACCTCTCCAATTTCGATTACGCCACACTTCATCGGGGTGATATCCTCTACGAATCATTTCATCCATTACAATATAGTGATAAGCAACCAAATGAGTAGGATTATATGTAAATACATAATCAACAACAGAATGTTTCTTGCCCCAGCCCTTACCACGAAGAGCACAACATTCTCTATGCTGTCCGAGTAACTGTTGACGAGGCAATTCTGAAATTAAATCTTGATGCCAAAGTCTCATTTAATCATTCCTTTATATTTTATTTACATATATATTATATCATATTTTTATAAAAAAATCAATAAAAAGAAAAAAGGGAGATATGATAAATTATCATATCTCCCATAAAATTAAACTAATTCCCAATTTGCACCATATTCAGACGGAGCATAAGCATTATTATCAACAATGCTTCTCCAAATTAAATTAGGATCTTCATGATTAGGGTCTGTACAACAGTCATCAATCATATATAAACCAGATGTGCCTGATGGAGCAACATATGGCTTTGCTTTTAATGGATTTTTAGTATGTTTCAAACTCCATAAAGTTCTCATTGTTAATGGAGTAGTTCCAGGATAATGAGAAGCATTATGAGGAATAAATAATCCATATACTTGTCCTTCGTATTGAATTGGCGTTCCAGTAGGATATGAAGTATAATCTTTATCTGCTTGCCATTGCGGAATCATTGCTTCATTATCAATAATTTCTGTATCTGTTAATTCATTATTGGCGCACATTGTTCTAAGATTTGTTGCATCTAATTTTCCTTGTTCATATAACATATTTAAGTAATCAACTTTTTCTCTCATGATTCGTTGACTCCTTTCATATATGCTTCATTTGCTTCTGCTTCACTAATATAAGAATTACTTTCAGTTGGTTTTGTAGCAAGTTCTTTTTCTAAAATTTCAATTTCAGTTTCTTTGCCCATTTCAACAGTAAAAGTCCCATCTCTGTTATCAGTAATTTTTCCCGCCTTACAATATTCAGATAAATCTTCTACATCTTTTATTAAATTAGAAAATAATTTATTTTCATCATAAGTTTTTAATAATTCCCAATTAATTCCATCTGTAAATAAGTTTTGTAAAGTTTCATAATCGGATTCTAATGTGATGTAAATACAATCTCTTTTCCAATTATGATTAAATTGTTCTTGGAAATCAATAATTGAATAGATTGAATTATTAATTTTAATTTTTGCCATTATTAACTTCCCCTTTCTTAAATTTTATGCCATTCGGCGTCTCCACCTTTAACATATACTTCTCCTGTAGTAATCACTAAAGCAGAACTACCCATTCCGCATTTAGGTAAATTTTTTAAATCTTCTTCAGTATCACAAGTATATTCATTGATACCATATTCAACATCTCCGTCTCTTGATAGAACTGAATACATAATATATTTCCTCCTTTTAAATTTTTTTAATCATTACTAATACATAAATGCCAAGTTGGTTCATTATTTTCTTTTGTTGCATATATATATGGTTGAGCAACTATCCATTCATTATTAATATACATATAAGGAACTGCAGGTATTAAAGTATTATCAATATTTATTTGTACACAAGCGTCAGGTTCCCACTAAGCATATAAATTAATCATTGTTCCATCTTCTAAAATTTCACCAGTTATATCTAATAAAGACTTTGCATCTAATTGCTAATTCACTTTTACTTTAGCTCCATTTCCAGTGGGAGATGTATTCCAATACCCAGTAGTTTTATATTTGTCTTTTTTTAACCAAAAATCTGGGTTAGCTTCATTTTTAGCAATCCAAGGAATTAAAATTTTTTCTGAATCAATATCATAAGGAGTTTTTTCTTTAGTAAGAAGAAAAGGTTCATTTAAATCTAATTCTTCAGTTTTTAAGTATCCCTCAGTTGCTCCATTTGCATGAAAATATATCCCAAATTTATATAGACTCCATGTTGCAGTTAAAACTAATTTATCTCTATTATCTAATGAAATTAAAAGAATATCATCAAGATCAGGAGGAGGTATTATCCAATAATCAAATTTATTTCCGGTTTTTGTTGGAATTGGAAAATTTTTTATCAATTCAGAATATTTAATTAGCATATACCATTTATCATCTATAATTTTTTTAACAACAGGCATTGTTAAAGTTTTTGGATCTACTTGTCCTCCATTGGGATCAAATTCTATAGTTATATTTTCTATTATAGTATCGGTTTCTTCTTCTTTTTTACTGGTAATCTTAAGATCTGCTTTAGCATCAGAAGTTAATACTATTTTAGAATTAATAGTTCCATCTTCAAATATTAACTACTAATTATTTGATAAAAAATATCCAACAATTTGTTTATTCTCATTTTCAGTTTCTGGTAAATCTATTTTTGTAATTGGGTTTCCTGAAAGACTTAAGTACCACTAATTGTCTTTTTGATAGATTTTTGCAGTTCCTCCAGAAAAATCTGTATCATCAGAATTTAATGTTACAGTATGATAATTTTTTATCCATTGAGCTTTTAATTCACAATTATCTGAAACATTAGAATCAAAAACCCACACTGATTTACCCTTTCCTCTACTACCACTTGGATAATAATAATATTCTGTTCCATTATTAGAATAAATTTTTCCCTCCTCAGTAATAATTTCTCCTTTCTCAGTAGTAATTTCATATCCGTTAAAAATATATCCAGGTCTTGTTGGAGTTGTAGCCGATAAATAGGCAGGGAATTTATATCTAAATTCAGTATCATATTTATCGGTTTTTCCATCAATAGTACCTCCATTAGGATCTATTGTTAACTTATATTTTTGAAAAAGAAAGCTTATTTTAAATTCTGAAATTACTAAATAGTTGGTTGTACATTCTTTAGAAGTATACCAATTTAAAGTTTCTCCATTATACATACATATTCCCATAGATCCGTTTTTTATAAAATAATTAACAAGATTGTCAAAATCATTTTTATTATTTTTTTGATTAAAATAAAAAGTTTGAGTAGTGTCCCAAGGATCTATATTATCAATTTCAATTAATTGCTAATCATCTAAATAATATGATCCAGTTTTAGAAATATCAATAGATGATGGAATATTTTTCATTTTATAAAATGAACATTTTTTTTCCCAATTTCCAGAAACAAGAGGAGTTTTAATGGTAATTTCAATTTGATTATCTAAATTAATATCTTCTTCAATAATATTATAAGTTAAAAGACCCAATCCCATTAAACTATCAGTAGTTCCATTTTTATAACTTTTAAAATCAACCCACATGCCTTGAACCATTTTTTTACTTATTCCATAATGATTATCTTTATAGCTATTAATTTCATAACCACTTAAACCTCCTGTTAAAGTGTCTCTATTAGTTAAAAAATATAAATATTCACTCAAATCTTTTCCTCCTTTTTGTCTTATAATTTTCTTTTATATAAATTATAAAGCTTTATATAATTTTATTAATTTATTTTACCCAAAATATAAAGGTCAAATTTTAATAATTTTATAAATTAAAATTTTATATAATACAAAAGAAGAAAGGAGAGATATTATGATAGTTAATAATTCATATTTAATTACTGAAGAATTATTATCGACATTAGAACTTGGTAGTGTTATTTTTAATCCTGAAACAGAAGAATTTTTTATGGTTTCAAAAACAGGAAAACTAATAAAAATTAATCCTACTGAAGCAGAAAAGTTAATAGAAGAAATCAAAAAAGGTGGAACAGTTACCATCGAAAAAAGCACAGATTTTTCAACAGCTATTGAAATTGCCGCAGACACTGTAATTATAAATAATAAAGAAATTACTATTAAAGAAGACACTGTGGGTGATGGAGTATTTACAGTTGTTGATGGAACTTTAACTCTTGAAGGAAAAGGAACTATTAATGGTGTTGGTAAAAATGATTACAACATGGCTATTTGGGCGAAAGAAAATGGTAAAGTTATTATTAATGATGGATATTTTACCAACGAAGGCGCAACCGCAATTGTTGATCCCGCACATTTTGATTTAATTTATGCTTCTGGTAATGCTAAAGTTGAAATTAACGGTGGAGAATTTAAATGCCAAACTCCAAAATGGACTTTGAATATTAAAGACAGAGACCGTAAAACTGCTTCTATAGTAGTAAAAGGTGGAAAATTCCACGGATTTAATCCAGCTGATTGTTTAACAGAAGGTGAAGGAACTAATTTTGTAGCAGAAGGTTATAAAGTAGTTGAAGAAAATGGCGTATTTACAGTAATGCCAGAATAAAAAAATTAATGGGTTGATATGTATTTTACATATCAACCCATTTTTTTGTTTTAAAATTAGTTAATCACTTTTTTGTTTTGATTTTACGAACTGCGCGACCGGCACCGCCCGGAGCAGATAAAAGAAAAATGAGGGAGTGCGCACTCCCTCATCTTATCAATCAAGTTCTCTCTTCATCAAGGTTTTCTTTCCACAATGAGGACATTTTGTTTTTTTATGGTTTCTCATCGTAAAAATATCAGACCAATGAATTGGTGTTGCCATAAGCCAATTCCAAAATGTCATTTCAAATGTTTTTTCACAGTTGGGACAAGTAAGTTTTATCATTTCTTTCTCCCTCCTCTAAAATTCCAAGCAAATAAAGCTTCTTGTTTAGTATTTTTTTCTTTTGTGCAATAACTACAATTAGGACAAGATATTCTATAAGTTGTTTTATTAGGTTCATTAAAATGACCATATCGAATAATTCTACCTCTATGATTACATTTCTTACAAGATAACATTTCTATCATATCTAATCCTCCTTGTGCGACGAGCCCGGTCAACCGATCTGTTGACCGGGACATCCGCATTTATTATTTAATTACTTCATATCTCTCGCTATCAAGCTTCTCATACATCAAATCCATACCAGTTTTACCTGAAAGAATGGTTTCGAAGATTGAAGGAGACATACCAGATACATAAGATACATATCCACATCCAAGATCCTGAGGAATATTGTTCTGGCGAGCCTGAACATTCCAGTAGATAAGACGAGGCATTCTGTATCCGTGAGCAGCCCACTTCTGTGCGATGTTTTCCATCAGAGTATTGGGATTCCACTTATTTCCATATGAGTAATGTCCAGTTCCCTGGTCAAACTCCATATCAGAAATAATAAGAAGATTCTGAGGAAGATCATCCTGAGAGCATCTATTCTGAAGTGCTACATTAAGCAGCATATCGAAAGTTGCTTCAATATTTGTATTATCTACAAGATTGGTTTTATAGATTCTTGCTACCTTATCACAGAAATCTACACCATCAACCGCAATCAACTGAGGACGAGAAGCGAAAGACACATAGTGTCCAGCAAAAGGTCCCTTTGCCTTCTCAGCACAATACATACCAAGAGAGATAGCAACATTGATAGGTGCGGCAGCGTCGCCTCCGGTCATAGAACCTGATGTGTCAACAACTGCAAGTCCGTTAAAAGTCTTACCATTGAAGTAATCGGCAAGATTATCCCAGTATTTATTTACCATAAGTCTGTCAGTGTTATCAAGAGCAACAGTCTCACGACGTCTCCAATAATCACGAACACCCATTACTTCAGTAGCCTTAGCAACTACTTCATAAGGATAAAGTGCCTTAGCATTTACCTTTGTTTCAGTGTCCTTTGCGAAATCTTCATAGGACTTAACTTCAGGATTCTTCTTCATGCGTTCTATATCGTGACGAGCAAACGCATTCTTATACTTCAAACCAGCCTTAGAAGGAATCTTGTCAAATTCGATTTCATCCCAGCGTCCTTCAGACATAAGTCTTTCAAGAACATTGATTCTCTTACGAAGAATAGAAAGAACCTTTCTATACTCCTTAGAAGACATATTGAGATACTTACGAACTACTCTTGCCTTCTGGCGAGTTTCCATAGAGGAAGTATTTTCTGAAGGCATCCACTTAGCCAAAAGTGAAGGGGTCTTGCACTGAACATCAAGAGCAAGCTGATGCTTTACAATATCAAGAGCCTTAGTTTCAAGAGGTGTGTCAAGGAAGTTAAAGAGGTCATCCCAACGACCATATTCAGGAATGTGAATAAGATTGCGTTCCATTGCTTCAGTATGTGCCGAAGCCAGCCACTTAGTAGCTACACGGAAGAATCGTCTTTCACCCTGTCCGCCTCTCACATCACGGATATAAAAAAGGCACTTAAGAGCGTAAGTAGGATCTTCATCGTAAGCGTTCTTAAAGAGCATAATTACATCTTCATTTGTTCGAGTTCTGTATGCGGCACCCATCGCAAAAAGGTCGAGAAGTCCCGACATAGTACTCTTATGAGTGAGTGCGCTATTTTCAGTATAGGTGTAGTTTGTTGCGTTCTTCATACCATTCATAAATACATTTGCCATAATTAAAATCTCCTTTTTTTCATTGTTTCCTCTTGGACAAGAGGAATTATATTATTTCATCAATTTTATTTTGAACTTTGGAAGCTATATTATAAAATTCCTCAGTAATATAAGGATGATTCCATTTATAATAACTCAAAGCTTGGAGTATAATAGATATTTCTTCTTCGGTCAAAGAAAGATTGTACATTTTTAATTACTCCTTATTTTTTATTACATATATATTATAACATATTTTTTTAAAAAAATCAATAAAATAAAAAATGCGAGTTAATAAATCTATTATTTATTAACTCGCTAACTTCTGGAGCATCTGGTTGGATTTGAACCAACGATACGGGAGTTGCAGTCCCGGGCCTTAGACCGAACTTGGCGACAGATGCAGATTATTCATTATAACATTTATTACATAAGCCGTCATTATCTATATACTCTTTTGTTGAAATAAGACTCTCACAATTTTCACAATATAAATCTTGATTTTCTAAATTAGAAATTTCATAAATATTCATTATTTAATCTCCTTTTGGTACTCCAGCAGAGACAATTCGAACTGGCCGAATACTCTCATTATTGAAGCTTATTTAAATATCTCGAATTTTACACTCGATTCTTCGTTTTTTCATATTCCCATTTTTATCATAAGAAACTTCACCAAGTTCGTCTTTAACAACTACTGTTGCATAGGCAGTAACTATGTCCCCAAGAGAAGTGGGTATTATTTCAAAACTTACAGTTCCACCAATTGCACCACCACCAGTGTCAAGACTATTTTCTTTACACCAAGTTTCATATATTTCATATTCTTCATTTGTCATTTTGAAACTATAATTACGACCAACCATATAATTCTCCTTAATGGTATTTAAGGTGAGAGTCTAACTCACAATAGGGATCATCTCGTTTCCAATATGGTATTAAGATTAGACTTCACGTTTTCCAATTAACTATATTCAAATATATAAATGGTAGGGCATCAGGGATTCGAACCCCGAACTAGCCGGATTATTCGAGCAATGTTAAATAATTTTTTTTAGCACCTCCTTTAGTTCATAGTCTTTTGCAAAACAAATATTTTTAATTTGACCATTTTTAGGAGGAATAAATCTTAATCTTTTTTCAGTACTACATTCAGACGCAGGAATTAAATAGCATTGATTATTATAAAATGTTGCAAAATAGTCAATTTCTTCATCTGAATATTTAGTATGTACATGATGACCATTTTTATATTTAGAATTTCTACAATCAAATTCTAAATAGGAATTATCATCATTTCCATGAGATGTTTTTACTTGAACTTTTAAAATTTTTCCTTTTATATCCACTAAAAAATCATATCTTGCTTGTCCACCATAAGGTAAACTAACTTGATATCCTAATTGGGTAAATGCTAAAATACATTGTAATTCTGTAACATTACCAATATGACATTTATTCATAATACTAAATTATTTAATTTGTCAAATAAGCCGGATACTCTCACCGTTGAGTTAATGCCCCATATTACTGATTTTATCGTTGTCCGCCAACTATCTTGTTCCTCAACAAGCAACATTGGATAGATTTTTTGTTTCTATAAACTGTCCGTTCCATCCCTTTCGGTTCTTCGGCATATATATCGGATTTTACGTGTCAGTATCACGAATGGAATTTACCATTATTAAGATATTTTCTTTCGATATAAAAATCTACATCAGCCTGTGGAAACTATCTTAAACCCTAATTAAAACTCCACAAATAGACGGAAGCTGATCCCATCATTTGCTTCAACGTTGCGGCAATAGAAATATACTGCCTATAAATAAAAAATCGGGGCAGAATCAATCTCTCTCTATTCTGCCCCAAGGCTATATAAATCAATAAATTATACAGCCTTTTTGAAGACTGATTTATTATAGACATAAATTAAATTTCAAAATTGCGATAGTAAATTTCAAGAGCCCTATCACAAGATTTACTCTTTAATCCATTGGTCTTTTATCATTCTTCCCCAAAATTTATCTTTTTGTTATTTTCTAAATAATTTGATAAATTACTATAGATCTGTTAAAAACAGAAAATAATTTGCTGTATGGCTCTTAATAAATATTCCTTAATCGTATTTGTTGAAACCTCTACGTCATATTTCAACTTTAATGATGCATCCAGAGGTAAGTTTTTATCCCGCCAGCCCAGTTGTCGTCTGGGTTAATTAAGGAAATGGAGCGAGATAGGGGATTCGAACCCCCACCACCTGCTTGGAAGGCAGGTATGCTAACCATTGAACACCAATCCCGCATAAGAAGTGGATTGCGAACAATCCACAAAATGAAAACTTAAAGAAAGGGGGAGTAATTAACTTTTCATTTCTATATATATTATAACAAAAATTTTTTAAAAAGTCAATTATTTCCTTAAATAATATCGACAATACTCTTCATAAACTTGGTCTCGATCTGGAAATGATTCATATTTCCAAAATCTATTATACCAACTTTTGACGATACAATCCCAATATCTTTCAAAACTCATGCCGACTGATTCATAGTCGCAAATATCATAATAACAAGTGTGTTTTCTATACGACTTATTATTTAATGGGAGATCATCGAGAGGAAGCTGGCGTAATCTTCGATTTGCAAGTTTTTTATAGCATTTGTCTTTACGCTGCCCTGAACGTGGGGTATGTCGATATGATCGACTCATAATCATCTAACCTCCTTATTTGGATAGTTAGAAAATCGTAAACCTCTGCATTGGACTCAGTCCTTTCATATTTTAAGTTAATGGTGCCGGTGACCGGACTTGAACCGGTACGATGTTGCCACCGAGGGATTTTCTTACTACTCTATGTCACCATAGCCACATTTCTGTGTTGTAGTCTGGACTCTGTCTTCACCATATGTGCGGTCCGCACGCTTAGGTGGCTAGTGTATAGTCTCTACGCACTCTATAAAACAATTTATAGATTGGCACGGCGTTCTGTGCTTGCCTTCACCGTTTAGCTAGCTTCTACTCAGAAGATTTCTCTTCTGGCACTCTCTCCTATTAGGAGCCCGCTCTTGCGGGAAGCACACCAAAGTCCCTTGCGTCTGCCTATTCCGCCACACCGGCATATAAAACAAGGCTCAAATCGACTGTGTGGGACTCGAACCCACGAAATTTTATTGGAAGTAAAATTTTTCTATCCGCATTATTAAAAATTTTGCTGTAAGAGCCTTTATTATTTATTTTTTATTACATATATATTATAACATATTTTTTTTAAAAAGTCAAATTTTTCTTTTTTATTTTGAAAAATCTTTTTTATCTTACATATATATTATAACATATTTTTTTTGAAAAATCAAATTTTTTCTTTTTATTTAGGAAAGTTCTTTTTCAAAATCCTCAACTAAAAGAACTGATTCTTCGTATTCTTTTTCAGCATTGGTCAGATGAGACAATGAACGCTCCAATTCAAGATGAGCTTTTTGAACTTCAGCCATAGCCTTTTGATACCTTTCTTGCGCATTGCGCAATCTCTTTGTCGAAATCTTCTTATTGCAACGGCGTGCCGCGAGTTCCTTGCCCACTTCTACATCGAAGCTATCTCTTGGGTCGCACTTTGCATAACCCTTATAAATTTTTCCCTTATAAGGGGCAAACGCAATAATCTCAGGGACATTTTCATCAACTTCGTGCTGAATAAAAGTATATCTTTCTTTCTTGTAAGCCATAATAAATTTCTCCTTTATTTGTTTCTTTCTTTATCTTACATATATATTATAACATAAATTTTTTAAAAAATCAAATAAAGGAGAATTGTTTTGTTAAATTATTTTTTCGCCATTAAAGAAAATATACATTGGAGAAGAACCTAAAAATACATATTTGGTTACTAAGTCTCCTAAAAAAGAAGGATTTAACTTAAATAATGCTGTATAATTTTTACTAGCATTTACAATTAAAGGTCTTGATTGAGATGTTGAACCATCTGACCATTTTATAAATTGATATCCAGCATTTGGGGTTGCTGTTAAAGTAATTGAATCTCCTAAATCATATACTCCATCTCCAGAAGTAATTCCACTCTCGATAGGATCTACATTTGTAGAAATAACACATTTCCATATAGAATATAATATTAAGTCATCTTTTGGAGGATAGGTAGAATTAGAAGTGTAGTAAGTACCATTTCCATCTGGTTTTGTATTCCAACCTTTAAAGACATAATTTGTTCTTGTTGGAGTTGGAATTGACCATGCTCCCATATTAGAACGAGAGCTTGCGGGAACAGAAGATGACATATAACTATAACTATCTGGATATATGCGGAAATTGTCAAATTTAACAGTATTGCTAGAACCATTTGCATCAACTCGAATTGCCGCTTGAACTGCACCAGTTGGTGCAGTAAAAGAAGCTCCTTGATTAAATCCATCAGAAAATCTACGAGTTGGTCCGTCTACGAAATCAATACCTAATCCAGATGGATTGGCATCATAGAAAAATATATATACATCCCAATTACTTCCAGTTATATCAATATCTATTTTATAAGATTCTCCTTCAGTAATTGGAAAATATGGAGACTAAACATTTGCTTCTCCTGCGCTGCTATTGGAAGTTAAAGTAAATCCTGTATCAGTAATATTAGAAACAGTTCCATTAGAAGCAGAGAATCCAATATTTTTCCATTTTTGAAAATTAAAAACACTATCATAAGTTACATAAGGAATTGGTTCAAAAATAGCTTGATAAGATAGGGCAGTGTAATTAGCAGAAATAGAGTTATTAGAAATTTTTATGGTTTTATCTGGATTAGTATCTCCGTCTGACCATTTAACAAATCTATATCCTGGTCGTGGCAAAGTCTCAAGAGTATAACTAGTTTCAGACATTGGAACATCAAGAATAGTATTTAAAAAATTTCCTTGTGGACAATTAATATATCCATAATTTGAATTATTTACACTAGTTTCAATTTTAAAAGTTGGATAAGTAAAATTCCAAGTTATTGCAATGTTTCTAATCCATAATTTTCTATAAACAGTAGCTTCAAATCTAAACCCCATATCTCCAGTGGCTAAACCGGCATTTAAAGTTTTACTTTGAAAAATATCATCTGTAATTGTTCTTGATACAGATACCCAACTATCAGCAGTAGAAGATTTACTTCCATATTTAGAATCATTTATAGACACCCAACAATCTCCATCACTTCCAGCAATTCCAGTTCTCCAATCCCAATCAAATTTTACACTATTTATTTGAGCATAATTTGGAACATTATTATTTATAATAGTCCTATTAGTTTCATCAATATAATATGTTTTTGAATTTGATCCAGACCCAATTCCAATATATCCAAGATCAGTATTTTCATTTGTATGATATTTCCAAGTATATGTGCTAGATGCCATTTAACTCACCCCTCAACAACAAAATAAATTGTATTAGGATCTGCGGCAACTGCACTGCTCCAAGAGCCTCCGCTATAAGTTTGAATAGTTTTGTCGTTTATATTATAATAAATAGTTCCTTCTGTTGGATTAGAAATTTGAGAAGAATAAGCTTTTCTAAACATTAAATCTTCTAATCTTTGATCGAATTGAGAATCAATTTCAGTTTTAGTATAATGATTTTCAGCATCAGCTTTTTGCGATAATAAATCATTTACTTGACTTTGGTTGTAATAATTATCTAAATCAATATCAGTCTCTAAAACTGCAATATTACTTCCGGTCCACCAGTAATCAGGAAGATCAGTATCGGTTAATAAGAAAATATCTCCAATTTTTAAACTATCCTAATTTGATGTAATAAACGCATTTAATTCAGCTTCATCTTTAAATACATAAGAAGCGCGCTTGCCATTAGCTACATTCATTACTTCTTGAACTGCGCTATTTAATTGATCTTTGTCAATAAAGTTAGAATCATTAGTTAATTGACTCGTTGTAATTGGAACATCATTTTTAACTTCTTCAATAGCATTATAAATACCTGAAGATTTTACCATTCCATCAGAATTTTCTTGAACAGTATCTAAAATTGTTAAAGTATCCTATTTATTTTGATTCATTTGTTCAAAAGCTTTATAAATAGCATTTGAAGTCATTAGCTTTTGAGACCCAGATTGAGGGAGATTTTCATCATCAATATAAATTAAGGATCTTCCTCCTAAAGCAGTCCAAACTGCCCCAGAAGATACTGGTTTAGTATTTCCTTCTTCAATTTTATTATAAGTTTCAATAGTTATGGGATAGATATATTTTTTATCAATTTTATTATATAATTGATATGAATCTACAGTCATAAAATAGTTATCCCCTAAATCTGCTATTGCTATGTAAATACCAGTTTTTTCAAAAGTTATAAAAGTTCCATCTGAAATTTCAATAGATTCATTAGGTGTTTTTATTACTAAAATCAAAGGTGGTAATGAATAACTTCCATATTTATCTTGTAAATCTTCTAAAAGACTTATATCATCAAGTATTGTTTCCCCAATTATTACTTTATATTCAGTGGTTTGTAAAGACTTTAAATATGAATAATACCAGTCTTCTTTTTCTGGAATTTCTTCAGTAATATGTTTAAGATATATATTTGTAAAAAAACCTGATTGTGTCTCTACTTTTATAAGTTCTTCATTTTCTAAATCATAAAATCCTTCCCAACTTTCAACCCATTGTTCATTAAAATTAATAACATAAATACCGGCTTCTGGAAAATAATATTGATAACCATTAGATGTTAAATAAATACCTGTTTCAGGAACTTCATAAATAAATGGTAAAAATAAACTTCCATCTTCGGAGATACAAACTTCATATCCAATTGTTTCAGTCTAAGTGTTAGATATAGGAGAAATCTAACTTGCTAGCCTAATATTATCTTCTCCTAAATCTGCTGAATTTATTGTAACAAAAGAATTTAACAATTTTTCTTCTGGAATAAAATTATCTGAAATTTTATACCAAGCTTGTGGAGTTTGTACTTCATCTTCTATTAAAATTATTTGGATTTTTTCTTCGGTATTACCATCCCAAGTAATTTTTTCAAATGTTCTTGGAAAATTTACTTCCTAAACAGGATAATCATAAAATGGTCTATTTTGAATATAACTATCTTTAGTTTCATCATTTTCTGCATAATCAGATTGAACTTGAGCTAATTCGTCAAAGAGATCATCGGGAAGAGCTTCCTTTGAAAGTTTAATAGTTTTTGATTCTGTTTCTGTAGTGCTAATTTCTATAGTAAAAGTAATATCAGTAAGCGATTCTGGTGCAGCAATTTGAAGCCAAGATTGACCAGTAGTATTACTTTTTGCAAAAACAAGAGTGAATGTTGGCTTGGTAGAATCTGCTCTTGTCCAAACCCCTTGGGTTAAAACTTCTTCGAGAGATTGAGCCGCATTAATAAATCCATAATATCCTGTATTATTAGAACCCATGCCAAATTGTGTATCAAGTGTTGAATTTTTAAATACATTACAAATATCAAACTCGCCAGTTTCTCCATTTTGGATATATGTCACTTTAACAGGAGTTCCTTCTTGGATATCATCATATATCTGTTTATCTTTAACAACATTATTCCAAATTAAAAATGGAGATGTTGCACTTGGAGTGCCCAATGTTGTTGTATAAGAGTTGTTGATTTCTGTTGTGGTTGTAAAAGTTTTACCAAGAGTCAAAGTGAGCTTTCCATCAATATTTTCAAATTCTTCACCAAGAGTATTCTCTGGTAAACCAACTAGATTTTTTTCCTCACCAGAAATTGTTAATTCATAATCTGCATAATTAGCAATATCAATTCCAATCATTGTCGCTTCTTCTGCGAACATAATAACTCCTGATGGAATTGTATCATCTACTCTAGTTAAAGAGGTCGCAGTTCCTGATACCAAATCAGTAAATAAAGTATTAGTATTAAATCCACCTTGAATCACTTCTGCATCAGAGAAGTTTCCAACAGCTAATTCACAGGAACCTAAATTAATAATATCGCCGCTTGTTTTATGAGTTAGAGTTACATTAATTGTGTTGGTTGTTGGTAAATTACAACCTTGATACATTACAGCATAAATATCTCCTGTGACATCATTATCATCTGCTGCTCCTAAATCATAGGTATCGACAAAAGTTTCAATTGATATAATATCGCCAGGCTTATTTGAAATTACTTCCCAAGGAAGTTTAATTAATTGCTTCGTGGTATTTGTAAAGTCTAATTCAAATGAAAAAGACTATCCAACTAATTCATCATTGGGTGCTCCAGCAATTACATAAACAATTCCTGTTGTATCATTCTTAATAAATCCCATATTGAATGTAGAATAATCTGGATTTTTTTTCTCCCAAGCACTACCACCAAGGATTTCTTCTGTGGTTTTTGTAGCATTAATTAATACCCAATAACCAGTCTATCCAGATGATAAAAATGAACTATCTAAAGTTGGATTTAAAACAAATTTTTGACTATCTATTAAATTTCCATTTTGATAGACATTAAGAATTACTCCCTCATCAAGGTCTTTTAAAGTATCAATATTGGAAAGAACATTATTCCACATATAAAAAGGGCTTGTTCCAGCATAATTTCCAAAGGTAATATCATTAAATTCTCTTAAATCTTTTTGATAATCTCCAATTTTATTTTTTATGTAATCAGGTTGAGTACTGTCTGTTTGCGCCCAGTCGCTTTGAATTTGCGCGAGTTCAGGTTCATCGGTCGCTGAACCGCCAACTGCAAACGGCAAATCATTAACTTTAGTTTTGCCATCACCAATTTTTAATTTAACTATTTCATTTCCATTTTCATCAGTTGTATAAATAATTAATTCGCCTTTTAATGGAATAAAATTTTCTGCTTTACTCCAATTTTCATATGTATCAATTTTATGCTAAGTTCGTACATTTATTTTTTTACTCATTTTTTATTTTTCTCCTTTCAATTTATCTTTTTCAAAATATATAGAGAAAAAGGGAAGGATATCAATTTCAATCCTTCCCTTAAAATTTTTATATATTATATTTATTAGTAATTTTTAATAAGTTCAGTAGCAGAACCTCCGTAAAAAATAAAACAATCTACTTCATCTTCCCCACTTAAATCTTTTTCAGTTTCTACAACATCATAAATACTACCAGTTGAAGCAACTTTAGCAAGCTTAGTTTCTGTGTGACCGGTAAGCATACCATTTTCTTGGGTTACACCAGTAAGAACACTTATCTCTCCATTTTCTGAAGTATTAGCTACAGTGATAGAAGAATCAAGACTTTCTAAAATATTAGCAGCGGCAAAATCATCAGCACTAGCATAGGCAGCGCTCTTTAAACCAGCAACTTCTACCTCAGCACCATCTACTTTAATAGTACCATTGCTAGTTCCTGTTTCAATTTTCTGAACAGCACTATCAGCTTTACCAAGACTGGTTTGAACGCTTGCTACTAACTTATCTTTTGTAATAGTTCCATCAGTAATAGTAGCTGTTACTTTATGAGTAGTCTCATCAATAGTAATAAATACCATATCTCCATTTTGAGATCCAGAAGTTACATATTCGATAAGAGAACCAACTGGAATATAAAGAGTGTCATCGTTAGCATTTGCTAATACTAACTTAATATAAGTTCCAGCACTTAAATCTTCAACTTCTCCTTCTGCTAATTCAACAACAGAACCAGAAGATACTACCATATCTTTTGGAATATTGATAGAAGCACCGACTGAGGTTTCACCTTTGAACAATTTATAAGTGGCAGCATATCCTTCTTCAGCGATAGTTTCTTTTACAATTGTATATTCTGCAGCCGCAGGAATAACAACTTTAAGACCATCATCTTCAAGAGTGATTGCATTATCGCTATCAGCAGAAATATTTACAGCTACTGTTGGTTCAGTTGCAGTTCCACCAATCGTTACAGAATTATTGCCAGCAGTCACAGAAGCAATTTTTTCATTAGCAGCAGCCTCAGCAACTTCTTCTGCATAGCCAACGACTGTAGTAGCTGTTATACCTTCAGGAAGGTCTCCAACAAGTCCAGCAAGGTTTTCAATATTAGTAACAGCCTCATCTGCTTTCTGCTGAGCAGCTGCAGCGCTCTTTAACGCACCATGAACTGTAGCAGTGCCAGCAGTATCAGCTTCTGTTCCACGAACTTCAGCAGCAGCATTCTTAGGATCAAAATCTTCTGCGTTTTTGTAAGCCGCAGTACCAAGACCTTTTACAGCAACATCTGTGCCGTTAAACTTAACGGTGCCATTTGCGTCGCCAGTGGTTAAGGTATATTTAGGAAGTTCTGCTCTAGTTACCTTAATAACACCATTTGTTTGAGACACAGCAGATACATATTGATCTGCTACAGCAGTATCTGTATAATTAAGTTTGTTATTAATATAATTTTCGATAATTCCAGAAATGCCAGTAATTGTGCCATCTTCTCCTTCTTCAGAGAAAATAGCTTCTAATGCCTCTACGGCAGCTTCTAATTCAGAAATTGCCCCAGCAACTGTTACGCCACTATCAGTGACAACTCCATTTTCTACTGTTGGTGCTGTACAATAAATATCTCCGGCAAGGCCATATTCCTTTTTTGCCCAAGCATAAACATCAGCAGCGAGGCCAGATGCCCAATCTAATTGATCAAAAGTAGTTGTCCCATCACCGACTTTAAATAAAATTGATGGTTTTTGAGTAACTTTTCCAGTTGAATCTGCGGAACCAGGAATTTCAACTACGCAAACCTCTCCTCTTAAAGGAATAAATTCTTGATGGAAATTATTCTTTGTCCAGTTTTCCCAAGTATCATACTTGA
This sequence comes from Acutalibacteraceae bacterium, assembly GCA_045593385.1. Classification (GTDB taxonomy): domain Bacteria; phylum Bacillota; class Clostridia; order Oscillospirales; family Acutalibacteraceae; genus UBA737. The sequence continues at coordinate 105,851 of JAZNWP010000048.1, forward strand.
GTCTTAATCTTGTGTTTAAAATAGCCATATTGTTTTCCCCTTTCTAATTTTTTTATTTTTTAATTAAATGTTGTACTACAATCTAAAACTAATTCTCCATCCCAAACTAATTTATCAATATGAAGAGAATTAATTTCCATAGTACCATCTTTATGTACAGAAATCTTATTAATTGAATTTTCAGAATTCGCCGGAGTGCTTTTAACGAGACCTAATACCTCTCCAGTAGCCAATGGCAATTTTAATACATTTTCGGTTGGCTTTACAATTGTATCACCTACTTGAATTGCGAGAACTGCCCCTTGAGCGAGAGGAAGTAATAGGTCAGTTTTCATACTGCTTAATTCAGTTTGCACTTCCTTAACGCTATTCTCTAACTTTGTTAACTTTGTTAAAACGCCAGCATCACCTGTACCACCAGATGTTATAGCTTTTTTAGCAAGAGCATATGTAATTAAATCCATTCGCTTATTAATCTCCTTTCTGAAAATATTATTAGATTTCTCTAACTTATTTAATTTTTTTAATTTTAATAATAATCTTTTTTGCCCAAATTATAAAAAATTAAATAGCCAAAGTAAAATATATATCAATTAATGAATTTGGCATAAAGTGAAGCACTGTACCATCTTCAGTATCTTGACGAATACAAAGGTAAATCTTATTATCTGTTTCATCAAAATAGTATTTATCTTTATAATATGTCATACCAGACACTGCTACAATAGGATTTTCAAGCGTACCGTCATTAACAATGTCAATCGGCTCAAATAAAGCGGGAGTTAAATTGGGAGTCCAAGATTCCTGTGTGGTATGCGCTTGAACAACTTTGTAGAGTTTTTCCTCATATTCAACTTTATCTCCGACAGACAATGTTTTACCAGCTTCCCAATCAGGGAAAAGAGCGATATTTGCCAATGCCACTTCATCAGAGAGTGTTTGACGAATTCTTTTAACGGCGTTAATAAATGCGTATGCTTTACTTCTTTTCATATCATAACGCCTCCTCAATTAAAGCAATAAAATCTTCTGCTGAGATTTCTTCATCACCATTTTCAATCTGAGGTTCAACTTCTGTGTATATTCTGCTAGAGTCTACAGGATCTATGGCATCTCCATAAATAATTCCATCTCTTTCGATATCCCAACCGAGGTCAGAATATGTGTGTAAATACTCAATTCCATTCTCGGAAATTATTTCTGAAATAATCATATCTTAACCTCCATTAATATTTTTTAACAATATGTTTAATCCAGTCTTCAAATGTAATGCTTTCCATTACTAAACCTTCTGTATACATACGGTTTTTAATGCTAACAATTATTTGAGTTTTTGTTTCTTCTGGAATAGTATTAAATAAGTGTTTAAATTTTAAATAATATTTCTTAAAGCGTTTTTGAGTATTAGTTCTATATTTTTTATTTTCTTGATTAATCCATTCGGATTTATTCATTGTAAAATATGCATCAAAAATCATTGAGGTGGCATAAAACTGAGCATCCTCTTTACGGTCACGTCTAAGCAATTCATCAACCAAAGCTTCATTACTATCAAGCATATTATTATATGTTTTTAAAATATACTTAAAATCGCTGCGGCAAACTGAATCATCTCTCCATCTCCAAAGATAAAATGATGTTTGTGAGTATTTAAGTTCACCGGCTAACTTTTGACACAGACAATTAAAATAACTATCTTCGTGAATTGTTAATTTTTCATTCCAGCGAATATTTTGATCTATGAGATATTGTCTACGATGAACCTTACCGTGAACAAAGGTTGAATCCATATCGTGATTTATATATATTATTTCATTTGTTTGAGGAATGCGAGTTTCTTCAATAAATGCCGACACTAAACTATCGAATCCACCATTCTCAATTTCTCTAAATATAATATATAGACCACAGGCATTATAAAACATATCATCGGCATCACAAAACATTACATAATCTGCTGTTGCATGGTCAAGACAAGCATTACGAGTTGCTGAAACGCCTTTATGTTCATTAAAATAATAATCAATATTGTAAGAATATTTATCTAAAAAATCTCTTGATAGATGAATGTCAGTACCATCGTTAACTATAATGACACCAACTTCATTTATTAAATCAACGTTTTGTTGAACTTCAATACTATCAAGTAATGGTTTTATAATTTCGTTTGTTTCCTTATATTGAGGAACTAAAATTTGAAGTTTCATATTTTTCTCCTTTTTCTCTTTTTATTATTCAACTATTGCTGTTATTCGACTAGAAAAATAAGTCCAGTTTGTTGCTGTTTGATAAGATGTTACCAATGATGCTGGAACATATATAGAACCAAAGGCGCCAGTATATAAAGACTACTGTATTGGTGTGAAATAAAAAACTCTGCTATTTTTAAGAGCTGCTACTGATGGACATCTTAAAATAATCGTTGTTAAAGAAGTACAGCTCTGAAAAGCAGAACTACCAATATTTGTACAAACTGGTAAATCCACAGATGTTAAAGAAGAACAATTAATAAAAGCAGAACCACCAATATTTGTACAAGCTGGTAAATTTACAGATGTTAAAGAAGAACAATTAGCAAAAGCCTAATTACCAATATTTGTACAAACTGGTAAATCTACAGATGTTAAAGAAGAACAATTAATAAAAGCATAATCACCAACAAACTCAATATCATTATTATTTACTTTTGATATAGTTTTACATACCAAAGAAGTGAATTCATTGTCATCTCCGCCGCCAACTTCAATTTCCCTAATCCTTGCACCAATCTCCCAAAGGCTGTTCGCTTCATTGCCACCCTTTGCAGTCAATGCCTCATTCGCATAAGTGAGCGCATTACTTATTTTTGTACCAAGAACAACTAATTTATCTGCTATACTCATGATGAAGCACCACCAATCATAGTTTCAAGTTGAGAGATTGCTGTATCAATGTCGCCAATAATATTATATAAATCACCACTATTAATAAAATTAGTAGAGCCTTCTGTTGGTTCTACATCAATATTAATTGCATTATTTGGAAGTTTAATTGATGTGGAATTCAACACACTTTTAACAATGGTCAATGTCGCACCATCACAATTATCATATGAATATAAATACATTTGTGCGCTATCTACACGATACACAACAATAAAAGCTGGCATGTTTCCATCAATCTTTATTATTCCATTGCTTACTGCTGTATTTGGATCCTCTGTGCAATTAAAATTAAATATAATCATATCTTCTTGAAACTCTTGCACTTCACACTCTTGTTCGTAGGTGTTGTCAGATAAAGAAATTTGTACTGTTATATTGTCTCCAATCGTTATTATATTTGGAAAATTACTCATCCAATAACTTATTCCGCTTGAATTATACTAGTCGCTTGGTAATTGAATTGTTTCACTTAAAGTTGTTTTTGTTGTAGTTATGTCACCAGGCTTATTTGAAATGTATTCATATGGGAGTTTAACATAATCTGTTTCAATATTTTCTGTATAAATTTCAATATCATAACCAGTTAAATCCTCAGACGCATATATATAACCTTGTGTCATAAAGATAAATGTTGGTAATGTTTCGTCTATCTTTGGAAAACCGCCTTCCAGCCATTCTCCAGCGTCGCTAACCGTTGTATTGACAAAAATAAACGCTTCTTCTGGATATTCTTCATCTGGAATAACAACATTTGCATCATAAATAATTGATTCCGAATCAGTTGGTCTGCGAACGCTTACTTTAACTTCTTTACCAGAAAGAGTCTCTTCATAGAATACATCTCCATTTTGGAATAAATAGCAACCCCCATCTTCTTCATATGAGAAGTTTTGTATGTTTTCTAAATTTACAATATGTTCTTTTGTAATGATTTCACCAGAAACATCCCCAGGCTTATTTTTAATATATTCATATGGTAATTTAATATTTTCTATTTCAATATTCTTATTACCAATTATAAATGTCGATCCAGAATAAGTATCACTTGGAGTATAAAAATATATTCTGCTTTTATCAGTCCTATATATACCGATGAAATATGGTTTATTTTCATCAACAATTTTCCACCCATTTTCAGATATATCCGGAAGTGTTCCTGTATTCAAACAATTAAAGAGAAAACCGGTATAAACAGCATCACCATCAGTAGAAACATGGAACACATTACAATCTTCTACATATGAATTTCCTGATATAGAAATTTTTACAGAAATTGTTTGTCCTACTTCTGGGATAAAATCTACATTAAAATATGCATAATAAATAAGATTATCTATTTCGATATCAAACATCACACCATCTGTCGATATTGTGGTAAGAGGTGTAATTGTTTCAGTTACAATTGTGTCACCAGGTTTATTTTTAATATAATTTAAGGAATCTTTATTAACAGATAGCCAATCACTTTGAATATCATCAAAATATCCAGTTGAAGAACCAGTTATTAAAAATTTCAAATCATTGACATATGTTTTACCATCACCAATTTTAATTTGAGTAAGTCGTGTATCATTTTCATCATCAGGTGTATATACAATTATTTCCCCAGCTAAAGGGATAAAATTAGTTGCTAATTCCCAATGAGAATATGTATCAATTTTATGCGTTATTCTTGTATTAAAGTTTTTTGACATATATTCTTTCTCCTTTCAATTTATCATTTTTCAAAATATATAGAGAAAAGGGGAGACTTTCATTTTTCAAGTCTCCCCATATGTTATTTTTTATTCAGTTGTTTCAGGTGTTGGTGTATTAATAATTGTACTAGATGTTCCACAATTAAAAATTACGAAATCATTAGCATCTTGTTGTAAATCATCAATATTACCAGTTTTTGCGACCTTTGCTAAATTAGAAATTGCACTAGACAAAAACTCAAAAACTGTTGATGGTTCTTCTTCGCCTCCAAACCCTTCTAGGATTCCTTGAAGAGCTTCGATTTTCTAATTCATTGCTGAGGCATCTTCTGGATGATCTTCTATCCAAGCTGCGAGTTCTTGAAGAGTTTTAAAAGAAGCATCAGCATTTTCTGACAATAATTGTTTTGCTAATTCATCATTTGCTATGTTTCTAATACTGTAACCCTCATCTTCTCCAAGTAAAGTCGCAATAGTTTCTCCCTAAGTGCTTAAGGTATTTTTTAATTGATTAATTTGATCTGGTATTGTTTCATCATTATCTCCTCCACCAGTACCAAAATATCCTTTTAAAGTTTTAATATCTTCTAACGCATTAAGAAAAGCATCAGATGCTATTTCAGTTCCCTCTCCATCTCTAAGAACTTTTGCCCAAGCAGGAACATCAGCAGCCAATGCAGAAACCCATTCTAGTTCACTGAATTTTTTAGAACTACTATCATCACCCACTTTAAAAACAATAGCTGGCTTTTGAGTCACTTTACCAGTAATAGCATCAGTTTCTGCAGGAATGTCAACAATTGCGATTTCACCTTTTAACAATACAGGATCATTTGACAACCAGTGTTCGAGAGTATCATGTTTTAATTGAAGTCTTGTGTTAAAAATTTTTGCGTTATTTGGCATAATAAATTTTCTCCTTTCCATTAATTAAAATATTTTTCATAATTACTATTGAAAATTAAAACTTCTTCTCCAGATACTAATTTATCAGAACTTAAAGAATTAACTTCCATAGTTTTATCCTCTTTTATTGAAATCTTATTTATAGCATCTTCAGAATCTTCAGGAGTACCGACTACATCTCCAGTTCCAATCTATAATTCTAATATATTATTTACCGGAGTTAAAATTTTATTTCCAATTTTAATGGCAGATACTGTCCTAGAAAGCGTTGGAAGAATATCGGTTACAATAGTAGTTGAAACTTGTTGAACCTCTTCATTAACTTTACTTATTTCATCAGAATTTTCATTAATTTTTTCATTAATTTCTTTTATATCATTTTGTATCTTTATTAAAATGCCAGTATCTCCTGATGAACCTCCAGATGCTAATGCCTTTTTAGCAAGAGCATATGTAATTAAATCCATCTGCCTGATCTCCTTTCTGAAAATAGTATTAGATTTCTCTAATCTATTTAAAAATTAAATTTTATCTCATATCCCTCTTTGCCCAAAAAAATTTCTATGGGCGCAAAGAATCGGAGCTTCGACCGTTCGCGAAGACCAGCGTAAAAAAGAAAAACCCCACAAAGATTAATTTCTTTGTGGGGTTTTTCTAAGGATATACAAATAAATAATACAGAAAATAGAAAATAAAAATTGTATAGACTCTGGTTTAAACGATTGCGCGACGAGAACACATCTATACTAGCAATCATGAAGAAGAAAAAGACCAATTACTTTTTCTTTTTGAAATTATTTTCCGTAAATAACTTCATTTACAATTTCGCGAGGAAGCTCAACTCCGTTGCTCATTGCTACCAAATACATATATTTTTGGAATTTGCTCATTTTGTTTCCCTCCTTTGCGCGAGCCCGCTCAGCCGGTCGGATAACCGGGAACCGCTCACCAATTTTTATATCGCCTATGAATTTTAATTCCATTGTAATCATACATTTTATCATCCATAGACATCATCTGAATTAAATCAGATTTTTTATAGTTAATAGAGCGATGATAATTTCCTCTTTGTCTATGACCTTTATTTCTAGTCTTTGTGCTACAACAATGACAAGAACAATGGATTTTATTTTTTGAATATTGATGAAGATTGTCATAATAATGTTCTCCATTATGATGACTATAATAACTATACTAATCAGAAATTCTCTTCTTGCGAAGTGCTTTTCTGTGAGATATATCTCGATTATACTTTCCCACCATATTCATTCACCCTCTCTATTAAACTGGCGCCGGGTCAGGGACTCGAACCCTGAAGGCTTTTACACCCGCTTGTTTTCAAGACAAGTTGACTACCAATTATCACAACCCGGCATCTATTGACAAGGCTTCCGCCCTTGGAGCTGGATGACGGACTTGAACCCCCGGCCTAGCGCTTACAAGGCGCTCGCTCTACCAACTGAGCTAATCCAGCATATATAAACAAGGCTCATTTTTCTGAATTACAATTTAAAAGATTGTTTCAAAAAATATTGCTGTGTGAGCCTTTTAAATTAACAAAGTTCGTCCAAAAATCTCGTATTAAAATTCATAAAATAAATCTTACTCCGTACACGCTACCTATTCAGGGGTCGCCGCACGCTACCTGCCCTCTCCTTCTGGTGACAACAGAAGGCTTCTTCCCATCAGACTTAAAGTTATTCCTTTTAATACGAGATTACTTGACAAAGGTTATCTACTAAAATGTGTTAAAGCCGTTGAGAGACTTGAGTGACAACCTAATACAAGATTTTAATTCTATTAATCCATAGAACACATTCCTTGTCCATTAACTATTTTTACTCAACATTACCTACTTGTTTCGCGGTAGGGGCGCTTGATTTTATGAATTATATCAAGAACTAATATCCTTAGAGAATTGAAGACTCGTAAGACCGCAACTTCAAGAATACTATTGCTTCTGTTTAAAGGGTAGAAGCAATACGCTCCCTACCTTAATTAACGCATTAAGGAGCGTTAAACTAAATACCTGATACGAATCAGTTCGGCTCGGGATGTATCATTTCACCCAGACAGCAGGTCGGCTACCTTATTTAGTTTAAATCTCACCAAGAGCCTTCAGCCATAGGAGCAGCTCTCATGTACTCCGCTAACGAGGATTTTGCGGTTCCATTGAAAGGATATCTGTGCACTTACCCCGCCTATATTCACAGCGAATGAGATTCTCTTTTTATAGAGTATTTCTACTCTTGGTGGGCTAGGAGAGAATTGAACTCACTCGGGACGCAATGTCTTCGGTTTTACAGACCGATGTGTCTACCTTAGCACGCTACTAACCCATATTTTATTATAAATATACCATATACTGATAAGTTTGAAACCCTTGACCATTGGCAGATTTTTGAGTTCGAAGAGTAATTTGTTTATTGCAACCGTATTTTTTCATATCTTCTACAGGAATAACATACATATTCATTGAACCATCTAAACAAAACAAATAATCAACAGGATGATTAAGAACATTATCATATTCTTTACCTTTTGTACCACCAGTACTTTTTAAGCGAATAACATTATCTATACTTCCTGTTGCTTTACATTGAACAGTTTTAAATTCTCCATCTTTTTCAATAACTAAATCATACCACTAAGTATCATTTAACGGAATATTTATAGTATATCCATTAGCTCCAAAATAAGCAATTGCCATTGCCATACCAGCTCGACCTTTGTCACGATTTGTTTCAAATAACATAGTAAAATCTCCTTTTCTTTTGATTTCTACTATATTTTAAAATTAAATTATACTAATTAATTAACGCCGTCCAAAGTGTCCGTCGTAATATAAATATATATACCCATATAAAAGTGAGGTTAGGTCCTCGCCTGCCCGCCCATCGTGGTTTGGTAACACATTATGGTGTGCCTCCTGTCGCAGCCACTTATTTTGCTACACTTCTGCGCCTTAGTAACAAGTAGGTTTGTCAACCACGCAAACGGCATTGTTTATTGATTAGCGGTGCCTACATTTGTTCACCCATCCGCTTCTGGTGAGTCGACTTGGATTCAAACCAAGATATCTAAAAAGATGCCAGATTTACTGTCTGTCTTTTAAGTTGATTGCAGAAAAAGACTTTACCAAGTCTTTGTAAAAAACAATTCCGGTGCGTCTACCAATTCCGCCATCGACTCATATAAATAAATCAAAAAGTTGTGCTAACCTTAATTATTGGTTGCTTCTGGCAGAGGAGGAGGGATTCGAACCCCCGAATGCAGCAGTCAAAGTGCTGTGTCTTAAACCAGCTTGACGACTCCTCTATATATACAAGGCACAAAATATTATTGTCCTACCAATTGGACGATTCTCGAAATTTCTGGCTCGAAAAATGGGACTTGAACCCATAACACATAATAGTATGTATTTGCTGTGTGTGCCTTTATTTATTCTATTTCTAAGGTTTCATAGAACTCTTTAAGAATTGTTATTTTATAATCTAACTCTTCATAAGAACAAAACCTAAGTTTATCAAAATCCGAAGGTAATTTTGCTCCTATATAAGCATCAAATAAAATTTTACCGTATGCCGCAAAAGCATTACCAATTTCATCTTTAAGTTCTTTTGAAATTTTCATTTCTTATTAACCTTACATATATATTATAACATATTTTTTTAAAAAAATCAATTAAGATTTTTTTCTTGGCAGAGGTACTTTGGAATCGAACCAAGATCTGGAGGGTTAGAGCCTCCCGTGCTAGCCATTACACTATACCTCCATATAAAACTAGACACTTTTATTTTAGAAAAAAATTGATTTTAAGTCAATCGCGTAAGCCATTCCGCCAAATGCGCTATGTGCGCACTACAGGATTCGAACCTGCACTCTTCTATTTGAAGAAATTGCTGTATGTGTCTAAATGGCAGAGGTGGTCAGAATCGAACTGACATCAGAGATTTTAGAGACCTCGGTCCTTACCTTTGAACGACACCTCAATTTATAATCAAGAATCAAGAATTAGATTCTTCAATTTCTTTAATTTTACGAAGTTTTCTTTGAAGTTTCTTAATAATATTAGCACTTTCAACAGGACTTCTTTCCATAAGAAGACCAATTCTGGTTTCAAGCATCAATTTTTCAGCATTCATAATATTAACCTCTCATATGTTTTTTTTTATTCAATGGTCCGGGCGGAGGGATTCGAACCCCCGGCCTCATGGTCCCAAACCACGCGCTCTACCAAACTGAGCCACGCCCGGATATAAAGCGGTTTTTCTTCTTTGGACCGCAAACCAATATTATTTAATTAGAAAAAATAGCAATACAAGAATAAACAGTTTCAAGAACCATCTCAAAGATTTCTTTGATAAAATTCATAATTTCTTCCATAACTTTTCTCCTTTTAATAATTTTTGATTTGCGCGAGCCCGGTTCAAAGACCGATGAAGCGGGAAACCGCTGGTGGAAATGGGTGGACTCGAACCACCGACAACTCGCTTATCAGACGAGCATTCTGACCAACTGAATTACATTTCCATATTTACAAGACTCATAAAAATAATTTAAAAACATTTTCTTTTGGAGCCTCTTAACCCCATGAGGCAATAGGGGAGTTGCTGTAAGAGTCTTTTTATTTTTTTATTGTATATATATTATAACATAAAATTTTATAAAAGTCAAATTTTTGTTATAACTTTTTTATGGCACGCCGTGAAAGATTTGAACTCCCGTTCCCCTCATTCGTAGTGAGGTGCTCTATCCGCTGAGCCAACGGCGTATATGGCACCCTCTGAGAGATTTGAACTCCCGCACATGGGGTAGAAACCCAATGCTCTAATCCACTGAGCTAAGAGGGCAAATTAACAAGACAGAAAAATAAATAGCTTCTTATATTCCCAAAATATATGCTTTTTAATTCTAATATTTTGCTGTATCTGTCTTTTGGTGCCTGAGGCTGGAATTGAACCAGCGACCTTCGGGATATGAATCCGATGCTCTAACCAACTGAGCTACTCAGGCATATGGTCCTTGCTTGCGGATTCGAACCGCTCCTTCAACAGCCACAATGTTGCGTGCTTCCACTACACTAAAGCAGGTATATATAAAATCCATTTTTCCATGGAATAATTTTCGGTGGCAGGAGTTATATCCGCTGTCACTACAGTCTCTTTTTGTCCTCCAAAAGATACTAAGCTCAGGCCACGAGCGTTTTCAATTGGAATCTGCGGACTGCCTGGAGCAATATGCGAGAATCGAACTCGCAACTAAACCTTGGCAAGGTTTTGTTTTGCCATTAAACTAATACTGCATATGGTAGATGCATAAGCCGGTGGCGCTCTTACCACCTTATTCGAGAGCTAACTTATACACCTTGGTGCGGGATACAGGGTTCGAACCTATGACCCCCAGTTTGTAAGACTGATGCTCTCCCAGCTGAGCTAATCCCGCATATAATAAAACTGTTCGGTGTGTGCGGTTAGCATTCACACTTCTCCCAATCCGGCAGGTATTTTTCCTCTTAAACTACGAACAGTTTAAAAAAATTCTTCGCAAGCATACTGATGAGCTTCCTAGGCGTCAGTGTCTCCTACTCATGGCATATGACCTCATTTTCAGTGTAATATCTTTACCTATACTACTACTTACTAATAGACTTGTACTTTGTCTATTTTGGAGCTTTAAGTCAGACTCGAACTGACGGTCTCTTGATTACTAATCAAGTGCTTTACCAACTAAGCTATTAAAGCATATACTAGACGCAAAAGAATAAACTGTTGGATTCGAACCAACTACAAATTGTTTAACAGACAATTGCTCTATCAAATGAGCTAAATTAATTCTAAAAGAATAATTGCTGTATGCGTCTATGGCGGAGAGACCGGGACTCGAACCCGGACTACCCATTACAGGTAGGAAGGATTAGCAATCCTCTGCGATACCATTACGCCATCTCTCCAAATTTCGATAAAAAAAACGAAAGAGTAAAAAACAAACCTGAGGTCTAGGTGTAAAAACTCTCTTTCGCAGTGGTAGTTTTTGTTCCTATATACTTTCAAAAATATATAGAAAAGGTACCAACTCGTTAGCCATATCCGGTTATTATCCAAAACAAAAAATCTACAAAACAATCAAAAAATAACACAACAAAAGGAATTGAAGCAAAAATAGATATGGATCCCTAATACGAGTCTTACTGGTTGCGGTAGGCTGGATTCGAACCAGCGTTCTCCACCTTATGAGGGTGGCGAGATAGGCCTCTTCTCTACTCCGCGTGGATGCGGGGGCAGGACTCGAACCTGCGACCTCCAACTTATGAGGATGGCGAGCTACCAACTGCTCCACCCCGCGATATATAGGGGTCAGTTTTTCGGTTGGACCCCCGGCAACCGCAACATAATGAAAGGAAACATAAGACATGAACGATTTTACGAAGTATTTGGTAAAGCGGAGAATATTTTATCGCAAGCGTTTCGAACCACTCTTGGGAACTTCTCTTTGGCTATTCAGCATAGATATCATTAACTGACGCTTCTGGTGCCTGGGGACGGAATTGAACCATCGACACGGGGATTTTCAGTCCCCTGCTCTACCAACTGAGCTACCCAGGCATATTAAGTAGTAAGTTTACTTTCGTTTTCTTTATATTATACTGCGAATACAAATGACAAGCCACATATCAGTCTACGGTCTTCTTTCGTAGCGTCCGCCGGTGGTAGTTTAACTTACAAATCCATCCTCTCTCGCAGTGATGGCGACTCCGACGGGGTTCGAACCCGTGACCTCCTGCGTGCCTCGGCAATGTTTATAATTTCTTTAAGATATCTTTACCAATATAGTCTTTAGCAAAAGTAATGCCTTTTGTTTGACCATTTTTTGGCAAAGCAAATCTAATAGTTTTTACTGTTGAAGCGGTCTCTTCAACTGGAATAAGATAGCATTGTCCATCAAAATAGGTTGCGAAGAAATCAATATCGTCTTTGGAATAATGAACTCTCGTCCTTGTTTGTCGACCACTTTCCCAAGCGGTCTTGAATGTGATGAAATCAATAGAACCATCCTCCTTATAAGTGGGGTTTGCGTTTTTACACTGAATACGATAAAATTTACCATTATAATCAATTACTATATCATATTTTTGGCTATCGCCATAAGGTAATAAAATTTCGCAACCACAATCATAAAGATAAGCAATGCAATTTAATTCCGTTGAATTACCAATTCGTTTTGTATCAGTAATCATTGATAAATTTGCTAAGACAGGCAGGCGTTCTAGCCTACTGAACTACGGAGCCATATATGAGGCAGTTTTAGTTCATACCTCAGGAACCAATCCCTTCGGGTGGATTGTCCTCCGAATTAAAATTAATTAACACAATCATAGGCAAATCCTCCTTGTTTAGGATACTGGTGCGCCCGCCGCGATTCGAACGCGGGACACCCTGCTTAAAAGGCAGGTGCTCTGCCTACTGAGCTACGGGCGCATATAATTCCCTCCGATGCTCGGTTCTCGATGCGGGACACACCGTCTATGGTTATTAAGGACTGCATAGACCTAACCGACTATATTGATAGCTCGAAACTATCTTACTCCTTCGTCAAAGGAGAGTGGTGACGCTACCGGGATTCGAACCCGGATTGCCAGCGTGAAAGGCTGGTGTCCTAACCTATTTAGACGATAGCGCCATATTAATCATCAATAATTCTGACCTCGATATCCTGATATTCATCTTGCGGAGCAACCATATCGAATACAACATTTTCAATCGACCAACCGTCGCTATATCCACTCATAAGTTGATCTCTTTCTTTAGAAGTCATTTCAGCAATAATTTTTACTTTCATAATTATTCTCCTTCATAAATTTCTTCAAGAAAATCAAGCCAATCAAAAAGACCCTCAATTTCTTCACATTGAATCTGAACATCAAAATCATCAAACATTTGAAAATCACCTTTTCCTTTTTCTTATTACATATATATTATAACATATTTTTTAAGAAAAATCAAAAAAGATTTTTTTGGTCAGTAATCGCAACTACGAATTCTTGTTGCTATTCCGTTCCAGACGGCGAGGACTATCTGCTCGTTTCCTCCCGATCACTTCCCTTGGTAGTCAAGATGGGACTTGAACCCATACGCCGAAGCAAAAGTTTTTGAAACTTCCGTGTCTGCCGTTCCACCACTCGACCACATTCGCATTTAGCGGGTGCGCGCTCCCCGCTCCGCAGCCTCACGGTCATTTTTCTTTTGGTAAAAATGATTAAATACCCGTCTATTTTTATCAACCCGACCCAGGGTGTATAGTTTTAATTTTTAGTCTTATACTATCAAAAAGACCTATTTCATCTATGTCCCTTAATCTGCCAATATGCGGGACTATGGTGGACCCTGTGGGAATCGAACCCACGACCTCCTGCTTGCAGGGCAGGCGCTCTCCCAACTGAGCTAAGGGCCCATATAATGTGACTTATTTATGTGCTGATGGAGTCACCAACCACCCAATGATTGTGATAGTGCCGCTAATCATTTAACGCGTTTTCCTGTACTTACCTTATAGGTAATTTCGCTTACAAGAGGGAAAACCCCGCAGGCTACTTATTTGGTGTAGTTGCCTGAACAAACACCCAATTTCCGTATGGACACGAGCAATTTTCTTCCCCCTGCCGCCACGCAGGGTATAATAGTATGAAAGGTAAAACTCTACATTTACATCTTCCACCAATCGGACGTTCTTACATTAAACTACTTTCATAAACTTTAAGGTCAGTCAACCGCACATTTAATCTTACGCATTCCATTTGCTCGCGTGGTGCGGGAAGAGAGACTTGAACTCTCACGCCGTTGGCATATGTTTCTAAGACATACGCGTCTGCCCGTTCCGCCATTCCCGCATAAGTTCGCCCTTAGGTTGGCGAGCCGCACATCTTTTCCTAATTTGTATCCCGCTTTTCAGAGCATTTGTTCATCTGGTCGCGGTTTGTAAGTAGGAGATCTCGCACAACAGATCTCAGTAGATATCACCACATAAACAATCTATCTCGGAGAATAACTTACCCCAATATGGATAGATGGTAACCAGCCACGCCTATGCTTCCTTCACTACTTAACTTCTGGTTTCATAGCTCTCATGTGCCCTTACTACTTACACAGTCAATTGACTAATGGCTCCCCGTGTTGGACTCGAACCAACGACATCTTGGTTAACAGCCAAGCGCTCTACCGACTGAGCTAACGGGGAATATATATTAAAAATGGTAAGTATTATTTGCTTCATAAAGGCGTAATGTTCCCTTTACCCCGTCTTCCAATGCTCAATACTTTTCTGGATACTACCATCTTTAATTTTTATTACATATATATTATAACATATTTTTTAAGAAAAATCAAAAAAGATTTTTTTATTTAGAAAAAACAAGGCGGAGTTTTTCGATATAACGGTGCTCTGCCAACTGAGCTAATCCTCCCATATTGGGGGAGGATACAGGACTCGAACCTGCGACACCCGGCTCCTACATGCATTATCTAAAAGTCTGCTGGATCCGCCTTTAATGTTTAATGGAAAATGTAAGACTAAAATAAATCGTGCATCTTTATTTATCTTACATATATATTATAACATATTTTTTTGAAAAAATCAAATAAGATTTTTAAGTGAGATGAATAGGATCAAGACCTTCGATATAAGCTTCTTCTTCATCAACTCTGTCTCCGAAGCCAAGAGCATCATTTTCGTTAAAATAAATATCTTCACCTGATTCAACTTCAAACCTATTAAAACCTTCGGGGAAACAACCTCCGCAAATTCCATCGGAAATATCTGCCCAATCCTTATAAGGATAAATAGCCTGTTCGCCCTCTGAAACTGCTTCAAGAATGTCTGCGATTTCAAACACTCCACCACAACAAGCACAAATTATTTCGTCCTTATAGGCAATACCAACAAGCCACTCGCCTTCGTTATCGGGATCTGCAAACATTACCTGTGTAGGCTCATCAAAATAATTCATAAAAATCATTTCCTTTCTTTATCTTACATATATATTATAACATATTTTTTTTGAAAAATCAAAAAAGATTTTTTTATTTGAAAAATTAAGGCTGTTCTTCAAACTCCATTTACCTTTATCCTCCCTGGCTGTATATTTCACCAGTCCTATTCAAAAGCATTTTTTTATGCTGATTTGTAAAGCACCTATTATTTTTCTTTTTCATTGTATATATATTATAACATATTTTTTATAAAAAATCAAAGAAAAATCTTTTTAGCTATCAAAATAAGTAAGCATTTCCCATAGCCATTTACCAAAGCCCCAAAATGCAAAAATACCAAGGATACTTAAAAGCATATAGTAAAGAACTCCTAAAACTAACCCAAACATATTTTTCTCCTTTTTTGATAGAAATGGCATGCCCCCAAGGATTTGAACCCTGACCTCAAGGTTTTGGAGACCTGTATGCTACCGTTACACCAGAGGCATATATATCAAGGCACATTTCATCGTTGATCGGGAATCGAACCCGAATTTTCGCTTTTCAAGAGCAATGTCTTATCCTTTTGACTATCTACGAATTTTTTAATTTGCTGTATGTGCCTTTCTTTATCTTACATATATATTATAACATATTTTTTTATAAAAATCAATTAAGATTTTTTAATGAAGTATAATATATGAAAACTTAATTATATAAATTATTTGAGTCAGACCAGGAAAAAAAGATATTTTTTCTTACAGATCTAACATCTTCATCAGATCATTTACACGTGCGCGCTCATCGTCTGTAATCTCTGCGGGCTGGAACCCACCGGACGGCACAACGAACGCTGGTGCATCATCTTCGAAATTAAAATCACCCGGAGTTGCATTTTGCGCAATTTCTACTTGGACTTTTGGACAAGTCAAAGAAATAGCGATTTGAACTTTTTCACCATTTTCTTTTCCCCATACATAGTATTTTTTAGAATATTCTCCAATAAAGTCTGCTCCAAACGCAGCTTGAAGCTTTTTTACAATTTCAGCCTTTGCGGCATCGCCTTTAGCCATAGATTAATCCTCCTATTCATTATAATATGATTCATAACAATACGGACAAACAAAAACAGCTTGCTCGCATTCATCTTCTTCTTTTGGTTTTATATAAATAAGTTCCTTATTATATGTAGGTTCTCCACAATGAGAGCATAAGGATACATATTCACTACAACAATTATCGCACAAAAGATCATCTTCTACATATAAACCATCATCTGCATACATGCGACATCCGCAACAATCGCAAATGGTATACATATCATTTATTTCAGTTCCATACGCAATTTCACAATCTGAACATCGCATAGTCTCAGATAATTCAATTTCATTCATTCCACAGTGTAGACAAGATACATAATCACCAACTTTTAAAACCCTTTTTAGTAATTCATCAGAACTATGTCTCATAAAAGGATTTAAAATGGCATAATATGGACTGAGATAACAAGTAGAATTCAATATGTCATTATAATTTAATGAACCAATATTCGGCTGAACAAATTTTTCCAAAGGTATTAATTCAGAATCATATTTAAAATACCTATACTTTAATTCTTCTCCGCCAACATCTTTAATATAATCATTCGACCAAAAATGATATTTTGATGAATATGGTCCATTTTTTGAATTTTCCATTAAATTATTATAAATATTCAAAACTGCATCAATTCCGGGCTTTGAAGAAAATGGATATTGACGTCCCGCAAATATAATTTCATCTTTTTCATCTGCATGAATTAACATTCTCCATTTTTTACTATTCCATGGAACTGATGGTGGAAAGAATGGAAGAATTTGTTCGTTTTCACCTTTTAAATAAACCATAAAAGTAGTCGTATCTACCATATATGAAAGATTACCAGATCTAAACTCTCCATCGAGAGAATGACAACTACGCCAATTATATGTATTACAACTACTTGATAAAAAATCAAGAGGATGAACTGAAAAACATAAAGTTCCCTTAATTTTATTTTGTTGAATTAAATGACTCGCCATATCTTGTATATGGTGAAGTGTAAATTCATTTGTTTCAAAATATTTAAAGGCTTTAATTAACTTCATTCCTTTTGGAATTTCTTTTTGATTACTATAAGAAACAACATTATCAAAAAAAGAATTTGAATTATTGTCAATAAATTCTGCGAGTTCATGATTATTAAAAGTTGAATTGATACAATCAGCAAATTCAATCACATATTTTATTCTTTCATTTTCATCTAAATTAAATTCGATTTGTTCTGGCCATTCAAAAATGAGACCTCCAAAACGTTCAATGAACTTACTTTTGGCTTTTTCCCATCTGGAAAATAATTCATCAACATTTGGATTACAAATTCCCTAAGAATATCTTATTACATCTTTGAATTGATCTTTAATTTCTTCGTATGACATAAATCCTCCGCGCAATTATCACATAATGTTTCTTTTAAATCGTCTTCTTCACTTCTTTTTTCATATGGATCTCCACATCGAACACACCAATTTACTTTATCAACCATACAATCAGTGCAAAGATATTTAAATGTTCCATTAGAAGTCTTCACTGGAAATAAATCATATTCCAAGAATAATTTTTTACAACAACTACAATGTTGTCCATCTGCCTGGTACATCCAAGAGCCATCGCCAGGATAACCTCTATAAAAATCCCAATATGTATAACCTACAGGTGCTGAATCATATTTAAAAGTAGGAATATTTTCTTCTTGAAGCATTTTCTTTACTTTTTTAATAGTATCAAACAAAGGGTTTATCCTCAATGTTTCTACGGCACTGTGTTCATCTTCATATCCAACAGATAGATTTACTCCGCAAATCTCCCAGCCTGGCATCAGATAACTAATATCAGAAAAAGAACCCCATTGTTCACAAAAACCAAAAGATTCAACATAATCAATAAATTCTGGAACATAACAACTATAAAATACACAATCATTAGTGCCTCGTCTATCAAGCTCAATCATGTATTTCAAATTGGGAATCGGACAGGTGATTTCTGATAGTGCGGCCGCACCTAAACCACCTTTTTCTTCATCGACTGTAAAAATCACTGAAGGTCTCAGTCCACTTTGAAGAATTTTTAGAATAGCAAAAACTCCTGCTCTGTCGTCGGCACCAAGACCTTCTGGGGACCAAAGAACTCCCTTTCTTGCATCATAATATAAATTTTCTACTGGCTTTTGGAACACTGTGTCCATATGAGCCACCAATGCAATGGGAATTTCTCCAACTGCTACAATATAGTCTTTTGTAATTAGGACTCGTCTATATTTTGTTTTGAGATACTGAATCATTACTTTACGCAATTCAGATTGTTTTAGCGAAACTAACTTTTCAAAAAGTTTGTAGTCTTTATCTGTTAAAACTTTCATTCAAAACTCTCCTTTTTATTCTTATACTATATTATAACATATTTTTTATAAAAAATCAATTAACCGCTTCTTTTTTTCGTCTATCTC
Organism: Acutalibacteraceae bacterium; assembly: GCA_045593385.1. Taxonomy (GTDB): domain Bacteria; phylum Bacillota; class Clostridia; order Oscillospirales; family Acutalibacteraceae; genus UBA737. The sequence continues at coordinate 124,866 of JAZNWP010000048.1, forward strand.
TTTCTTTTCGAAGCGCTTCGGAGAATTCCAGCGCACGCTTACATAGTAAGCATCTTCCTCCACTCATACATTTCTGCCGACAATTTATGCGGGCAGCCCCAAATTCATCGGGGATTGCGCGATTATCAACATTATAATTTAATTTATCAATTAAAAGATTTAAATTGCCAGGCCAATTTTGATTATCTTTATAAACATGAAGTAAAGTTTCTTCTTTTTTCAGCTCATCAGCTTCAAACTCAAAAACATCAATATATGGTTCATATAATTTAACATCTTCAGGTCTGATCCATTGACTAAAAAATTGCGGTTGTGCTCGTTCATCCGGGAAGTAAGCCGGGCGAGCGCAATTACAAGTCAAGCGTAATTTTACTTCTTTTGTAAGTTTTTTTACAGTTTCAAGATCAAATGACAACGGAGGACCCAATACCACATATGATGGTCCGAGCGCGAGTATTTCGTTTAATTCATAATAAGATGTAATAGGATAAGGCCAATACCATTTAATACCTTCCGCATTTAGAATATCAAATAGAGATAAATTATATGATGCTATATAAAAATTTTCAAATTTTTCATCATACATTTTCCAAGTATTAAATTCACTTGCTTCTGGAATTTCTTTTAATTCTAAAATAATTTCTTTGTCAGGTATTCTTTCAACAAAATCAATTATTCTTTCTCTATCTTCGTATTTTACTTTTATTTGATCTGCTTTTTTCATAACAGAGTACGGCTGTCTGCCGCCAATACAATATTTCAATTTTATCACTCTCCTTAAATATAGTATATCAATATTTTTTAAAAATGTCAAGTAAAAAATTCTAAAAGCATTTTTGCTTTTGGGTTTTCAGTCTTTTCACCCAAGGCCGGCCGGAGCAGCTTTACCGATTTTTATATAGAGTTATAAAAAAATCCTCTCACTCAATTAAGAGTGAGAGGATTAAACTTATTTGTAAAGTTTAGTCAGCTTCAGCGATTCTGAAACCCTTAACCTTACGAGCCTTTGTACCATCCTTGCCGGGAATAGTAAGTTCAGTCTTTTCGGCAATACCCTCAGCAACAAGCTTTGTAAGTCTGTTAGTCACCTTACCAACTGTTGCTTCTGCATCGCTTTCAACTACCTTAGCAGTGATATCTGCGATTGTTGCAAATTCATCAGTAAGGGTATCCGCTACAAGAACTTTAAGAGCATCGCTTTCTGCTTTCTTTGCAGCAGCGCGTTCCTTAGCCTTAGCAGCCTTAGCGTCAAGAGATGCGATTTCCTTTTCGCAGAAAGCAATAGCAGTTTCTGCGTCAACATTGCAAGCACCAGTTTCAAACATAGCCTTGAATTCAACAAACATATCTCTTTTAGTCATCTTTTCCATAATTTTTTCACCATAAACCTTTCATTTTTTTTATTTTTTTTTATATAGTGCTTTTTTATTACATATATATTATAACATATTTTTTATAAAAAATCAATTAAGATTTTTTTACCAAGATTTGGAACTTGCATTCCAGAGGATATCAAAAGCAGAGTGGAAATTAAAACCGAAAGAATCTTCACCACAATCAACACAATAAAACACTGAATTAACTTCATCATCTGAAAGTTCTTCCAAATCAGTCCCTTTAAAATTATCGCAGATGTAAAACATTCGCACATCGTATTCTTCCGAATGGGGCTTGGCAAGACACTTACAAATAAACCGACTTGCGCAAGAATAAACTGTGCCATCTTCAAGAACAAAACTGGGTTCATGATTGTCATCATTCATGGCAAGAACTCTTATCATTTTTTATTTCCTCTCTTTCTTTATCTTACATATATATTATATCATATTTTTTTATAAAAATCAAAAAAGATTTTTACCACCAAGAAATATTTTTCATAATCTCCATACGTTCTACATATGAATCAGCATCTCGCATATCTTTTAAGATTTTTTTAGTATTCTCAGTAGTAAATGAAGTATCCAAACCTTCATCTGTAATATCTTCTAAGAAGAAAACTTTATTGGTTCTATAAGAATAATAGGTGTCAGGAATTTCATGTATTTCGCCATATGATTCTTTATATTTTTCATCTTCCATACAGCAATCGCATACATAAACTCGATAACTATAATCAAAATTAGAGTAATCTTCACCTTCATTTTTGTGCCCAATCACAATTGGAATTGACTGATAATCGAAAACTTTTTCTTCACATACTTCACAAGTAATAAGTTCATTTTCATAACAATACTGACAAAACTGGGTTCCGTTGTCTAATACGATTGGGTCTCCATTAATCCACTCTTCGCAGCAATCACATTTAAAATCTCCGCTACAGGTATTACAAACAACATGAGAGGGATCTGTACAATTATCATAATCAATTATGACTCCACAACAAGCGCAGACTGCTGGACCTGAAAAATGGATATATACATTTTCACCTTTTTCATAGACTTTTGGATTTAAGTAAGCAAATCTATCATCATAAATATCATTATACATATAGGAAGAAGTAAAAGAGAAATTAATTGTTTTATCTTTAATTTTGTTACTACAATCATTAAAGATACAGAAAATTTCATCATCGTAATGACCATAATCAAACTTTTCACAAAGACTTTTAATCCATTTCATAGCATATCCCTGCAAATCATCGCTTGAATATGGATACTGCTTATTACCAAGGATTACTTTTGGATCTACAATAAGCAATTGACGCCATTTTTTACTATTCCAAGTATAACCATCAATATTCATATCATCTTTGGCTTTAAGATAAGCTACAATTACACAAGGAGAGTTCATCATTTCGATAGTCCCAAGACGATAATCTCCAGGTCCGTCCATCCAAGTCATACAAGAACTCCAACCGCAATTGTTATCAGACATTGTAAGAAAATCCATCGGATGAATACTCAAACAAAGAGTCCCATTAACTTTCTTTTGATTCAATACCTGAGAATGAACTTTGCGGAATTCTTCGTATAAATCCATATTCATGCCACACGCTTCGGCAATTTTGCCAATGATTTTAGCAACTTTACAACCTTGTGAAACTGTAATGGATTTTCCAGTTTTAGTAAATTTTCCTGGAATGGTAAATGTTTCATTGGAATAAACATTTTTAGCCAGAGTTTCATCATTAACTAAACATCCAAAAGTATCATAGTAATCATTTTTTATTTCACCTTGATAAAATAAATCATAGAAATAATCTTTAAATCCAACCAAAAACTCTCTGGATTCAGAACCCCATTTCCAACATTCTCTACCAATATCAGACATCAATTCCTCAATAGACTTTGAAAAACTGATAGATTGTTCAAGAATAAGTTTATCCCCAAACATTTCATAAAAATGAGATTTATTAGTTTCCCAAAATCTAAGGAAGTAGTCAAGATCACAAACATCTGAATAATAATCTCCATATTTAGAAATATAAGATTTCAAAAGAGACAAATCAAAGCTTGTAAGTGCTTCATTAATAATCATTATTCTATTTCCTTTCGATACCTTTTCTTTATTACATATATATTATAACATATTTTTTTATAAAAATCAAAAGAGACCTTTGAGCGAATCAAAGGTCTCTTAAAAATTGAGATAAATTAAGTGCCGGAACCCGCCTCACCGGTCTTTGAACCGGCGCAACCGCACGCGCAACCATTCATATTCATAAACATCATCATAGGAAGAATATCCTTTACTGGACTCTTGGAATCACCCATCATCATAAGAGGAAGCATCATTTGAGGATTCATATTACCGCCACTCATCATCATAAGAGGAAGGAATTCGGAAATATCCTTGTTATTACCGAGTGCGGCAAGCATCCACATATTACCAAAGGGATTGTTTTCAGATACATTTGTTACGTCAAACGCGCCGGCAAGGAAGTTCACAACCTTAGTTGCGAAGTTGAAACCGAAGGGAGACTTTGTAAGCATTACTTCTTTCTTTTCACCATTTACAGGGTCAACAACTTTAAGAGTCTTACCATCCTTAGGAATGTTGATTACAAACATAGGGATGTGGTTGTGGATTACAATATCACCAACTGCGATATCTTTAATGGCAACGGGCATCTTATAAAGGAACTTGGCGCCATCAAAATTAAGGATTTCAACATCAAAGATTTCTTCACTTGTCGCATTATATGATACATACTTACCGTCCTTATTTTTAACAGCAAGACCATACATTGACATACGAACTGCGCTGGAACTTACGGGACCAAAATCAAAATTAAACATAGAATTCATATTTTCTTTCTCCTTTGTGTTATTATCATTTTCTTTTGTACAATTACTTACTGCTTCACTCACTATTTCACTCGATGGAGTTCCTATGATAGTCTTCGTTGCGGTAAGGTTGCTTGATGTGCAATAAAACGCTTGATTAAAATTAGGAACAGCTATACTATAACTACTATAACTGATGTCCGGATTGGCTATTGCATAAGTAAGAGAGCTGTCGCCATCTTCACTATAATATTCACTCTGCTTAGGTAACATAGAATTCTCAATATAGTCTTTAACTTGATTAACAAGTTTTTCATTAGACAATAAAATTCCATTTGAGTTAAAAAATGACAGATTTTGATCTCGACAGTATCCTCTCACTAATGGAACAGCTGCCCAAGCAGTAATAAAATCTCCAAGAGAATTATCGCCATCTACAACTGTAAAAGAATCCTTATCATCATAAAAAGTGGTTACAAACTCTCTATCCCAGAGAGTATCAAACTTTACCTCAATATTAATTGATTGCTTGGATTGAGAAAACTTCTTAAAAGTTTTCCATACATTATAATCTACTTTTTTAAGGTGATCATTATAAACACTTTGATTAAAATCTTCAAACAGATCACAAATTTCATTTCCAGAAAGTTCAGACTTAAAAATTACAAGTCCTTTATCAACTGTTACCTTTGTGCCCAACGCTTTGCCACTTCCTTTTCAATATAATCTCGTTCAGAAAGAGTTAAAGAGTTAAGACATAAACCGACACTTGAAGCACAACTTACTTGCGTTGGATAATCATTCGGGTTATCGGCTGCCGCAAGCCTATCTATGAAATTTTCAATAGTTTGCGTATGACAAGCATAACAATTAAATAAATCACTCATCATGCCAACCCCTTGCCGCAATATAATCAAGAATTTCATGAACCGGAAGAATAAGTTCTCCGTATTCAATTTCATCTTCATTTACTTCAAAAGTCATATACATTTTTTCATTTGGAAAATCGCTTCTGAAATGTTTGATACTGGAAACCATATTATCAGTAAGCTGAATTCGATGAAAGTTTTCTCTTTGTTTAAGCTCTTTCTGAATCTGAGCCATCATTGCTTCAAGATCTTCATTAGAAGCCTGAGAAAATACAGTAGTTGAAATTTGAGTTGATTCATCAACCATAAATTTCATTTTATCTGAATCTATTCTCATCTTTAACTTTTCCTTTCTTATTTATCTTACATATATATTATAACATATTTTTTATAAAAAATCAATAAAAGTTTATTATCCGTGAATAATGGTCTCTTCCCAAGTATCAAGATTAAGAAGCACCGCTTCTCCGGTCCAAACCGCACCGCAATCTATACATACTTTTCTGTGATTATCATACCAGAAAGCTCCGCCTGTATCATCTTCTTCTGGAATATTCAAATCTTCAAGAAGATAAGGAATAGGTGTATGTCCATGGACAATGATAATTTCAGGGTCAATTTCATTTATTTCAGGCTTTTCAAGATAATGATCTCGATTCCAAATAAGGTCTTGTTCTCCAGGAACTATAATACTATCACCATCAGAGCTTAACCAAGGAGTAAATCCAGCATGAGAAAGAGCTACGATTTCTCCTGTGGTATTCTCATAAATTTCAAGAGTAGAAAGTCCTTTTAAATATTTTACCCAGTCTTTAGGCATTTCATCATTCATAAGTTCATCAAAAGTGGGACCACCGCCATTAGACGCCAAAATACGATAATTTGAACTAATGTATTCATCATTTTTAAAATAATCTTCTGCGGCTTTTACAAGCATATCTTCGTGATTACCTTTAAGATATACAAACTGAGGATCTTTTGCTATTGCTTTAATTGTTTCCCAAGGGTGCGGTCCGCGGTCCCCAGCATCGCCAAGAAAATATACTTTATCCTCTGGCTTTAACAGAGCTTTTACTGATTTATAAATATTTAAACAACCATGAAGGTCTGATAATGCATAAACAGCCATATTTAACACTTTCCTTTCTTGTTTATTTTCTATATATATTATAACATATTTTTTATAAAAAATCAAAAATCCTCTTTGAATTTAATCAAAGAGGATTTTTATTTTAATCATTAGAGCAGAAAGGACAAGAATCTCCATTCCTAAACAAGAAGTAAGTTCCTTCAGACAAGAACATAGGACCATATTCAACAGTTTTTACTTCAATGCCAGGAGAGCTTTCATACCACTTTTCAACAGTTGCGCAATGAGATTCAATTGAATCGGAAAAATGCACATGCTCAAAAGTATAATTACCCCAGCCCATAGACTGATTTCCAATAAATCCGCAACCAACACCCCAAAACATAATAAGAGAAGTAATACAAATGATTGCTACAATGACTGTCATTTTCTTCATTTTAAATTCACCAATCCTCTTCTTTAATAATATTTTTTTTATTTATAATATAAACTTTACCGCAATCCTCACACCAAAATTCATTTGGATTAGCGTGTTTATAAACTCGGTTTTGATTAAATAACTGAGTATTACAATGAGGACAATTAAAGTATTTCATTACATAACCTCCCATCGGCTTGTATCATGACACAATTCCATATCAGGTGTAATCCAAGCAACTGAAATATACCCAGTTGAATATCCTGGACTATCGAAAACAGACTCCATTTCTATGGAATAATCGCGCCAATCATTTTGATAAGTGGCAAACACCTCACCAATGGCTTCATCAAGAGAAACATCATTCAAACTGGGACTTAACACGCCATTTTCATCAGTATAGGTAGAAATACAATATTCAAGAGCTTCAACAAGGTTCATATTTTTACTTCCTTTCTTCCCATTTTTCAGTAATATGATGAAGAAATCTATAAATTGGATCAGTATAGCAAATGGATATAAAACCAGTTGAATAGCCCGGTACCTCAAACAAAGTTTCTATGCCGATACTATAATGATTACATTCACTGGGATGATATCCAAGAACCTCTATAAGAGCTTTTTCAATATACTTCCCTTTGCTGTTGTAAAGACAAATACTTTTATCTTCTCGTGTATATTCATTAAAGACTCTTTCAAGATCTTCTTCAAGGCTCAAAGCTTCATCTTCTTCATCATAATCTTTATCATAAGCAAAGACTTTATAAAGAAATGTTTCTGCTTCTTCGAGTTTGTCCCAAAACTCTTCATCTCGATCGTCGTCACCTTGATACTCTGCAAGAGCATCAATAGCACAAGAGATGTATTTAAGAGCGTGTTTCCCATTCTTTATCATTTTTATTATTTCCTTTCTTTTGATTACATATATATTATAACATATTTTTTATAAAAAATCAAAAAAGAATTTTAAGGTTAGGTAGAAAAGAGTTGATTTTCATAAAAAAAATCGTTATAATAATAATAGAAATATTTTTAAGGAGTGATTAAATTGACATTATCTATCTTGGCCGGGCTAATGATTTCAGTCGCTGCTGGAATTTACCTCATTATAGGAGGTCCTTTGGGGGCTGGATTATTCGCAATTGGATTATTTACAATTTTATTATTTAAGTTAGAATTATTTACTGGGAAAGCCGGACTATTTGTATAGCATCAAATAAAATTTTTGAAGTTGATATAGATATGGTGCGGAAATTTGATTGGAGCGTGTGCAGGGGCGACCCTAATGTGGCAATGTGGTCTCAATGAGAAGATCGGACCGACGGCAACCGCAATTCTTCAAACGAGAATTTCAAATGAATGGTATGAAAATATCTTTTTAGGTATTTTTTGTGGTATTCTCATGTATATCGCAGTTTCAAAATTTGAAGATGCGCCTTACCTCACACTGATGTGCGTTCCCGCATTCATATTGTTTGGCGCAAATCATTGTGTAGCAGATATGGTATATACATCAATAGCCATAACTACCGAGAATTTTATCCCAGCAATTATGGCTTTATGTTTTACTACTATTGGTAATTTTATCGGATGTAATTTAATTCCTGCCGCATTAACCTACCATAAGTTGCGGTTCATCGAAACGCAATGAAAAGTTAATCTTTTGACAACCGCCCAATTTTTCAATTTTGTAAAAATCTTTCAAAAAGAAATTTTCTGACGCCTGCTGATAATGAAGTAAGAGTTCATTATGATATTGAACTCTATTATAAAAGTCAAATCGAACATATTCATTAAAAGCATTTTCTACAGGTTGCTGATAAAGATTCAATTCATAATTCATTCTTACAATATTGTTGGCTTCTGCATCAGCTCCAATGTAAAGCATCGCCATAATTATAACAAAAATGAAGATGAAAGCAACCGCAAATATCTGAATTCTTTTCAAAATTCCAACATTTCCGATTTTGAAATGCTGAAGGCAAAGAGAAACAATGAAAGCAATAATAGAAACAATAAGACCAATAAAGAAAACCATATTCAATTCCTCCAATTTGTTTTATATTTATTACAGCCAAATCCTAATTGTTTGGCACAATGTTGACCTATTTCTTTTCCTGTATAGCAAGGACATTTTTTTGCTTCACAGGTTAATTTTACTCTTTTTGGATTTGGAACTTGAGTCTGCATGATCATATTACCTTGATTTTGAGTAATTGTTTTCATGGCGGGCTCAGGGCAAGATTTATCTGTCTGGAACACACAATCGTGAAGCTGGATGCATCGCTGACATAAAGGCTTCGTCGCGCATTCATCGCATATAAGATGGTTTCCATCCAAATCTGTTTCGATAACTCCACCGTTTGTGATGTGAGTTCCGCACAAATCGCACGGATTTAGATTGGTTGTAAAGAGCGGACAACCGACCTCCGCACTCATATCCCCATGAAAAACTGGGCAAACTCCGTTATTTAACGATGGTAAAACACATCTTTTACAATCTCTGTTTGGTGTCATTTATTCACCCCACATTAAGGATTAGATGAAGTTTTGGCTCTTGGCACATAATCTCAGGATTCGTATTACAAATTTCAAAAATTTCTGTCATAATATCAGAAAATTTTACGGAGTCGAATTTATCAAGACTTTCAAGAACTGGGGTATGATAATCAGTTTTTACAATGTATTTGCCAAGAAGGACATCCGTATTTTCATCACAACTGTGAATATAATAGAAATACTCTTCAATATCTTCCCAATTTTCACCAGCATTTTCTTCCATTTGAAGCTTTTGTTCCATGGAGATAATATATCCGAAACCAAGTGAAGCACAAAAATCTACGCCCATATGAATTATTCTCCTTCAAAAAATTCTTTAATATTGTCAAAAAGATCCTTAGGCAAATGAGGAATGCCACCTTCATAAAGATGAAGTTCAAGTCGTTCTGGCACTCCGTAATATTCTTCAATAATTTCTGCTGCCTGAGTCATAGAATCCGCATAAATGAATCCTTGTTCTGTGCTGACCTTTTCTTCAACGGTATTGTAATAATCAATAGTGAAAAGACAAGGATAACCTCCCAAATATTTCATACGCATATTTCCTTTCTTTAATATAATTTGTCAATTTTTTTAACGATTTTAAGTTTTTTCTCATTTTCTTCCGAGAAACGATTTTTTCGATACTTTCCGATTTGACGGAAAGTTTATTTTTAATAGTCAAGATCAATTATTACTTCAGTATAGTTTGGAAAAATATCAACAAGATAATTGGTTATTAAGTGAGCTAAACGAAAATGTTCTAAATCTTCTTCTGTATATATTGACGGATAATTTAAAGCATCTTTAAGATTTTCCTCGGCAGTATAGAATTCATATTTACGATATCTTCCGCTATAGGGATTACTATAAAAGAGAAGATCACAAATATTAACTTCAATTCCATATTGAAGATTAATTGCTTCTTCAAGATCAATAGAGGAAATTACTGGTAAATATTTTATATCCATAATATTTTTTTCCTTTCATTATCTTTTCTTTATTACATATATATTATAACATATTTTTTTATAAAAATCAAAAAAGCCTTATTACACTAGGCAACAAGGCTTTTTACTAGATTAAGCTATCGGATTAGAGACATTCTCTGCGGGATTCGGCAAATGAAAAATATATTCATAGGTGTAATTATTTCCCAAGAGCCACTTCCAAACATTACTTTTGAAATTCCGAGTATAAATAGTAACATAAGGAGCGTCAGAAGTTTTCTCGATAGAGCAATTTCCACCTTCTGATAAAGCAATTTCATAACCGTGATCTTCTTTATAAGTTACATATTTGTAATTGTCATCTAGTTCTTCTTCAAGATAAATGTCTCCAAGAATGTTATCTTCTGCATCTTTTACTTGATACATACTATAAATAGGCAGTTCTTCTGTTTTTTCTACTACCGTTTCCGCACAACAACAAACTAACAAACCACAAAGGAGAGCTGCCAAAAGACCTCCAAAAGCTCCAATTAAACTGAAAAAGAGATCAGAAAAATGAAATTTCCAATAGTTAATAGACCAGAAAAAGATAAACGCAATGATATAACCAATAATGGGGGCAATAATAAAAATCATATTTTTTATTCCTTTCTTTTATTTATTACATATATATATTATATAGATTATTAACTGAGTTGTAATAAAGATTTCAGAAATTTCGTTAGGAAATACTTGAATTTAAATACCTGTCAAGACTTCTGGTTTCACAACCAGTATTATATAAAAGTGTATCAAGAGCTGTTAAGATTTGCTCTCGAGAACAACCTCGATAAGTATAAATCATCATTTCTCGATCTTTCATAAAAACGGTTATATCTCGATCTTTATCAACTTTTATAGATTCTATTTTTTCTATGTTAAAAAAATAATTTCCGATCTGAATAAATCCAAACTTTTTTTCCATTTGTAATTCTCTTTCTTTAATATAATTTGTTAAATTTTTTGCCTTTTCCGGCAAAAAAGTCATTTTTACGATTTTACGGTTCATGGCGAATCCGTAAAGTTAAATTAACGACGTTCTTCTATTACATCAGTCCAAGCATTAATAATGAGGCATATAAGTGGCAATATGAGATTGAGCCAAGTAGGCTGCCCGCCATCTGACATAATCAATATATGCAAAATTAAAATAATAGTCCAAAGAAGTGCTACTACTGTATTCATTAATTACTTTCCTCCTTAATAATTAGTTTATTATATCAATAATTTTCAAAATAATAAATATTACCCAAAGAACAGCTATTATACCATACATTAATTATCGTCCTCCTCGATAATTTCATCTTCTTCGATAATATAGGTCTTGCCGCACTGATGACACCAGAATTCATTAAGATTCCAAACATCATCAGAAAAGTTTCTCTGATTTTCAAGTTGCATTTCACAATGAGGACAAGTGAAATACTTTATTGATTTTCCCTCTTGGGTATCGACATAGAAGCTTACCGCACGAATGGTTTTTTCATATTGTTCAAGTTCTTCTTCGGTAAAACAACCTATATCATTCATAATATCCGCAAACATACCAAGATTTTCAAGAGCTTCTTTAATATCCATACTTATCATTTCCTTTACTTTTTATTACATATATATTATAACATATATTTTATAAAAAATCAAAAACCATCATTTAATTGAGGGTTAAATGATGGTTTATTAGTTAAAATATTAAATAAGGTCTTTTCTTTGTAAATAATTACGAACTTTTTCAATATCATTCATTACATATGCTTGAAAAGCCAGAGTAGTTTCAATAAATCTTTTTAATGTTCCTGCCTTTAAAGCAACTTCTTCATCATCAGAAATTTGTTTAATTTCGTCCCATAGGTAATCAAGATAATCGGACCCCATTGCTATTGCGATTTCGTATACCTTTTCCATATTTTCTGAAGCCTGTGCCTTCACTAATCTTTCTTGGTATGTCATAATTTTTATTCTCCTTTTAAAATAATATATTTTTAAGTTTTTTGATGGCCATCTTTAACTTACATACATATTATAACAAAAATTTTTGAAATTTTCAATTGGTTTCAGATCGGTAGGCCGGCTCCCGTTTAGATTTTATATTTTTATATAAAAAAAATTTGGTAGGACAAAGTAGGAAAATTTATTTATAAGTATTTTCAAGTATTATGTAAGGTGGTGAAATAATATTATGGTATCTATATCAGTAAAAATGGAAGAAGCCGAAAAGGAAGTTCTTCAAAAATATGCAAAAGAAAATGATCTCTCTGTGTCTTAGGTGGTCCGTAAAGCATTAAGAGAATTTATACAAAAAGAAAATAATTAAAAGGAGTTAAACTAAAATGCCAAATACAAAAATAAAAATTGTGTATTCATTAAGAATACATATTGCTTTATAGCAATAGGGCTTTATGCCAATGACTGAAATGAAGAATCCGCAAAATCCAAATTTTAATTGTTGGGTTTATGCCGCTACGCCGGACTTTACATCGGCCTTTGAGGCGCTTGTAGGGGAGGTTTCCGCATGATTGATACATTTGTTATGCGTGGAGAGTGGATTGATAATATTTCAACTTTACCTCCTGATATATAGGATAAAGTTTTAGCAGATATTGTTAGATTTGGAACTGGACGAGAAACTCTTTATGATGATGATCCTATTGTATTTTCTCTTGTTAATGGTTATAAAGGAAGTATGACTAATACAACTAATGAATATTTAAAGAGATTAGAAATGAGTAAAGGTGCAGGCCGAAAAAAGAAAATTGATGATTAGAGAGTTTATGAGCTTGCGCGAGAGGGTAAAACCGCATAGGAGGTTGCTGATGAGCTCGGAGTATCGAAGTCCGCAATTGATAAAAATGATGGTTGGAAAAATAGAAAAAATGATGAATTTGTATTTTAATTTGTACAAAATTTGCAAAAATTAATGCAACATTTGTACAAAATTTTTGCAAAGTTATAATATTATATTTGTACAAATTTTGGAAAAATGAATTGCACTTTACGTTATTTGTACAAATCTCTCTTATATCTTGCAAAAATGCAAATTTGCAAGCAAATTAGCAAAAAATTTTTGCAACTTTTCACTTAATTTTTACAAATTTGCAAGCAAATTATGCAAAAATTATTGGGGGCCCCCAAAGGGTGCCCCATCTCATATAGAATATAAAACATAAAGGAGAAAAATAAAATGGCTACAGCAATAAAAATTGATGATTATATAGAAAGAAATGATAGTAGATTACATTTTATAAAATGTAAATTTGAAGATTTACCTACTACCGCAAAATATGTAAGTATATTTATTGATGATAATATAATATATTTCGTAGATAATGATACTATTCCAAGGTAGTATACAAAAATTATACCTGATAATAATGTTGCTTTATATTGACTTTATTTATATTTTTTGATATAATATATATGTAAATAAAAAATATATTATAAATGAGGTATAATATTATGTTTTCTTATGAATATTTAAAAATGTGCGCAGATGATGGTATTAAAGTAGGAGATTGGAAAGATTCTAAAGTATATGCTGTTTCCGCAAAAGAATTGCCTAATAAAGTACATTGGGCTTGGTATATTATATATGATGATAATAATAAACTTGTCGGTTGGATAAATGGTTGTTGGCAAATAGCAGGATATGTAAATGAAGCTGGGAATGTAAGAGAGTGTAGACGAGAGAGATATAAATTTCCAGTTGAAAAAACAAATTTTCAATCTAAAAAAGAGGATGGCATTATGGATTTATATGAAAATTCAAATGGAAAAATGAAATATAAACCTAAAAATGAATATTCAAATGAAAATACAAATTTTGAAACTAAAACTGAAATTGAAATTGAAAATGAAGTTATTGCTGATGTTCGTCTTGGTTTAATGGTTGATGAAATGCTATCAAGCGCACGCACTATGACAGTGAATTCGCTTCTGGAAGGATTTAATTATGGTTTGGAAGAAGCTATGGGTTAATTAAAGTCTCTAATTTGGAAAGATATACTGCATATATCTTTCTCCTTTTCTTAATATATATAGATGGAGAGATAGTCTGCTGCTTGACTATCTCTCTTATCTTTTGCTCTTGGAGAGTGAGAGTGAGAGATGGGTATGAGGCTGAATAGATACTATAAGTATAGTAATTAATGAGTGGAAATGAGTATAAAATAGTAGTTAATATTAGTAGGTGTTTTGTGGTAAAGATGAGTAAAGATAATAGTTAATAGTAATTAATAAGGGTGTTATGGTAAAGATAATAGTTTTGTACAAAATAGTAGTAATGTGTAAAAAATGGTAGTTATAGTAAAAATAGTAGTAATAGTAAAAATAGTAGTAATGTGGTGGCCCGAACGGCCCCAGACTAACCACTCTATTTACTCGTCATCGTCTCCGTAATAGACAAAAAAAATTCCTTCCTCTTTTCGAGGAAGGATTTTTTTATCATAGCTGGGGTATTCAAATTTCCAAAATTTCGTTATGTTATTGTCTCTTCCGACACTCTCATCAAATTAGGATTTTTATCCCAAAAAGTTCTTGATAAAATCATTGAGAATATCATCATCAGAACGCACTCTGACTACCGGATGAGCGGGCTTTGCGTCCTTTACATTTACAGGAGCAGTTTCAAACATCTTAATCATAGTGAAAAGACTTGTCATATAGTTAGCGAGAGATTGAACATCTTCTTCATTAACAATAAACATATCTGCAAGATCGGGGCATTCAAGTGTGCCATATTCTGAGATTGCGTTAACAATAGTTTTCAGAAGAGCTGCTTTCTTTTCATCCTTAGCTTTTGCCGCAGCTTCATCCTTTGCTTTCTTTTCAGCGAGCGCCTTAGCGAGAGCCGCTGCCTTTGCCTTTTCTTCTGCTTCATATGCGGCCTGAGCCTCGTTCATAAGTTCGGCAATTTCATTACCAATATCACCCATATCCTCGCCAGCCTGCAGTCTTTTAAGGAAATAATTCATATCCATAGTGGTATACCTACTTTCTTTTTTATTTTTATTTTTTATTGTATATATATTATAACATAAAATTTTATAAAAGTCAAATGGGCGGTCCCCGATTAGCAGTTCGGTTTATCTGGGGTAAAAGCGCTTTATAGGTCAAAAACCGCACCCTGTTTTTCACTACTCTTGGAAATCTTATGTCAAATTGCCTCTCTGATTAGGCTCTACGCCTTAACATATGCTCAAGTGAACAATGTTTCACAACTGGATTTTTACATAAAAAAATCTCGGCTTAAAATGCCGATTTGATTTTTTTAAAAAAATATGGTATAATATATAAGGGGGAGCATTTTAAGACCGGCTTTCAACATACCTCTTGGCCATATGCGGTCATTCCGGGAGAATGGTCGCGGTCACTCCGGTCGCTAGAAGTAGCAAAAAATTTCCATATGGGGGTTCCGGTCGGAAGTTCGGTCCTAGGCAGCCGCCCGCGGCCCGCAATAGCATAGTTGGCCATATGGGGAGGTGAGTCGGGGTCGCGTCCCGGGATGCGATTTCGGGAAAAAATAATTTACAAATTGTTTACAAAATTTTAACAAAAAATTTACGAAATGACTTGACTTTTTGAAAATTCGGGCTGTAAGGTCCATTATTGGCCCGCTCAACCAGAACCTTCTATTATACCACATTCCGCACTTATCTGTCAATAGGCAAAATGCACAAAAAAAAGATGCCCTTTTTGGGCATCTTATACAACTTTGTATTCAAGCACACATTCGATTCTTACGAGTTCGGCAGTCTGCGGAACAGAAATGTTGCGACCTGTATTGAGGTCTACAATGAGACTATGTCCGTTTCTGTCAACTACCATGCAGACCTTATTCTGATACAGAAAAGTATCTCCGACACAAAAATTACTTAAATTAACGGCTTTGTCATTCTTCACTCTTTTGATTATCATTTTTTATCAATTCCTTTCTTTCTGTTGTGACTTTATTATACACTATTTTTTTTAATTTGTCAAGGGGAGAGTGTCTCATTAAAGGGACTTACTCTCGCTGACAAAATACTTTGCTTCATACTGATTGATAATATTTTTTACTTTCAAACTGTCTGCTTGTGTAGCACAGTAGAAATTAAAGATTGTATAATCACCAATATTGATATAGTTGTGGGGGACATCTTTCAAATCGAAATCAACCGCTTCTGCGTATTTGGTGGGAATAGTCGCTTCTACCTTCCAGAGTTTATCCTTTCGTGCCTTCTCCTCAAAGAACTTCACAACGAACACACCAACAAGATTGCAAAGGGCAACGATTAAGGCTTTGAGCCACAGGTCGAGGTCGCACAACATATAAACTGTTACGATAGTGTAAAGACCATAGGCAACAGCATTTACAACTGCGGCAACTGACTTACCGCATTTTACTGTTGCGATGCTTTTTACTGTCTGAATAATGACATTAAAAATGTTGAGAATTATAAATGTTATTAACAATTTGATATCCATTTTTTTAGCCTCCTTCAACATACCTTTCACAAGTTTTATTAAATTCTTCCCAATACTTTTTTAATCTTCGTTCTTTAAGTTTTTTTAACCATTTCATTTTTGATACCGTCCTTTCCTTTGTTGTATTTATTATAGCACAGAATTATTCATTTGTCAAGAGTTTTTTTGAAAAAAATTTTTGAAAATCCTCCCCTTAAAAGGGAAGATTTTCTTCCTGTTCTCTTTCCCATTCGTCTGTAATAATCGGAATGTCGATAAAAGAACGGCTTGCCATGTAGTCTGCCAAGTGTACACAACGGTCAATGCTTGTGAAAGGTCTGTCCTCTTTTTCGGTTGACCACTGCCCCATGTGACTTGCGATTGCGTTCAGCAGAAACTCACTCGGCTTATAATCCATGACCTGTTCGGCATAATCAGCAAAAGCCTTTGCGGCATTTGTTGCATGGTTCTTGTATTCTTTTTTATCATACTCGTTAATGCCGTATTTAGCAGTATCATGGAGAATGCAAGCGGCAATTACATAATCCTTGTATTCCTCTCTCATGTAGGAATAGGAACTCATGCGGAGCAGTTCTTCGGCAAACATTACAACTGCTTTTGTGTGTCTTACAAGTCCTCCAGTGCCCTGAGAAAATGAAGGGTGATGCTTGCCACTTGAACTTGCACCGATTGTCCAAAAGTAGTCAGGTGTTGCTTCTTCAAGATAAGACTTGACTGCCATTCGGAGTTCTTCGTTCACGATAAGGTTGAGTTCTCTTTCAAAATACTTAATGTTTCTCATGTGTTAATTTCCTTTCTTTGTAGAGCCACTGCTTTCTTGATTACATACTTATTATACACCTTATTTTGGGAAAAGTCAATAGGTAATGTTGCACAAAGATTTTGGAGAAAAAATGTTGAAATTGGTTATTTTGCTGAAATTCCGGCCTGCACGTCCAGTAAGGACCGGCCATTATACCACACCCATCCACAATTGTCAAGAGTTTTTTAGAAAAAAATATTTTCGGCAAACTAAACAAAAATCTCGCCTTATTAGAGCGAGATTTTGTATATTATGCCATAGCAAAATAATCTTCGTAAATTTTGTCTGCTTCGGCAAAGTCAAATTTTTGCTTGATAAAACGGTCATTTTTCTGAAAACTCTGTGGGTATTTACGGATATATTCTGAACGAAAACGGCTTTCCAATCCTTCTGCGGGAATATCTTTACAATCATAAACTCTATGAATTAAACAGCGGACAGCACCCATTTTTTTATAGGTATCACTATTTAATTCTTCTCGAATTCTTTTTTGAATTGTTCTTATTGTTGTTCCAACTTTAGAACAGACACTGATATCTTTAATATCAAAAAATTCAATTAAGTAGCATTTTTCCACTCCGTCATCATTATTGTGAATAATGCAATCATCACTAAAATCAATATCTTTATTTTTTAATCTTGCGACGATATTATTACAATTCACAAGAATTATTTTGCGGACAGGATCAAGAATATACTTCTTTGCCCACTTTGAACAAGAGTTAAAAATTATTTCACAAGTTTCAAACCAATGCGATTTCCAACGACCATTTGCATTTTCAAGTCTTTCCTTTGCACCTTCAAAATCATTCTGTTCGATGTAAGTTTCTGCGGACTTTGCCATTTTTATTTCTCCATTTCATGTTTATTGATTAGGGGGCACCTTCGTTTCCCTAACCTTATGAGGTTATTATAGCATACTTTTAGCGGTTTGTCAAGAGTTTTTTTGAAGAAAATCTCTAAAAAATAGAGATTTTCTTCAATTTTTTGTTAATTTTTCGGCTTTCTTTTCTGCACAAGCGTAAATTCGTAAGCATTTTCACCAACTTTGAAAGCAATTTGCCGTTCTTTGTTGGTAATTTCAACACTTTCGTAACCATTTTCGGTCAAAAATCGTGCAATTTCGGCAATTACTGTCGCTTTTGTGGGATTTTCTTTCCGTTTTCGCTCGCTCGGTTGAGTTTTGTCGATCTTTCGAGTGCCGACCGCACGATACTTTTTGACTTCTCTTTGCTGTTCGGGAGTTAAATCAAAATCAACTTTTTCGCCTTTGTCGATTGCTTTATCCGATGCGATAATGTCATCCGCTTCGGCTTCTGAACAACCTAACAAACGCATAAGTTTTTCTTTTTGGCTTTCTGCCATAGGTCATCACCTTTCCTTTCGATAACATTATAGCATAATTACAACCACTTGTCAAGTGTTTTTTGAAAAAATTTTTTCGGTGGGATTTGTGGGGGCTATTGCCCCCACTCACCGAACGGATTAGCCGTTGGACTTACGGAAGAAGGACTTACGCTTATCCACTACCTTATCAATTCGACCACAATCAACAAGGGTACGAACGAGAGCCGTGACTTTCTGATTGGTAAGGTCTGCACAAGACGGTAAAACCTTAATCATTTCGGTAATAGTATACAGACGATTATCCTCCATTTCCGCAAGGATTGCTTCACGAATGGTGTCATTTGCAACCTGATTAGCAGACGGTTTCTTTTCAGCAGAGTTCTTCTTCTCAAACTGAGCCTTCATCTTTTCGATCTTCTCACGGACTTCATCAGTGAGTTCGCAGTTTGCGAGAACATAAGCGAGAGCCTTAACATTAGTCATTTTTTCCATAGTAATCAATTCCTTTCTGGTGTTTAAGACTGTCCTTGTCTTTGTGTATTTATTATAGCACATTGTGAGCCGTTTGTCAAGGGTTTTTTTGAAATTTTTTCAAAAAATTTTATCGAGCCTATGTGGGAGTGACGCGTATCACCTATTACTGAACGCCCTTGACAGTTATTATTATAGCACATCTTGTGCCATTTGTCAAGAGGGAATTTTGAGTTTTTATCCAATCAGCATTTTCGGCTTGGTGGGTTCCTCTCTCCCCCTGACAGTTATAATTATAGCACAGTCCCCGCAAAAAATCAATTCGCAAAATGCACAATTATAGGATTTTTTTTCGATTAAAGTTTGTGCATTTTACGAATTGATTTTTTCTGTGGGGTGTGGTATAATGGAAATTCGGCGCCTCAGGTCCGTAAAGGCGCCGCCAAAAAAGAGAGGGGGGGTGTCCCCCTCCTTTAATGGTCATCCGTGTAATCGATCGGGGGATATCCTTCCCATTCAGCCTGAAAATCTTCGCAGTCTTCAATCGGATTTTCAAGGGTACAAAGACAAAAGTCTCCGTCTTTCTCATTTACATAGTAAGGACAATCCCAACCATTTACAGGACAATGAAAATGTTTAGCCATTATTTTCTTCCTCCTTTAAGATTTCACTTTGCCAACTTCCGATAGTTTCCAAAGTCACTTCGGTGGCTTTCTCAAGAAATTCCACAAACCCCATTCCCCAATCTCGACAATTGTAGAGGTCAAGCAATTCACTCATGTAGTTATCGCAAATTGTTTGCAAGTCTTCTCTCATAATATCATTTCCTTTCTTTTCTATTGTATCTTTATTATAGCACAAAACCCCTTATTTGTCAAGGGGTTTTTCAAATTTTTTATCATAAACTTCTTCTTCGTAAAAATAGAACATGGCATCAAACCAATATTCACTTTGTTCATACATGAATACGAGCGTTTCAAGAAGTGTTTCAAAACCATAGTGAATTCTTAATTCTTCAAGTGATAAAAACATAGAAGCATCATTATATTTGATAGGAAATTGTGTGCATTCAGTAATCCATCCATCTCGGAGGAGGAAGTGAAAAGCACTCTCAATGTCTTTTGCCACTCCAATAAATCCATGTCCTTCTTCGTGAATTACGATTACATATTTCATTTGCGGTCAATCCTTTTTTGTAATTTTTGTATTATTATTATAGCACAATTTTGTTGATTTGTCAATACCTAAAAAATACCTTTTCAGGTATTTTTTAGGTATTTCCGCACCCTTACAGGCTTGCGATCATTGCTTCGAGGGACAAGGTCATCGAATAGATTTTCTTTGCCTTGCGGTAATACTTCCGCACTTCCGAACAAGTCATCTTTCGGAGGGTGGCTTCGGGGATTGCGAAGCCGAAGGCTTTCAGTTCTTCAAGGATTTCTCCAACAGTTTTTTCATTTTTCAACATTTTAATCATTTCCTTTCTTTTGTTGTGTTTTTATTATAGCATACTTTCATACATTTGTCAAGAGATTTTGTATAAATAAATCTCTTTTATTTTTTCAGCAGTTTCGTTGTAAGCATCTTCAATTTGATCGGAATCTTCTTCATTCATTAAAGCGAACAGAGTTGCAGCACCAAAGCACCTTTGGAGAGTTCCCCAATAAGAATCGAAGGGATTGTTGCGAGAGTCATCCAAGAATTTCTGTAAATTCTCAACCTCGTATTCAAGATAGTCCATAAATTTGTCAAACATTTTTTTTACTTCCTTTCTTTTGTTGTGATTACATTATAGCACATTTGATTTACTTTGTCAAGAGTTTTTCTGAAAAAAGTTTTAATTTTTCTTCTCTTTCATTAAGGTCTGCGAGAAGTTTTTCTGCGAAGGCTTTGTCACTCTGCACTTGAAGCATCTGTTCAGTCAGAAGTACTGCAATAAGCATATCGCTGCCTCGGTCAAGATGAATCACATCATTCCACAGACTTTCGCAAATCTGTTCATCGTAAGCCATAGCCAAGAGTGCTGATAAAATTGTCTTTTTTACATTATCCATTCAGTTTAACCTCACTTTCTGATAGTATTATATCATACATCTAATCATTTGTCAATAGTTTTTTTGATTTTTTAGAAAGAATTTTTACATTCATGAGCAGGCTTTTCAATCAATTCACCTGTGTGCGGATTGTATTTGATGAAGGTGAAATAGGTTGTTTCAATCACAATCCCATCATACACAGGCTTTACTGACTTGATACATTTGGTCAGATTGCCGTCCTTTTCCTTGATTGCATCAATCATTTTAGCGAGGTCAGATAACCACATTATTGTTACTTCCTTTCTTGTCTGATTACATACTTATTATAGCATGAGTTTAGGGAATTGTCAAGTTGGCAAAATGCACAAAGATTTGATAAAAAAATTATTGAAATTGGTTATTTTGCCGAAACTCCGGCCCATAGGGTCGTGAATGGCCGGCCATTATACCACATCGCGCAGCCAAAAGTCAATAGGCAAAATGCACAAACTTTTATTGAAAAATTTGTGAAAAGTGCCCTCGTTAGGAGCGAGGGCATGACAAAGTGATTTTGTATTTTTTTCCATTGTAAATGAATAAACATTCACGCTCAGGGTTGATAAATTCAAAATTTGCGGTTTTAGGATTGTCGCCGATTGCGGTTTCAATCAATTTCATTAAGTGAAGTTTATCATTATCAATTTTCTTTTCTCTTTTGGCAGGTGCTGAATTTGGTTTGCGGTCTGCTCGTCTTGCTTGTTTGGAGGCTTGTTCTTGCTCAGGTGATAATTCAAAAAGTTTCTCACCTTTATCAATTCGGCAATCATCAACAAACATTTCGGTTGCCTCTTCCTCCGTCAAACCTAAAACCTTCATGAAGTTTTCAATCTGCGGATTCAAAAAATCACTCCTTTTTTAGAAATTAGGGGCAAGAGATTTCTCTCTTGCCCTTTTGAAGAGTTAAACCGCCTTGCGGAAGTAGGACTTGCGTTTATCAACGGTCTTTTCAATAGAACCGTTGTCCACAAGAGTGCGAACAAGTGCGGACACCTTCTGATTAGTAAGGTCTGCACAAGAGGGCAAAACCTTAATCATTTCGGTGATGGTGTAAAGGCGGTTGTCTTCCATTTCCGCAAGGATTGCCGACTTGATAGCATCATTGGCGACCTGCTGTGCGGTGGGTTTCTTTTCAGCAGAGTTCTTCTTTTCGAACTGTTCCTTCATCTTGGTCAACTTTTCAGCGACTTCGGGGGGAAGGTCTGCGTTTGCGAGAACATAAGCGAGAGCCTTAACATTAGTCATTTTTTCCATAGTATCAATTCCTTTCAGTGTCGGTCACTACCCATTATTTTATTTATCGAAGAGGTTTCCCTCTTGATTACATATTTATTATAGCACATTTGGTTTTGTTTGTCAAGAGTTTTTTCAAACTTTTTTTAATTTTTTTTTCTTGACTTCGTTGTGCCGTTCTCTTTACTGTGTCTTTATTATACCACAAAGAAAGAGGTTTGTCAAGGGTTTTTTTGAAATTTTTTCAAAAAATTTTAAGATTGTTTTGATGACATTCGTTATCTACTTTGACGGAGTATTCAAACTCGTTTCGATGTCCGAGAGGTCTTTTCCCTCCCCTTGACAGTTATAATTATACTATAAATCAAGCCAAAAGTCAATAGGTAATGTTACACAAATAATGGGAAAAAATATTTTTAATATTTGTGCAACTTTTCTCTTGACAAAAACTGCGGGGTGTGGTATAATGGTAAATTCCGGCCCAAGCGAGCGTGGGCCGGCGGCCGCAATCTCATTCTAAAATTTTATTATACCATACTCTCGCCCTGAAAGTCAATAGGCAATTTGCACAAAAATAGAGAGTGCCTTTTGGCACCCTCATACTTCAAGTTCATACTCGGTCAACTCTCTGCTCATGTCCTCTTCGGCATCAGCCTCACAAACACCTTCCCACCTTTCGATAACTTTGTCAAGTTCGTGAGATTTCATTTTGAAAATTTCATAGGCAGAATATCGGTCATTCAGCCAATCTTCAAAAGCAGAATCATCAGCCTTATAAGATTTTTTTCTCTCGGCTAAAACCTTCTTATGCTGTTCTTCGGTCAAGACATCCTGATTTTCATAATCGACATAAATTTTAATCTTCATTTTTATCAATTCCTTTCTTTTGTTTGATATTATTATACCACACCTTACTTCAAAAGTCAATAGGCAATTTGCACAAAAAAGCGAGGGTTTCCCCTCGCATTTTCGTTATTCATTCCAATCCACATCGGGCAGAGCCGTGTAGAAGTGAATCTTGTAGTGGTAAGGGTCAGTTACAGTACCTGTAATATCCTCAACCGCATAGATAACATATTCATTAAGGTAGACATAATTCTTCTTGTATTCGTTCTCACCAGTTCGGCAAGTCACAACCAACTCCTTTGTAGAGTTATTGGAAAGGCTCATAAAACCTTCCATTTCCATAATAATCATGTCAGTTCGTGCATTGTAAACCGTAATCTTTCGGACAACTTCGAAGTTATCAGCAGCCTGAGACAGATTATAGTTTACATTTTCGGCTTTGGTGCAACCCACGAAACAGCAAACCAAGCACACCAAAACGAGCATTAGAGCAAAAATCTTTTTCATTGTTTTAATACCTCACTTTTTTTCTTTTATTATACCATATTTTTTTGAGTTTGTCAAGGGGGAATTTTATTCCCCCCACAACTTTTTTTTCATCGGCTTATGTTGTCGGTAACAATAAGCAAGGATTTCTTTTTCAATCATCACATCAGACAAGCCTGTGTGTTCTTCGGTAAAGTCGGTATCTTTGGTGATGAATTGATAGAGAATTTCTGCGGTGAACCGCAACTGATTGTTGCCGTAGGTATAGCCGTTTTCTTCGCAGAATTTACGGTAAGTCGGCATTTTACCGACTACTGACCGAGCCATTTTCAAGGTGTCCCACACTTCAATCCCATACGGCAAGAAATAGCGGTATTTTGATTTTGTCAGCCAACGAATAGTATTATTTGTTGACAAGTAATCAAATCTTGCGTTGTGGGCACAAACTTCTTTGATATCATATTCTGCGATGTCATTAAAGAAGATTTTGCGAATTGTGCGGAAGTTTGCAACCTTTGTTTCACCCTTAAAAATTCTTTTGTAATACAAGGGAAGTTTGTTCGCATAATAAGCCGTATTCATCAATTCATTTTCAAGAAAGAAAATCTCTCGATTGATAAAACTTCTTTCTCGATACACATTGCCGTGAGTGTCAACGATTGCCCAACCGATATCATAGAGTAAGGGGCAATCAAGTCCGTTTGCGGTTTCGGTGTCGAATACTAAAATGTAATGTCTGCGGTGGTCGATTTTGTTGTTCATTGTTAAAGGGTTTCCTTTCCTTTTGGATTGTCTATATTATAGCACATCCATGTTGAGTTGTCAAGTGTTTTTTTGAAAAATCTGCTTTTTACAGCAGATTTTTCAAGGCTTCAATCAAATCGCATTCCGTGGGATTGATAGTTTTCCCCAAGTGCCAACCCTTGCAGACTTTTCTGTTATCATCAACAAGAATCGCATTTTCATCATCAGCAAGGTATCTACGAACGGAATCGGCTTTTGTTGCTCCATACTGAACAAAGTGTGCTTTGTCATAGGGAAAACCCATTCTTTCAAGCCAATCAAGTTTAGCCTGTCGCACTTCTTCTTTATAGATTTCTGTGCTGTTTTTCGCAAGCCAAGAAATTATACGGACTTCGATTTCTCTTGCCCTGAGTTCGTTAAGCACTTCGGCAAGTTCAATCATATCCCACATAGGCTCTGCGATTTCATAGGGGAATACAATTCCGTTTTCAAGAGCAGGAAGCCAACCTTCAACACCATAAAGGTCTGCGATTGTTCCGTCCATGTCAAAACATACCATTTTAAGATTTACATTGAATTCTTTCATTTGTGTCAATTCCTTTCCTTTACTGTGTCTTAATTATAGCACATTTGGATTGATTTGTCAAGAGTTTTTTAAGAATTTTCTAAAAATTCTTCCTCCGTAATTTCATCAACATACCAATCACAACCTGAATAATAATTTTCAAGTTCTTCACTCTGTTCTTCTTCGGACAAGTCTTCAAAGTTTTCGCCATCCCAACCCGATACAAGGTATTCATAACTTTCTGCGTTATTTTGACAAAGATCTTCGGCAAACAACTTTGCTTCGGCAATCGTTTCGCACTCGATGTATTCTTCCTGTCTTGTGCCACAATAAGGAGTATTAACTGTAATTTTGAAATAAGCCATTTTTTTATACCTCTTTCTTTCTTTATTGTGTCTTAATTATAGCACATCCGATAGTAAATGTCAATCGTCAAAATGCACAAAGTTCCGGGAAAAAGATTGTACAATCTGCCTATTGACTTTTGGCGAAAAAAATGTTACAATGGAGGGTTAGTATGAAATTCGCGCCCCTAGGTTCCTGGACGGCGCGCCAAAAGAGAAAACCCACATGGAAGAGGTCGCCATGTGAGATTTCTCGGAAAGGAGGTAAACAGATTTGAAGCGATTGGGATGGGAGTCGATAGGCTCGATCCCCTCAAAGAGCCTTTAAGCAATTACGAAAACCGTTGCCGTGGGATGCCATTCACCTACGCAGTCTTCTTCATCCCAATCTTCATCCTCTTCTGCTGAATCGAACTCAGGGGGGTAAAATTCAATTTTCTGAGCATTAAATCCGAGTGCCTCACCCTCAATCATGAATACGATTTCAGTGTCATCAGTTAGAGTTTCCAAAAACTGTTTGAGATCTTTCGCTGTTACTGTTCCATTCATTCCTTTTAATTCCATTTTTATCATTTCCTTTCTTATTTGTTGTCTTTATTATAGCACATTTTATTTTGTTTGTCAAGAGTTTTTTTAATAATTATCTACAACTTTGTAGCCCTCCTCCACCTTGATGTTGATGTATTCGGCAGTGTCAGAGTTCTTGTCATAGACTTCAAGGACTACCCATTGTTCACCTTCAGCACCGATTTCAATTCTATCAACCACATACTGAAGGTCAAGTTCATTAGTCGGTGTTTCGATTATTGTTGCTGAGCCAAGAGAGAGAATTGCGATAAGTGTTGCGAGAATTTTTTTTAATGTCGAAAGCATTTCCATTGTTTTTGTTTCCTTTCTTGTTTCGTTGTGCTTTTATTATAGCACAACGAAACTCATTTGTCAAGTGGGTTTTTTAATTTTTTTTAATCAAATACAAGTCTTGCATTAGGAATCGGCACAATCATTACATTATCCTCAATATCAATAAGATAACCATTGCGTAAGATAACTGCTGAATCATACTCATTGACTTTCATACAAATGTCATCTTCTGCAGGGTAGAAGAAAACATCTCCGTCATTGAGGTCTTCAAACGAGGTGTATTTGGGATCATAGTCTGCAATTTTCATTTTTATCAGTTCCTTTCCTTTGTTGTGTCTTTATTATATCATACTTTATGCCGTTTGTCAAGCATTTTTTTCAAATTCTTCCCACATTTTTCTTATTCTTTCTTCTCTTGTTTTTTCAGCATGGTATTTATCAACAGCATTTTCCACACCTTCAAGAATTGAAATACACTCATCAAGATTGATAGTTTTTGTACAGCCAAGCACTTCTGTTCTTAAAAATTTTCGGTCAGGGTAAATAATTTCTTTTATAATTACATTTGCTTCACCAAAAAAATCTCCGCCTACGACTTCGCACTGATATTGTCTGTTGTCTCGCTGAATTACAAGGGTTTTCATTTTCATTACCTCTTTCTTTCTTTCTTTACTGTGTCTTTATTATAGCACAAAAACCTCTTGTTGTCAAGAGGTTTTTGAAAATTTTTTTTTAATCATCTGTCCATTCCCGCAAGTCTTCATCCTTGTAGGAAATTTCAAGCTCCTTGTCAAGAATTGTAACAGGTTCATTGTCATTGAAAAATTCAATGATACCTGTGCCGAGATTTACAGCAGGGCAATCTCCGTATCTTTCTTCGGTGATGTCTTCGCAATTAATAGCCATGTAAGCATTACCATTCTGAAAAAAGATTCCTCCGAGATCTACATCTTCAAAATTGCAATGTCTTTTTGATGAAAAGCCTTCTTTCACAAATTTCATTTTTATCAGTTTCTTTCTTTTTGGTATCTTTATTATAACACATTAAAAGGGGTTTGTCAACCCCTTTTAGATAAAATCTTCAAAAAGTCCTGCGTCAATCTGAAGGGTGCCGATGTATCTACGGCAGGGAGTTGAGCCATGTAATTCTGTGATTGTTCCATCTTCAAGATCGACGATGCCAATGTGTCCGTGGCAACAATTTTCATCTGTGATTACTGCAAGATTAATTCCCTCTGTGGGAAGTGAAACAATATCCCCTTCAGAACAATTTACGAGAGTGTAAGGAGCTTTTGCCTGTGATGAATTAGTGTTGAAAAAACTGTATCTTGCCATTTTTAATCAATTCCTTTCTTGAAATTTTGTCTATTATAAGAGCCTTTGCCCTTTTTATTTTCTTTTACTGAACCTCTTTTGCGAAAGTGAAGATACTGTTGAAGTTCTTCGCCTTCTTTTTTAAACATTCGTTTGTCGATTTTCTTCTTTTGATTTTTCATTTTTGTATTACCTCTTTCTTTCTTTACTGTGTCTATATTATAGCACATTCACATTCATTTGTCAAGTGTTTTTTGAAAGAATTTCAAAAATTTGGTCAAGAGTTTCTTTGGCATTTTCACAGCAGAGGGTCGTATCTTCATTATTAAAATAAACAATTCGGAGGCAACTACGAGATGCAGGATAAACTTTTTTTACATTTTCAAGTGATACGATTTCAGTATTGATTTTAATATATTTCATTGAGGTATCCTTCCTTTTTTTATTGTGTCTACATTATAACATATTTTTAATCATTTGTCAAGAGGTTTTTGAAATCTTCCTATCATTTCTTTATCAACAAAATGAATGTGTGTCCAATTCCATTCCCAAGCACCTTCAGAGTTTCTTTCATAGTCGGTATCAAAATAACAACCGCATCCGCAAGTAAAATGCTCATAAAGCACTTCTTTATTATCAGACAAAACAGGGGCACCTGTTGAACGAACCTGAGCAGTTGAACCACAATTCGGACATTTCATAATTATTACCTCTTTCTTTCTTTTGTGTCTTTATTATATACTATTATGGGAGAAAAGTCAATAGGCAAATTACACAAAGATTGCGATGAAAATTTGTGTAATCTGCCTATTGACAAAATACCGGCCCACCTGGATCATCAACGGCCGGCGCAAAACCCAAAAGACACCCTGACCGCAATCAGAGTGCCTTTTGGAGAAGGAGGTAAACAGATATAGGAGTATTTGGTGCGAGTAGTGGGAGTCGAACCCACTTTCTAATCAGACCTTACTCTCTCCCCTTACCTTGTGTTCGCGACCACTCAGCTTGGTTGTGGAGATTTCTTGT
Organism: Acutalibacteraceae bacterium; assembly: GCA_045593385.1. GTDB lineage: Bacteria > Bacillota > Clostridia > Oscillospirales > Acutalibacteraceae > UBA737. The sequence continues at coordinate 153,566 of JAZNWP010000048.1, forward strand.
GGATTTGGTAGAAACCGTCCTAAACCCACTCGCATATAAAGTTGATTAGGCTTATTCACCACGGGTAGTCCCTCACTTCTATTCTGTACCTAATCGGAGGGGTTTGGTTCACATTTATATACCGCAACCACGTGGCGACCTTGCGGTTGAGAGTTTTTGTCGGGAGAGTCTTACTTGGCTCTCGTGGGCTTCCCTTTTTTCGGGTTGCTCTCCCTCTCTCTGTGTCTATATTATAGCACACTTTTTAGGATTTGTCAAGGGGTTTTTGAAAATTTTTCAAAAATTTTTCGAGTGTTGCAACTGCGATTGGTCTGTAACTGTCCACCCTCGCATCGACAACACAATGGTCATTAGGTCACATAGTCCTTGGATTACTCGCCCTCGCCCCTTGACACCCTTATTATAGCATAATTTGTGCCGTTTGTCAAGGGGTTTTTTGAAAAATAATTTGTAATGTTCCAAAAGCATCCGTTTTATTTTCTTCTCTTATTCTTTGGAAACATTTGGGACAAACAATGTAGTTTTCTTTTCCAAAACTTTCATCCCAAGTTGTTCTCTTTCCACACTCTGCACATTTCATTTTTAATTACCTCTTTTGTTTCTTTCTGTATTTATTATAACACAAAACCTCTTGTTTGTCAAGAGGTTTTTTGATTTTTTTTATTTTATTTTTGTTCAATGTCAGGCTTTATGTTTTTACCCTGAACAAGGTGTTCTAAAAACCATTTTGAAAAATCATCAAATTTTATGTAAGTATTACAACCGTTTAACATCATCAATGAGAAATTGCCCTCACCGCAAAGGACATTCACAACATCCTTGCCGAGTGCGTAGGCATAGCCACATTCCCAAGCAGTGCCTGAATCAGAATACATTCCGTGATTGAGAATAACAACAACATCACATTTCTGTATGCCGAGAATATCAACGGCAAATACACTTTCACCCCAAATGGCATTCGGCAAATCCCAAGCGTTCGGAATTTCGTGTTCTTTTGGAACAAATACCTTGTGTCCTTCATCACGGAGCATTTTAATCATCTTTTCATAGTATTTGTTTTCTTCATCATTAAAGAAGGGACTTGCTAAATAAACTTTCATTTTGATTTACCTCTTTCGTTCTTTGTTGTATTTATTATAACACACCTTGACTTATTTGTCAAGAGGTTTTAATAAAATTTCTTTAATATTTTTATAAATTTCTTTTGCTTCTGCAACAGTTTTGAATTCTGCCGAGATGGGAAAAGTTTCATTCTTCATCTGAATTAAGATTCGATTTGAGAGAATAGTGGTATAAGCGATACTGTCAATAGCAATAACATAGTCTTCTAATTCAATGAATTTCATTTTGATTTACCTCTTTCTTTTCTTGTTGTATTTATTATATCATAAACCTCTTGTTTTGTCAAGAGGTTTTTTCTTTTTTCTTCAAAAAACTTTTATAACAGTGACGAATTGAGTAGGAATCGTAATGGGGGACTTCAAGAATTTCATATAAATGCTTACATTCTTGTTTATAAACTTTGTCTTTTCCACTTTGAGAAAGAACCTTCATTTTTAATTCTTTAACTTCTTTGTCAGTTTCTTCAGTTAAAACCTTCCAAAATTCACGCTCAACAGCAAAGTATCGGCAAGTGTCTTTGTGGCTTGCAGTCATCAATATTTCACCTGTTTTTTTATCTTTAAGAACAAACATTTTATTCTTCCTCCTCAATTTCTTTATGAGCCATCATTATAATATAAAGACTTTCAAGACCTTCATTGCGGACTTTTTCATCTTCCCATTCTTCACAGAGTTCGCAGAATAGAATTACCCAAGGGTGTTCAAAACCATATTTGCGAATTACATCATTCATCATTTCTTCTTTTGTCATTGTGATTACCTCTTTCCTTTACTGTGATTACATTATAGCACATTATGGGAGAGCTGTCAATAGTCAAATTGTACAAAGTTTGCAATGAAAATTTGTGCAACCTGCCAACTTTCAAAAATGCGGCGCCCTATGACCCTGAACGCGCCGCCAAAAATAAAAAAAACAGAAAGAGGTGGGAGTTGCCTCCCACCTTCCGCAAATTTGATTTAGAAAATATAAAGAGCTGATGAAGCACCGATGATTGCATACCACTGACCGCTTTCACCTTCAAGAAGTTTGCCGTTGCAACCATATATACCTTTTGAATAGCCTATCTGTTCGTATCTTTCTCCAAGATCTTCTCTGTTGTGGCTGTATGTAAGATTAAGAGCAAGTCCAAGTTCTACCATTCTTCTAAGTTCTTTCTGTTTATACTGTTTCATTTTGTTTACCTCTTTCTTTCCTTTGTTGTCTTTATTATAACATAGATTTAATCATTTGTCAAGTGTTTTTTTATGATGATGAAGAATTATTCTTCATCATCATAGAGTGCTTCGGGACAGCCCCAATATTCATCAAGAGCTTGCTCATACAGATAATCATCAATTTGTTCAAAATCATAAAACATTTTGTTTACCTCTTTCTTTCTTTTGTTGTCTTTATTATAACATGAAAATAGTTATTTGTCAAGTGTTTTTTTTGAAAAAATAAAAAAACTTTTTTTTCAAAAAGTACTTGACAGGGACAAAAAGTTGTGCTATAATAAAGATAATGAAAAAAGAAAAGAGGTTCTTAAAAATGATTAGAAAAGTTTGTTTTGTTCTTTGTGCAGTTATTCTTTTGAGTGCTTTGTGCGGATGCTCAAAACCGCAAGCCCCTTCGATTGAAGTTGTTGAAGAAGTTGTCGAGCAAACAGAGGTTGTAAAGTTCGCAGGATGGACACCAGATCGACAGAGAGTTATCTTTGTAAATGAAGAAGGCAAAATGTGGTCTTTGGATAATTACTATGCTGAATCAAGCGACACTTTTGTAATCACTTTACACAATGACAAAATTGTTGAGATTGAAGTCATTGAATGAGCGAGTCCCGTTCAATCGAGAGGTTGAACGGGTATTTTAGGAATTTAATACTTTACCGCTTTAACTCGCTAAAGCAGAAAAAAATACTTTAACACTTTAACGCGCTGAAGTTTGGGGTCGCCCGGCTTTCACGCTTTAAACGGTTAAAACGCCAAAGCAAGCGAAAAGCCCATTCGGAGCGCAATTCATCCGAAGGGCTTCCCGCAAGTATAGCAAGTTTTAATTAGGGCAATTTTGATGGTCTGTGTTTTTTGCTTTTGGTTCTTCACAGAAGATTCTTTTTGTTTCGCTAACGAAGAACGGTACGAGAATAAACAGACTTAAAATTACAATAGCGATGATGATTGCTACTCCCCAAGGAGCGATATATAGATTGTAAAACATTTTGATTACCTCTTTCTTTCCTTTGATGTCTTTATTATAGCACAGATTTAATCAGTTTGTCAAGACTTTTTTTTAATTTTTTTAAAAATTTTTTTAGGTGGTGGGTGGGTTAATCATGAACCCACACCACACGCTCAACCATTATCTGCAGGGTTTCAGACCAAGACCAAACCGCAACCTCCGCACCTGCTCTGTACCATTCCATAGCCTGAGCCTGATCGGTGGTGATTTCGATTGTAGTATTGTTGATGTAATTTGTCTTTGTAGTGTCCATTACTCTGTAAGTCATTTTTGTTTACCTCTTTCTTTCCTTTGTTGTCTTAATTATAACATGGATTTATCTATTTGTCAAGTGCTTTTTTGAAATTTTTTCAAAAAATTTTTTTTATTTTTTTTTGTAAAAAACTATTGACAAATGATTTTGTTTGTGCTATAATACTATCAGAAGGTAAGGGAGAGAGCCTCCAAAAGAGAAACCAACCCTTGAAATGCGGTGGAACCTTCCGCAAGCCTCAAAAAGTCCTCCGTTGCGTCTGACGATCGACGCCCTTTGCTTGGCAGGTAGCCGAGCATTTTTTTTGCCTACTTTTGGGATTTAATGCGTTAACACTTTATTGCACTAAAGCGTAAAAAAATTACTTTAGCACTTTAAAGCGTTAAAGTCTGGGATGGTTGCGGTCCGCACGGATTTTAACACTTTAAAGCGATAAAGTGTTCACCACAAGAAAGAGGTGGGAATTTCTTCCCACCTTCGTTAGATTTCTTCACCCGTTTCTGCTTTGTACTGTTTTGCCAATTCAATTTTTTTCTTTTCGTAATAGGCAATTTTTCTTTTGAGTGCTTCAATCTCTTCGGTTGCTTTTTCGATTTCCGCAATTACTCTTTTGTAGTTTCTTTTTGCTTTGTAACCAGGCTGATTTTCTTTTTCGATTCTTTTTGCTTTTGCTCTTTCTTCTTGAGCCTTTATTTTAGCAATTTGTTCTTCTTGTTCTCTTTTTTGCTTTTCAAATTCTTCTGTTGAGATCACCGAACCTTCAAGAACTACATCATATTGTTCTTTTGCTTTTTCGATTGCTTCTTTTTTATTCTCTGCTTCAATGATAACTGTCGTTGTTCCGATATACAGGTCACCGCAGCAAGCCTTGTTGTGCTCTTCGTTTGTTCTTGTTTCTACTCTGAATTTCATTTTTGTTTACCTCTTTCTTTCCTTTGTTGTCTTTATTATAGCATATCTTTTGCTATTTGTCAAGACTTTTTTTAATTTTTTTGAAGTTTGGGAGCTATTCCTCCCAAACTTCTTCGCTCTGCATCCAATTGTATTCAGCCTCAAAAATTTCATAATCTAACATTTTCATTTACCTCTTTCTTTTTTTTGTGGAGGATATCTCCCTCTCACTGTCTTAATTATAGCACAACCGCACGCATTTGTCAATACCTTTTTAAAAAATTTTTAACTTTTTTTATTCGTCATTTTTCACAAAACAAATGTTCGGGGCGTCCGCACATTTGTTTACTTTTGGATTGTATTACTTTAACGCTTTACCATACTAAAATTGAAATTTCGTTCACTTTTAGGAGTTAACACTTTACTGTGTTAAAGTTGGGGGTGCTTTAACGCTTCATCTTGGTAAAGTATTAATGTTTTAACGCTTTAATGGGGTGAAGTTGAAATTTCGTTCACTTTTGGGATTTAATACTTTACTGCGTTAAAGTCCGATTTCAAAAACTTTAACGCTTTAGCACTTTAAAGTGCTAATTAGGGATGGCACGGACTTTAGCGATTTAAAGCGGTGAAGTTTAGGGATTTAGCATTTTAACGCTTTAAATCGATGAAGTGCAAAAAAAATACTTTAGCACTTTAAAGTGTTAAAGCTAGGAGTCGCACGGACTTTAACGCTTTAAAGCGATGAAGCAATTAAAAAAGTGGTTCTCAATTGAGAACCACTGTTTGACCTTTGTATTCAAGGGTGATTGCTTCGTAGCCTGCCTTCATCCAAGGTCTTGTATTTTTAATATCATCATCAACAAGGACACCTGTTTCAGTTCTGATGAAGTCTGCCTTCTTTCCGTTGCCAACTATTATAATTATATTCTCAACAGGCATTTCAGGAATAAACTTTGCAAGCCATTCAAGTTTGCCGAGTTTAGCACTTTCGCTCGCTGCTTTGCTTAATATATAAACCTCAATACCTGCAATCAGCAGTTCTCTTACAAGGTTTACATTATTCATGAACGGGTCAAGTGTGGCAATCCACTCTTTGTTAATTGCGTTAGCGTATCTATACGGCTCTTTGTGGAAGTTAGCAAGAACGCCATCCATATCAAAATAATAAGTCTTATTAGTCATTGTAAAATACCTCTTTCATTAGTGTTATTCTTTACTTGACAGTATCTATTATAGCAGATAATTGACTCTTTGTCAATACCTTTTATTAAAAAAACTTAACTTTTTTAATGAATATTTATACATTATTTTTGTATAATTATTCACATTGTTAAAATTTTAACAATCTTGCTCAATCTATGTATTGCTTTATTTCATCAATGCTTTAATGTATTAACGCTTTAGTGTGATGAAGCATTGATGTTTTATTACTTTATTGTGTTAGTGCTTTACTGTGATGAAGCATTAGTACTTTACTACTTTAGCACTTTACCATGATGAAGGATCGCTACACACAGTTAGCGTAGACGACTGCGAGGAGCTGCTTTAATGCATTAATACTTTAGTGTAATAAAGCATTGACGTGTTAGCACATTAGCACTTTAATGTAATGAAGTTTAGAGATTTAATACTTTAGTGCGATGAAGCAACGATTTGCAAAAAAAATACTTTAACGCTTTAAAGCGCTAAAGTCAAGGCGCTTCGCGACATTAACGCTTTACCACGATAAAGCGAGCATATAAAATAAGCAGGGCTTTCACCCTGCTTTATAGTCATATAGTAGGCTGTTCTGTTACTGTTTGAATTAACCTACCCTTGCAAGCTTTAAACTGTGCAAGTCCTGCCTGTTCGAAGGCTTTCACTTTTTCTTGCGGTATATATACCCATTCAGTAGTGATACCAAAGACTTTGTGAAACTCATAACCTTGATCTTTTAACTCGCTATGTATTTCTTTTTCAAGCCTTCCTTTCGTCTTTTTATAAGTTATTGCGGTTTGCAGTAACTTGATTGAAGGGTTCATGCATCCATATGCCCGCAGGCGAGCTTGGAGGTGATCCGTTCGCCCTATCTTGAAAAAGGCTCCGTTATCATACGCGGCTGATTTTATCAAGTAAATCATTTTTATATACCTCCTATTTTTAGCAGTGGTTTATCTTCATGATTTGTTGGATTTTTTCCTGTTCAGCGTTTGCATAACTCCACTCGATAAAGTGGTCGCGGTCTTCGTTGACATATTCGCACATGAGGAAATAGCTGAAGATTTTTGTATTCATTTCGCTGTAATAATCATTGACAAGATTGAACGCGACAAGATATTTTTTCATATTATCGAAAGTGAAAAATTCAGTCTGAATGCAACTTGCACAAATATCCATAGCAGAATCCTCTTTTAATTCGTTTACAAAACAATAATCACAGAATTTCATTTTTTTTACCATCCTTCTATTTTTTTTATTGTAGGTTGTTTAACCTCTTGACACTTATGATTGTAGCACATTATTTTGCGGTTGTCAATAGGTATTTTTAAATTTCTCAATATTTTTTTTATTTTCTCCAATGGAAAAATAAGGTGCTTTTATATTATTATATATATAGTGTGGGAGGGTGTATTGAAGGAAAAAAATTTTTAATACTTTTATACACTAAAGTGCCCGGACATAACAATCACCAAATTCATTTTAAATTTCGAATAACGGAAAAATCTTTTTATTTTTTATTTTCTGGGAAAAATAAAAAACAGTAAACAATTTCTCATTGTTTACTGTTTTTTTTGGGCGCATGTCTCACTATTCCGTCAAACGAAGTAATGCCATACATAACCATATCCATCAATCGCAGTTCCTATGTAATTATCATGATCTGAAATCGGCCAACCAGTCCCATAGCAATATATTTCTATTGTTTCCGCAATATCGTCATCAATTAACGCCCATAAAGTTGGAATACCGTCTTGACTTTCAATATGTAAAAATTGCTCTACTTTTAAATCAATTCTTATTGTCATTCCGTTTACTCCTAAACGATATTTATAAATTTTTTTCATTCATTATCATCTGCTTCTTCTTCATGTCTAGTTACGCAAACAAACCATTTTCCATCAATAAAAGTAGTATAATAATCCATTTCATCACCAATTTCAATTCCAAATTTTGCACGTAAATGTGATGGAATAATTACACGTCCTGCTCCATCAACCATATAAGGTCTGTTTTCTGGGATTAATTCCGCACCCTGAATCCAAGAACTTTGAGGCATATTTTTTCACTCCTTTTTAAAAATTTTTATAATTGTAGAAGATCTAATATGTATTGGTAATTTATTTACAAAAATTAAATCATAAAAAGGTATTAAATCTTCAATTTCTTTACATAATTCATTTTCAGTAATATTTTTATAATAATAAATATCTCCATCAAAATCCAATTTATTATCATCAAAAACTATTTGCGCGCGCCGCTTATACTCCGAAGCCATCTTCGCTTCCCCACCCTTCCGGCAAGATACAGTCGAGCAAAGCTTCTAAAATATTGGCTGCCGCAAGTATAGGTCCACCAATTAAACAAATAATACAAAACGCAAATTTATCCACAATCGACAAATCTTTAGCATATTGACCATATTGAAAAAATATTAAAAGAGATAATATTAACCACAATATTGTTAAGATTGTAATTTCCAAGACCATACCCCCTCTATCGGTTCATATAGTACTGCTTTTGGAACTATTATATTACACTCGTTATTATTTTCAATATTATTAAAATATAATTGTTCATATTCATCTCCTCTGAAATAATCTTCAAAAGAATCTTTTGTCTTTATGCGCAACCCTGCTATTTTTTTACTATCATACAGTGAAAAATCTGCGGCGATTTCTGTATGTAGCGCCTCAAATTCCACAGAAAGCAATAGTAAATCGCAAAAGTAATATTTATCATTACATGCGGTTTCCAATTCATATTCTTCTGCTTGAATGTTGAGCATATCTTTTACAATAGCGTTTAATTTTTCAAGATTGTCGAAGGTATTTTTTAGTACCTTCCACAATAAAAAAATAATTCCTAATGAACTTAGAAATAATACTGAAACAATTATCAAAGCAATTATCATATTTAATACTCCTTATTTTTCTACATTAATATTATATCAAAAATTTTTTTATTTGTCAAGTAAAAAATTTTTTTCTATTATAAAAAATTTTTTGGGTAAAATTCTAAAAAAACTTGACAAAAGAAATTTTTTCTGGTATAATAAAAAGGAAGAAGAAAAGAATGGAGGAAAAGAATATGATCAAATTAGATTATACTTTAGAAACTCCAGAAGAAAGAAGATAGTTAGTAGAAAAAATTTTAGAAGAAAATCCGCATCCTAGTGAAAGATATTTAGAAATTTTAGGAGACTATCTTATTTTCTGCGCAGAGAAGTAGCAAAGAAAAGAAGAAAGAAGAGTTCTTACAGAGAATCGCATGGTAACTGTAAATAAAAGAGAAACTTCTTTCGAAGGTCTTATTGCTTAGTTAGAAAATGGCGAAGATGGCATTTATAATATGATAGCAAATGATAAAAATATAATTTTTCAACCAAAAAATGTAATTACAAAAGAAGATATAGAAGAAGTTCCTGGATTAAAAGAATTGAGAGAAGCCATAAAAACTTGGGAATAGATGTTAAAAACTGCAAAAGGTCGAGATGCTTATATAATAAAAAAGAATATTATTGAAATGCGCAAAGACCAATATGTATTAAAAAACGAATATAGACAGCCTATTCCTTCAGCAAAGACAATTCAGACTCGTGCTACAATTCCTTTAAATGATAGTTTTACTTTTGATGAAGAAGGCTATGTTATTCCTGAAGGAATATCTTTGTGCGACCCAAAAATATGTTCAGCAATCTTATGTAATTATTCAAGATGTAAACAAGAAAGTGAAGGATATTTCGATAAAGATTTGTGGTATTTAATGGAAGATTTTGATGACGTAGCCACAAGAGCATTAAAAGATTATCCTATGTATGAGAGAATTATTGAATATAAAGTTGATGGTTTATAGAATATAATAATTTAGGAAAAAATAGAAGAAGAATTTGGTATTAAACACAGCGTAGAATATATTTCAAGTCTATGGAGAAACAAAATTCCAAAATTAATAGCATCTCAAGCAGAAGATGATTTATTAGATTGGTATTATTTAAATACTGAAAAAGGTAAATATAAAAAATGCAGCCGTTGTGGAGAAATTAAATTAGCTCATAATAAATATTTTAGTAAAAATAAAACTAGTAAAGATGGGTTTTATAGTATATGTAAACATTGCCGAAACTCAAAAGACAAAAATTTATAATTTGCGGTTTGCAGTTTTAAATATAAAATAAAGGAGGTAATGTTTATGTCAGAAAGTTATTATTGTGAAAAATGTAATAGAACATAGGGAGCTGAATAGTTTTACGGTTCAAATAATTTAATTAAATATCCAGAAGGAAAATTAAAATAGTGTAAGAAATGTATTTCAATGCATGTTGATAATTTTGATCCTAATACTTATTTATGGATATTACAAGAATGTGATGTTCCATATATACCAGATGAATGGAATAAACTATTACAGTCTTATGCAAAAGATAAAGCTAAATTAACTGGAATGACAATTTTAGGTAGATATTTGTCTAAAATGAAATTAAAACAATGGCGAGATTATAGATGGAAAGATACTGAATTTCTTCAAGAAGTCGCCAATAAAAAAATAGAAGAAACTATGAAAAGATAGGGATATGAGGCTGCGGAAATCGCTCAAGCGATCGCCACAGCCAGCATTCCTGTGCCTAATGAGCCGCTTACAGAACCTGTTTACGCAGATAATAAAAATTTATTTTTAGATGAACCTCAAGATGATTATTTTGCAGAGATTTCTGGCGGATAGGATGATTTTGTGGATGATCTTACAGATGAAGATAAAACTTATTTGCGTTTAAAGTGGGGAAAAACTTATAAACCAGAAGAGTGGGTAAGATTAGAGTAGCTTTATGAAGAGATGATGGCATCTTATGATATTCAAGGTGCGGGGCATATAGATACTTTAAAATTAGTATGTAAAACATCTTTAAAAGCAAATCAATTAATTGATATTGGTGATATAGAAGGTTTTCAAAAGATGCAAAAAGCTTATGACAATCTTATGAAATCTGGTAAATTTACTGCGCAGTAGAATAAAACTGAAAATGGTGAATTTATAGACTCAATAGGAGAACTTATTGAGCTTTGTGAAAAAGATGGTTATATTGAAAGATATTATGTTGAAAGCCCAAAAGACAGAGTTGATTTAACTATTGCTGATATGTAGAGATATACAAAAACATTAGTTGAAGAAGAAACCAACTTAACTATTATGGTTGAAAAAGCTTTAAGAGATATTGAAAAAGAAGATAAAGAAGACAAAGAAAATAATGAATTAGACATTGTTGATGATATTGAAATAGATTTAGATGATTTAGAAAGAACCATAAAAGATTAGGACTTTATAGATTTTCAGGATTTTCTTGATGAAGAAATCGCAGAAAATGAAAAATACTTATCTGGAGGCGATGATTCGTGGCTTTAAAAGATTTACTTGATTTATCCGAATATCGCCGAAAGATAGGTATTTCACCAGAGCGTGTAGAAGCAGTAAAACCAGTTATTCGTTAGTATATTGCCTTTTGGAGAGAATATCCTGATTTATTCGTTGATTTTATGGTTCGAGGAACTAGAACTGAACCAAAAGATGGGGAGTTCTAGTTCTATTTTTATTAGAGAGTATTTTTACGCTCGGTTATGAGATATCAATATGTTTATGCAGTTTTCCCCCGTGCTTATTCAAAGTCTTTTTTAACTGTTATGGCATTGATGTGTAGATGCGTCTTATATCCAGATGCCCATTTATTTGTTACTTCTGGAGGTAAGGAACAGGGTGCTAGTATTCTTTAGAGTAAAGTTGAAGAAATTTGTCGATTGATTCCAAGTTTTTCAAGAGAAATTGATTGGGGTCGAGGAAAAACTTTAACTGGAAAAGATAAAGTTAGATATGTATTTAAGAATGGTTCTGTTTTAGACAACCTTGCGGCTCGAGAAACTACTCGTGGACAGCGTCGTCATGGTGGGGTTATGGAAGAATGCGTTGGTATTGATGATAATATTTTAAGAGAAGTTATTATTCCTGTTATGGCTATTTCTCGTAGAGCGAAAGATGGAACTACAAATGAAAGAGAACCTTTAAATAAATCATAGATTTATATTACCACTGCTGGATATAAAGGAACTTTCCCTTATGATAGATTAATTGGTTTCTTGGTTCGTATGGTTACTTAGCCAGAACGATGTATGGTTTTAGGCGGAACTTGGAGAACCCCAGTAGGAATGGGACTTCAAAGTAAAACTTTTATTACTGACCAAAAGAATGAAGGAACTTATAATGAAGCTTCATTTGATAGAGAATATGAATCTAAATGGTCTGGAACTGTTGAAGATGCATTCTTTAATGGAGAGCATTTTAATAGAAGTAGAAAATTGTTATAGCCTGAGTATGAACATTCTGGTCGTTCTTCTACTGGAGCATATTATATAATATCTGCGGACGTGGGAAGAAAGGGCTGCGACACCGTCGCTTGTGTATTTAAAGTGACTCCTCAATCTCAAGGACCAGCAATAAAATCATTAGTTAATATTTATACTATGACTGATGAACACATGGAAGATTAGGCTATTATGTTAAAGAAATTATTTTATAAATATAAAGCTCGTACTATTGTAATAGATGGTAATGGTGTTGGTCTTGGATTAATTGACTATATGGTAAAATCATAGAATGATGAAAATGGAGATTTTTATCCTGATTTTGGAGTAGAAAACGATGATGAAGGATATTATAAAAAATATAGAACCGCGAATACAGAGTTTGATGCTATGTATGTATTAAAAGCTAATGCGCCAATTAATACTGAATGTCATTCTAACGCACAAACTCAATTAGCTGCGGGAAAAGTGAGATTTTTAATAGATGAAAGAAGCGCAAGAGATAAATTATTAGGAACTCAAAAAGGATAGAAAATGAGTCCTGAAGAAAGGGCAGATTATTTAAAACCATTTACTTTAACTTCCATATTAAAAGAGGAGATGTTAAATCTTCGTGAAGAAAACGAAGGAATTAATATTATCTTAAAATAGGCTAATAGAGGAATTAAGAAAGATAAATTTTCGGCATTTGAGTATGGACTTTATTATATAAAATTAGACGAAGATAAAAAGAAAAAGAAGAAAAAATTTAATGCTAAAGATTGGATGTTTATGAATTGAGGAGGTGCGATCATGAGAGCATCAAGAGCTGAAATAAAGATTGAAGAAATCTTAAAAGAAGCTGAATTACCATTTAAAATGGAATACGTATTTCCAGACTTAAAGAGCCCAAACGGTCGCCCTTTAAGATTTGATTTTGTTGTTTTTGATGATGATGGTAAAATTGATTTTATCATAGAGTATTAGGGAAAACAACATTATGAACCAAGTTAGAAATTCGGCGGAAAAAGAGGATTTTATCAATAGCAATATAATGATAATCAAAAAAGAAGATTTTGCGCTTTACATGATTTTAAATTAATAGAAATTCCTTATACTGAAGAAAATTTAATTTCTTATGATTATATTATGAATTTAGCTGGATATTAAAGATGGAGGTGAAATTATTGGAAGAGTTAAATAGATAGCAACAAATCCGAGAAAAAGGATTTGATATGATTAAACCAACTGAATATGGAAAAATTAAAGTTGGAACAAAAACTCTTGAAGATGCTACTTTACAACTTGGTGCTTTATAGGCTTAGACGAAAAATTTAATTTCAAAAGCAACTATTTATAGAGCACTAGCCGAAAATGATGTAGAGAAGCTAAGAGAAATTTCTAATTATTTCTATAAAACATCTGGAATTTATTCTCGTGCTTGTAATTATTTAGCAACTCTGTATAGATATGATTGGTATATTGTACCTGAGATTTATGATGAAAAATTAAAAGAAGAAAAGATTGTTTCTGAATTTAATAAAATATTAAATTATTTAGATAATTCATCAATTAAAAAATTATGTGGAGACATCGCTTTAAATGTTATTAAAAATGGAGCTTATTATGGATATTTGGTAGATTCTAAAGATGGTATTATGATACAGGAATTGCCGGTTGCTTTTTGCCGTTCAAGATTTAATGTAAATAATTTTCCAACTGTGGAATTTAATATGCGCTTTTTTGATAAAGCATTTTTAGATACTAATTATCGCTTAAAAGTTTTAAGTTTATTTCCAGATGAATTTAAAAAAGGCTATATGGCTTATAAGAGTGGAAAATTAAGTGCGGATTCGCGCACCGGTCTTCAAGACCCGACTCAAGATACTTTATCCAGCAGATGGATTCAAGATACTGGTTGGTTTATGTTAGACCCAACAAAAACAATTAAATTTAGTTTAAATTCTGGATCTGATAAGTGCGATATTCCACTTCTTATTAACGCACTTCCAGAAATCCTTGATTTGGATGCTGCGCAAGATTTAGACCGTAGAAAACAATTACAAAAATTATTAAAAGTAATTGTTCAAAAACTTCCAATGGATAAAAATGGCGATTTAATATTCGATGTTGATGAAGCAAGAGATATCCATAACAATGCCGTTTAGATGTTAAAAAGAGCTGTAGGTGTCGATGTATTAACAACTTTCGCTGAGATTGATAGTATTGATATGTCTGATAAAAACACCACTACAACTCAAGATGATCTTAAAAAGGTTGAACGAAGTGTATTTAATGCTTTAGGTATTTCACAAAATTTATTTAATACAGATGGAAATATGTCATTAGCAATGTCGATTTTAAATGATGAAAGTTCAATGAGAAGTTTATTATTTCAATTTTCTAATTTCTTTGATAGAATTACACAATCTCAATGCGCAAATAAAAAGAAATGTAATTTTAGATTATATATGTTAGAAACTTCTCAATATAACTATAAAGATTTATCAAAAATGTATAAAGAATAGGTTCAAATAGGTTATTCAAAAATGCTTCCATAGATTGCTCTTGGACATTCATAGAGTTCTATTTTGAATACTGCATTTTTTGAAAATCAAATTTTACATTTATCTGAAGTTATGCTTCCTCCATTAATGTCTTCTACTATGAATTTAGAAGATTTAAGAAATAGTTAGTCAAATTAGGGCAATTCTAATAAAAATAACAATCAAAATTCTTAGAAAAAATTAGGAGATACTTCTGAAAAGAAGGCTGGTAGACCAGAAACTCCTGATGAATAGAAAAGTGATAAAACAATTTAGAATAAAGAATCTATGAGCTAATTAAGGAGGGTTAGAAATGAATAAAAGTGTTTGTTTAGATACTCCTATTGAATTTATAAATGTTTAGCCTTTAAACCCTTTGATTTCAAAATGTTAGATTAAAGTTTGTTATGTTGGTGATGAACCAAATAGAAATAAAAGCATTATTACAAAAGAAGTTGCTAAAAAAATGGCAAATTCATTACCAGGATGTCCTATTGTTGGATATTATAATGAAAACAAGGAAGATTTTGAGGGACATAATAGAAGCATAGATATTTCAGGTGGAACATTTAAAATTAAAGATACCACAAGACCATATGGTTTTGTTGATTTAGGAGCAAAAGTTTGGTTTTAGAAATTTTTAGATAATGATAAATATGAGAGAGAATATTTAATGACTGAAGGATGGCTGTGGACCGGACAATATCCTGAGTGCAAACGCATTATAAATAAAGGCAATAATCAATCTATGGAACTTGATGAAAATATTTTAGATGCGAATTGGACAAAAGATGAAAAAGGTAATTTATAGTTTTTCATTATTAATGACGCAATTGTTGCAAAACTTTGCACTCTTGGAGAAGAAGTAGAACCTTGTTTTGAGGGTTCTAATATTACAGCTCCAACTATTCAATTTTCATTGGATGATAAGTTTAAAGAAGAACTTAGATCTATGATGATAGAATTAAAAGAATTATTAAAGAACGAAGGAGGAGAGAAAGTGTTTACTAGATACAATGTTGAAATTGGAGATAATTTATGGAATGCTTTATTTGCTCATGTAAATGAAGCTTATAATATTGTTGAAGTTTGTGAAGATAATGAACAAAAATTTGCTATTTTAACAAATGAAGATAAATATTATCGTTTAGATTTCTCTATTTTAGAAAATGGTTCTTTAGAATTTGCAGAAGCTAATATCTTAGAAGAATATACTCCTGCTGAAACCGCACAATTTGATGCAACCGCAGTTGAAGAATATGCTAAATCAAAGAAAGAAGAAGAAAAGAAAGAAGATTCTGAAGAAACTGATGAAGAAGAAAAATGCCCTAAGTGCGGAAAGCCTAAGTCTGAATGTACTTGTGAAGATGAAGACGAAGAAAAAAATGAAGAAAATAAGGGCAAAAAAAGTAAATACAATCTTGATGAAATTCAAGAATATGTAGAGTTAAGTGAAAAATATTCTTTAATGGAAAATGAATTAAATGAAGTAAGAGGAAAAGTTATTTCTCTTGAAGAAGAAAATGCTTCTTTACTTGCTTTTAAGAAATCTGTTGAAAAAGTTGAAAAGCAAAAGATGATTGATAGTTTTTATATGTTATCTGATGCTGAAAAAGCAGATGTTCTTGAAAATATTGATTCATATTCATTAGATGATATTGAAGCAAAACTTTCTATTATTTGTGTTCGTAATAAGGTTAGTTTTAACCTTAACGATAATGTAACAGAAGAAGGTAAACCTACTACATTTAATTTAGATGGTGGCATGAGCGGAGATGAAGATGTTCCCGCTTGGGTAAAAGCTCTTCGTTCTGTTGCCAAAGACATGTAAAAAAAAATTTAAAGGAGGAAAATAAACATGCTTAAAGAATTTTTATTAAGATCTGGCATTAAATCTCAAGCAAGTTATGTTGAGATGGGTTACGGTCAAGTAGAACCAAATCATCTATCTGCTCAGAGAAATGGTCAGATTTATGCTCAATTACCTGCTGATTCTTCAATTGAAGTATTAGAACAGGGACAATTCGTTAAATACGATTATGCAGCTGGCCTTGTAAACTTTACAGGCGCAGGTGAATGGATGCTTGTTTATAATGAAATTAAGTTATATAGAGAGCATCAACTTGATTGCGAATTCGCAATGATTAAGGGAAATTATCAGGCTCGCGTTTATAGTCCATTAGATGGAACTAAAGCTGCTGAAGAACTTTATGGTCCTACTCGTTTCTTACAGGGAACTCGTGAAAAATGGACTGGTGAAGGATTTGAAACACTTCCAGAAATTAAAAATCCTGAAACTGATAAAGTTGCTGATTACAGCGTAGCTTCAAAGGTTCATGATTATTATGAAATGAATGATATTAATGATCCTGATATCGCTGATGAAGCTCGTAAACGTCTTTTCATGAAGCTTCGTGCTGTTAAGCATCCAGAAGCAATGATGCCAGAAGGCACTACTATGGTTCCTCGTGTATTTAAGACTATGCCTGGTGATATTTTCACAACAAATACTATTAATGGAACTGTAGAAACAGTAAAAACTGGTGTTTTCTTAACTCCAGGAACAAAAGGTATTCTTGAAGTTACTGATAAGAAACCTGGTGCTGATACTACTATGCTTTGGCAGGTTGTTAAAGAATATACAATGCCTGATCATCAACGTGGCGTTAAAATTATGAGAGTGCAATAAGAAAGGAGAGAGGAATAATGGCTTTAGATAAGAAAAATTTAGTACAATTAGCTAAGACTGTGGCAAAAGCTGATCCTTCTGCTCCAGTGTCTTACTCATTTAATGGCGAAAATTTCAGTTATGAACAGTTAAATGAAACTCTTCGTCGTGAATTTAATGAATATGCTGGTTCATATTCTTTATATCGTGATAATAAAAATTTAATTTTTGAAGTTATCGAAGAAACAATTGATGAAGTTCTTCCTAAGAAAGTTGAACAGGCTTATATGCAATTCGCAGAAACTAAGCAGTTCGCTCAAGGCGACAAGCCAATCTTCCGCCGCAAGAGAGACGTTCGTTCTCGTGCAAAGCAGTTCGTTACTCGCGTTGGTCTTGCTGGTATTTATGAAGTATTTAAGCTTGGACCTGCAGAAGAAGAGAGCTTTGAAGTTCGTACTTCTGCTATGGGTGGTGCTGCTCAGATCGGCTTCGAAGAATTCCTTGATGGTCGTGTAGACTTCGCAGAAGTTACCGCTATTGTTATGGAAGGTATGGATGAATTAATTTTCAGAGAAGTTGGTCATGCTCTTGCAGCTTCTGTAAATCAGCTTCCTCCAGCAAACATTGTTGTTTCCAATGGATTTGATGAACAAGAATTCGATCGTCTTCTTGTTATTGCTTCTGCTTATGGTGAACCCACTATTTACTGTACCTATGAATTTGCTGTAAAGATGGTTCCAACTGAAGGCTGGAGATATACAGAAAAGATGAAGGACGAACTTTGGAATACTGGACATCTTGCAACTTATAAGGGACGTAAGGTAGTTATTCTTCCTCAGGGTCTCGAAGATGAAACCAATACTCGTAAAGTAATTAATCCTGGATACTGTTACATCATTCCTTCTGGAGCTGATAGCAAGCCAGTTAAGATTGCTTTCGAAGGCAACGCAATTGTTGATGAATTTACCAACTATGATCGTAGCCGTGAAATTCAAGTTTATAAAAAGGTTGGTGTTGTAGCAATGCTTGCTAACAACATTTGCGCTTATGCTGATACTTCATTACTTGGTCAGATGGAACTTAAAGATTCTATCTGGGATAGCTCTCAGTATATTACTGAAGTAAAAGCTTATAATAAGTAATAAAAAATATAACTTAATATTATAATAGATTTGGGGGGAATAGGGGTTATCCCCTAATCCCCCTTATTTTTTTAGAGAAAAAGGAGATAAATAATATGAACAATATTTGTAATGTAAAAAATAGAGGTGCTGGTTTTGTATCCTATACAATTCCAGAGGATGGTATCCGTAGATCTTTCGCACCTGGAGAGACTAAAAAAATTAGTTATGAAGAATTAGAAAAATTAACTTTCCAGCCCGGTGGGTTAATGATTCTTTCAAATTTTCTTTAGATTCAAGATGAAGCAGCGCTTCAAGAGTTTAATATTAGAACTGAACCAGAATATCACATGAGCGAAATGGATATTGTTAAATTACTTAAAGATGGCAGTTTAGAGGCTTTTTTAGATGCTCTTGATTTTGCGCCAATCGGAGTAATTGATTTAATTAAAAAGCTTAGTATTGAACTTCCTTTAACAGATCTTGGTAAAAGAAAAGCTCTTAAAGAAAAAACTGGTTTTGATGTTGATGCTGCTTTAAAACATATTGAAGAAGATAGAGAAGATAGTCAAAACACAATTCTTAAAACCAATGAAAGAAGAGTCAAACCAGAAGTAGCAAAAGAGCCAACTGGACGCCGCACAGAAGCACCAAAATACAATGTTGTAAGCACTGAAAACAAATAATAAAGGAGGCAATTATATGGCTGATACACAATTTTCGGCTGTTTATAATCGCTTTCTTGGCCAAATTACCGATGATCTTTATTTAGAATTAACTCCAGAAGATACTTTAAAAGATTTACAAAATCTTTTAATTAACGCTATTCCAGGTTTTGAGTTTCCAAGAAAAAATCTTTACGATTATGTAATTGAGGTAAAAGAAATCGGAGAAGATGAATTAACATCAGATGATTTCATTTTGGGAACTGTTTGGGGAGATTTGGATGAAGAATTGTTAGAAATTCCTAATGTTTTAGTTGATAAATCAAGATTTAATTGTGAATTATCAGCTGAAGAAATCAATATTTTGGCGTTGTTAATGAAATAGGGTTGGGTTCAACGCCAAGTTACTTCTATTGAAAATACAAGAATGAAATATAGTGGAACTGATTTTAAAATGACTTCATAGGCTAACCACTTATCGAAACTGCTTACTCTTTTAGAAGAAAGTAGGAGAGATTCATTTCATATGCAAAGATTGTATAAAAGGAGAAAAGCTGGCGAAAAAGGAACTTATGTTTCTAACTGGTCTAGCTTAATGGAAACTAGTGCAATTGACTAAATATAACTTTGATTTTCAAATAGAAGATATTGATACTAATGTTCGTCGTTTAACCAACCAATTATGGAAATTAATTCCAATGCGTGAACATGAAGAAGATTGGCCTAAACAATTAGATACTGTTATCTTAGAAATTGCGGGAATGAATGAAATATTCATTACTCCGCTTTTTTTATAGTTATTATGTAAATTAGAGGGATTAAGGACTCAAGAGACAAGTTTTGAGCTATATCGTAAAACTGTATTTGAAAGTATTAGTCTTTTACAGGAGCTAAACCGTGGTATCAGGTTATGATTTAAGTAGTCAAATCCCTTTTAGATTAATGAAAGGTCGATTAGGAGTTTATGACAAAATGCCGTTTGATGAAGAAAAAAATTCTGTTGAAGGTGTTCTTGAATAGAAAAAACGTTTAACTCAAGCGGGCGGTAATCTATAGCAAGAGCGAATGATAAAAGATAAACGTCGTTCTTTAGACCACGCAGTATGGTATTCATATCAGGGTGCGGAGGTCGCTAAATTGGGTGCGTCAGACCAGAAGCCGGCTCGCGCACTAATTAATCCTAATAAGTTAAAAGCTGATTACGATGATAAAATTATTTCTATCGGTTATGAATATGGATTTAAACCAGGAACTGTTTTTGAGTGGTTAGGAACGAAAACTTATTGGTTAATATATTTACAAGATTTAACTGAACTTGCTTATTTTCGAGGCGATATAAGAAAATGTTCTTATCAAATAGCTTGGGAAGATGAAGAAGGATATCATTCTACATATGCGGCCGTTCGTGGCCCAGTAGAAACAAAGATTAATTTTATTCAAAAGCATGGTATCAGTGTAGATTCTCCTAATCATTCTTTAAATATTTTAATGCCAAAAACTGATGAAGTAATAAGGTATTTTAAAAGATATAATAAATTCTATCTACAAGGTGATGATACTTGTTGGCGAATAGAGGCGACTGATTGGATTTCAACTCCTGGAATATTTGAAGTTACAGCAGTAGAATATTTTGCTAATGAAGACGAAGATGATATTGAAAATGGTATCGTCGGAGGATTAATTGAACCTATAAAAGATCCTAATGAAGATAGAGATGAATTAGTTGATATTATTGGTGAAACATTTATTAAAGTGAAAAAGAATTATGATTTTTATTTTGATGGTTCTTTAGCCGCTGAATGGCGTGTTGATAAAAAATATCCAGTAATATTAACAGTTGATCCAAAAGACCCAAGAAATGTTACTATAAAATGGGATAGTCCCTATAGCGGACAATTTGATCTTTATTATGGAGAGTATAGTAAAACCATTGTAGTTGAGTCTTTATTTTAATATAGATGAGAGAAAAAGGAGAAAGCGATAAATGAAAATTGAAAGTTATTCTTATCCGAAATCAAGTTTTCTATCTATGGAAAAAGATATGCGGATTATCGTTGATACTATTATAAAAAATAATAGATTAAAAAAATTGTTGTTTTATACAACAAAAGATTGTTTAAATAAACCTAACTTAACTGAAGATGAAACTCTTGATTTGTTTGGGAAAAATATTAAAATTGTTCCTAAACTTACAGTAGATGGTTCGGTTTTAAATTATATAATTGTTAGCTTTGATAATTTTACTGAGAATGCAACAAATCCAGAATTCAGAGATAACATAATTGAATTTGATATTATTTGTCATTTTGATTAGTGGCAAATGCGAGATTTTGCGTTAAGGCCATATAAAATAGCCGCAGAAATAGATACTATATTTGATAATAAGAAATTAACTGGATTAGGACGTTTAGAATTTTTAGGAGCCAGTCAAATAGTTTTAACAGATGAATATGCGGGCTTATGTTTAATGTATCGAGCAGTCCACGGGGAAGAGGATAAGAAGAATATGCCAAATCCTAATGGCGAAGAACGCTTCTTAGAAGATTTTAAGGATTTTGTTAAAGCTTAATGGATATTAGAGCTGCTTTAATGTGTGGCATAGATTTTCCTATTCCTGAATGCTCTTTAATAGTTCATTAGCCCACAATCAAAGAAATAGCTTTTGTGGGGGAACGGGATTTTTTAATTGGGGCTTAGACTCTAGGGCTTAATAAAACAATGTTTGTTTAGGACAAAACTCGTTTAGATGAAATAACTAATTTTTAGATATTTATGACGATAATGCATAATCCAGAAACAAAGTAGCAAAAAGAATGTGTCTTAAAAGTTTTACAATTATTATTTGCAACCTATAATATTAATTTAACTCCGAATAGTTTATTATTTTTAAAAAATGATAAAAGTATTATAGTAGATAATGATAACTTTGAATTTTTAAGAGAGGCTTGTAGGAGTATCTTTTGTATGAAAGATGGTCCGATGGATTAGTAGGCTTTTAATCCTGCCAATAAAAAAGCACAAGAAATTGCGAAAAAATTAATGAGAGGACGCGAAATCGTTGCAGCCCAAAAAGGGAACTCTAATTCAAGCATATTTACTTAGTATGTTTCAATTTTAACCGTTGGATTAAATTCAATGTCATTAAAAGAACTTACTGAGTTAACTATGTTCCAGTTATATGATTTAATAGAACGATACGGTTTATATACTAATTGGGATCTAGATATTAAACAAAGGCTGGCTGGTGGTAAGCCAGAGAAAACACCTGATAACTGGATGAAAAATATACATAATTAATTTAAGGAGGAAATAACACTATGAAATTCGGTGTTCGTGAAATTTGTGATGTCGTATTAAAAGCAAAGGCCGCACAAAAAATTGGTAACAAGATTTTCTATGCTGGTGAGCCTGTAATTTATTTTGATACACTAAAAACTTCTAGCCTCGAAGGTGCAGCAACCACTGTTTATGCACAGGGTGGCCGTGGTAACTCTCGTCTCGTTGCTTGGGAAGGTGAGCGTACTTTAACCTTCACTATGGAAGATGCCCTTATCTCTCCAGAAGGATTTATGATTCTTTC
>JAZNWP010000049.1:0-24894 GCA_045593385.1 Acutalibacteraceae bacterium
TATTGAAGAATATGAGGCAGAAGCACGTGATACCAAGCTGGGACCTGAGGAGATTACCCGCGATGTTCCCGGTGTAGGTGATGATGCGTTGAAGGATTTGGATGACAGAGGTATCATCCGTATCGGTGCAGAGGTGCGTGCCGGCGATATCCTGGTTGGTAAGGTTACCCCTAAGGGAGAAACCGAACTTACCGCAGAAGAAAGACTCCTTCGCGCAATCTTCGGTGAGAAGGCAAGAGAAGTAAGAGATACTTCCTTGAAGGTTCCTCATGGTGAATATGGTATCGTTGTAGATGCTAAGGTATTTACCAGAGAAAACAGCGACAAATTATCTCCCGGAGTAAACCAGGCAGTTCGTATTTATATTGCACAGAAGAGAAAGATTTCCGTAGGTGACAAGATGGCTGGTCGTCACGGTAACAAGGGTGTTGTTTCCCGCGTATTACCAGTTGAAGATATGCCATTCCTTCCAAACGGACGTCCTCTGGATATCGTATTAAACCCACTGGGTGTACCTTCCCGTATGAACATCGGACAGGTACTGGAGATCCACCTTTCCCTGGCTGCCAAGGCTCTGGGCTTTAACGTGGCTACTCCCGTATTCGATGGCGCAAACGAGAATGATATCATGGATACTCTGGATCTGGCTAACGATTATGTTAATCTGGAATGGGAAGAGTTTGAGGCTAAGCATAAAGAAGAACTGCTTCCTGAAGTAATGGAATATCTGTATGAAAACAGAGACCACAGAGCATTATGGAAGGGCGTGCCATTATCAAGAGATGGTAAGGTAAGACTTCGTGACGGTAGAACAGGTGAATATTTCGACAGCCCTGTAACAATCGGTCACATGCACTACCTGAAACTCCATCACTTAGTAGATGATAAGATCCATGCACGTTCAACTGGTCCTTACTCTCTCGTTACACAGCAGCCACTGGGTGGTAAAGCTCAGTTCGGTGGACAGCGTTTCGGTGAGATGGAAGTTTGGGCTCTTGAAGCTTACGGCGCCGCCTATACACTTCAGGAAATCCTTACCGTTAAGTCCGATGATGTTGTTGGTCGTGTTAAGACCTATGAGGCAATAGTTAAGGGTCAGAATGTTCCTAAAGCAGGAACACCTGAATCCTTTAAGGTTCTTATTAAGGAACTTCAGTCCTTGGGACTTGATGTTCGCGTTCTTGATAAGGACAATAACGAAGTAGATTTAAGACAGAATTTTGACGATGAAGATGCAGGTCTTACTCCTGCAGCCAACTTCCCCGAAGAGCCCATGGATGACCTCTTTGAAGATTCGAAGGGCGTTTTAGAGGACGGCGACCTTGACGGTTACGGCCTTCAGGATGAAAACGGTGAAGACATTGTTGAAACCAATGAAGAAGATATGTAAAGGAGAGCAAAATGGTGAACGAAAATCAATTTGAATTTGAATCCATTAAAATAGGTCTTGCATCTCCCGAACAGATTAGAAGTTGGTCTTATGGCGAGGTAACCAAGCCCGAAACTATTAACTACCGTACACTTAAGCCCGAAACCGGCGGTCTTTTCTGCGAAAGAATCTTTGGACCCCAGAAGGACTGGGAATGTCACTGCGGTAAGTATAAGAGAATTCGTTATAAAGGTAAGATATGTGAGCGCTGCGGCGTTGAGGTAACTCGCGCCAAGGTTCGTAGAGAACGTATGGGCTCTATCGAGCTTGCCGCTCCCGTATCTCATATCTGGTATTTCAAAACCATTCCTTCAAGAATGGGTCTTGCTCTTGATATTTCGCCTAAGGCGCTTGAGCAGGTGCTTTATTTCTCACAGTATATCGTAACCGACCCGGGTGATACACCCCTTGAAAAAGGTCAGCTTCTTAATGAGAAGGCATATATAGATATGCGTGAAAAGTATGAAGATTCTTTTGAAGCAGGAATGGGCGCAGAGGCAATCAAAAAGCTTCTCTGCGAAATCGACCTTGAAAAATCCTGCAACGAACTTCGTGCGGAATTAGAGGATGCAACAGGCCAGAAGCGCGCCCGTATTTTAAAGCGCCTTGAGGTACTTGAGGCATTCCGCCTCTCAGGTAACCGTCCCGAGTGGATGATACTTGATGTTATTCCCGTAATTCCCCCCGACCTTCGTCCTATGGTTCAGCTCGACGGCGGCCGTTTCGCTACAAGT
The DNA here is from genome assembly GCA_045593385.1 of Acutalibacteraceae bacterium. Taxonomy (GTDB): domain Bacteria; phylum Bacillota; class Clostridia; order Oscillospirales; family Acutalibacteraceae; genus UBA737. The sequence continues at coordinate 2,164 of JAZNWP010000049.1, forward strand.
GACTTAAACGACCTTTACCGCAGAGTTATTAACCGTAATAACCGCCTTAAACGACTCCTTGAGTTAAAGGCCCCCGATATAATCGTTCGCAACGAAAAGAGAATGCTTCAAGAAGCAGTTGATGCGCTTATTGATAACGGCAGACGCGGCAAACCTGTTACAGGTCCCAGTAACCGCGCTCTTAAATCCCTTTCCGATATGCTTAAGGGTAAGCAGGGTCGTTTCCGTCAGAACCTTCTCGGTAAGCGTGTTGACTATTCGGGCCGTTCAGTTATCGTTGTAGGACCCGAACTTAAGATGTATCAGTGCGGTCTTCCTAAGGAGATGGCTCTTGAACTCTTCAAGCCCTTCGTTATGAAGCGTCTTGTTGAAACCAAGGCCGCAGTGAATATCAAATCTGCAAGAAAGATGGTAGAACGCGCTTCTACTGAAATCTGGGATGCGCTTGAGCTCGTTATTAAAGAACACCCCGTTCTTCTTAACCGCGCCCCCACACTTCACCGTCTTGGTATTCAGGCATTTGAGCCCGTTCTCGTAGAGGGTAAAGCCCTTAAGCTTCATCCTCTTGTATGTACTGCTTATAACGCCGACTTCGACGGCGACCAGATGGCAGTTCACGTACCCCTTTCCGCAGAGGCGCAGGCAGAGGCACGCTTCCTTATGCTTGCTGCCAATAACCTTCTTAAACCCTCTGACGGTAAGCCAGTTGCCGTTCCTACTCAGGATATGGTTCTCGGTTCTTACTATCTGACCCTCGTTAAAGCCGAGGAGCCGGGTGCTAATAAGGTATTCCGCGATAAAGACGAAGCCATTATGGCTTATAACGATAATGTTGTCGGACTTCACGCTCCTATCCGTGTTCGCTTAAGCGACGGTAAGGGTAACAGCAAGCTTGTTTGGTGTACAGTAGGTTTCCTTCTCTTCAACGAAGCAATTCCTCAGGATTTAGGTTTTGTTAATAGAAATAACCCTCAGAGCGCTTGTGACCTTGAGTGGTGTTTCTCTCTTAAGAACCCCGATGCAAACCGCGTCGAAAGTAATGATGATATTATTCAGAATAAGGTTGGTAAGAAGCAGCTCGGTAAGATTATCGACCGTTGTATCGATATTCACGGCACCAGCGAATCTTCTATAGTTCTTGATAATGTTAAGGCAACCGGCTTTAAGTACTCCACCAAGGGCGCTATCACCGTAGCAGTTATTGATGCGGTTATTCCTCCCGAGAAGAAGGAAATACTTGAAAAGGCCGAAAAGGAAATTGACCTTGTATCCCGTGATTACAGAAGAGGTCTTCTTGATGACGAGGAACGCAGCCGTCATATCATTGAAATCTGGAATAAGGCCACCGAAGATGTAGCCGATGCGCTTAAGGGCAACCTTGATGAATTTAACCCCATCTATATGATGGCGGATTCAGGCGCCCGTGGTTCTATGGCTCAGATTCGTCAGCTTGCAGGTATGCGCGGACTTATCGCAAATACCGCAGGTAAGGTTATCGAAATCCCCATTCGCGCTAACTACCGTGAAGGACTTAACGTACTTGAGTACTTTATCTCTTCCCGTGGTGCCCGTAAGGGTCTTGCCGATACTGCTCTTCGTACCGCTGACTCGGGTTATCTTACCCGTCGTCTTGTTGATGTTTCTCAGGATGTTATTGTTCGTGAAACCGACTGCGGCACCGAAGAAGGTCTTATGATTACCGATATTAAAGACGGTAACCACGTTCTTGAAACTCTTGAAGAGCGTCTTATCGGCCGTTTCCTCTTGAAACCCGCCGTTCATCCCGAAACAGGTGAGGTTATCTGTGATAATGACCATATGATGACCAAGGAAGATGCTAAGAGAATTGTTGATGCAGGTATCACTGCTATCGAAATTCGCTCTATCCTTACTTGTCATAGTCATCACGGCGTTTGCCAGAAGTGTTACGGCGCTAACCTCGCTACCAATAAACCCGTTACAACGGGTGAAGCAGTTGGTATCGTGGCAGCTCAGTCCATCGGCGAACCCGGTACACAGCTTACAATGCGTACCTTCCATACGGGCGGTATCGCATCTACCGAAGATATCACACAGGGTCTCCCCAGAGTTGAAGAGCTCTTCGAAGCCCGCAGACCTAAGCGTTGCGGTCTTATCGCCAAGATTTCAGGCCGTGTTCGTCTTGTTGAAGAAAAGCGCAGCAATGTGGTTGTAATCAACAACGAAGAAACAATGCAGGAAGAGAAGATAGGAATTCCTTATGGCTCTAAGATAGAGGTTCAGGACGGTGACTACGTAACCGCAGGTGACATTATCGTTAAGGGTGCCAAGTATCCTCAGGATATTCTTGAGGCGCAGGGCGCAGAGGCCGTTCAGGAATATATTATCGCTGAAATCCAGAATGCATATCGCACACAGGGTGTTGATATCAACGATAAGCACATTGAGGTTATCATCCGTCAGATGATGAAGAAGCTCAGAGTTGAAGACCCAGGTTCTACCGACTTAATCCAGAATGTAAGCTACGAATATAAAGAAATATCTGATGCTAACAAGGCAATTAAGGCAAGAATTGAAGCAGGTGAAGAGGGACTCACCCTTGCAACCTATAAGCCTACGCTTCTCGGTATTACCAAGGCATCCTTGGCAACCGAATCCTTTATGTCTGCCGCTTCCTTCCAGGAGACCACCCGTGTTCTCACCGAAGCCGCAATTAAGGGTAAGGTTGACCCATTATTCGGTCTTAAGGAAAATGTTATTATCGGTCAGCTTATCCCTGCAGGTACAGGTATGAAAAATGCTGAAATTAATCCTGTCAGAGAAATAGAAGTTACTGAAGAAACGGTTTCCGAAGAATAAAATAATAAACACCGCTTAAGCCACGCTTAAGCGGTGTTTTGGTATTTTATCAGTATAAATTTGTAGATTGTAGGGGAGGGGTTGCCCCTCCCGTTTGAAATTATGATTTATTTTATCGTAAGATAAATCATATCTCCAACGCCGTTAACGGTAGTTATAACATTAATTCCTTTTTTCTGGAAATAACTGCCCACTATACTTCCGCTATCAAAGAAATGATTTTGAATATAGGGCATATAATGGTTAAGATTTATAAGGCCGTTATTTGTTTTCGGATTGGCAAAATAAATATATATTCGCTTATCTTTAAGTTTTGCCGCAATATCAATGGCGGTTTTGTAATTTACAGGGGGATTTGATGTGTCTTCGACATAAATAACAAATGTATTGGTTGCGGAGCTTTCTGTTGATTTACATTCGGGAACAGATGTATATTTCTTCTCTGCTTTATGGTCGGTGCCTATGGCGGCATCGGTCAGATTGAAATATGCATAACTCAAATAATCGCTTCCGTCATCCCAGGTAACATCTGTCTGATACCATTTTCCGTCAATGTTAACCGCGTTCCACATATGTGCGCCGCCATCGGCAGTACCTGTAATCTGAGTGGCGTTAATACCTGTGCAGTAGCATAGATATTGGAATAATTTTGAATATCCTTCGCAAACCGATTTGCCTTCCACTGCCGCGCCGTAAATATCGTAGGCGTGGGGGAGGGCGGCGGCGGATGCATAGTTAGTACCGGCCGCTACATAATCATAGGTAACGTTTTTCTGTATATAGTCGTGAATGATTTTTTCTTTTTCAAGTTCGGTGAAATTAGATGGGATATTTTCAAGAATCTTTTCAATGGCTTTAGTAAGCTTATCAATCTTGTCTGCTATAACCTTGCGGTCGGCGCTCTTGGTGAGGTTAAGGGAATTATCAAAAGTATCCGCAACGGTGCCGTCTGTATAAGAGAGGATAATTGCAAGAACATCCCCCGTATCCGCATTTGTGGTTATAATATAGGACCTTGATATATAAAAATATTGAGGGTTATCGGCAATGAATTTTTGAAGTACTGAATATGCAGTTTCATATTTGACTTCAAATTTGCTTATATCCGCTACATTGAGTGATTTTGAAGCGGAGGCGGAAATCACGCCGTAAATCTCTTTTTCCGTTGCCGAGAGGGTAGAGAACTGATAGTATTTTGAAGCCGCAAGAGGAGTGTGGTGAGTTTCGATTACAACCTCTTCCTCAAGTTTCTCGGTTTCGGGCTCTTTGATTTCTTCTTTATTTACAGTAACATTCTCAACGGTCGGTGAATTATTTTCCGCGGTTGGTTTTTCGGGGGCCTTTGGCGGAGTTTGAGGAGCGGTTACCGAAGAATTTTGAGATGGAGTATCGTTTTTACTCTCGGTTTTAGAGGAACTTGATTGTGTGTCATTGGATGAAGAAGTGTATTCCTCACTTTCGGTGGTGTCCGAGGAATCTTCAACATATTCAAAGTAACTGTAAAAGCTTTCGCCGTCGGGCGCATCCGTTTTACATCCCGCAAGAGAAAGAATTATGCAACCGATTAAAATAAGCGTATAAAATTTTTTCAAAATAAACACCTTCTAAAATCATTTTTGATTACATTATAATTATAGCACCAAAAAGCGATTGATGTCAATAAGAGGTAAAAAACTTGTAAATTACTAAAAAATATATGGAAATTAGTAGGGAAGTATGGTATAATCTATTTCGACCAAATAGATTAGGGGAATCTTTATGCAAATTATTTATTATTTAATGTTATTGGGCTCTATACTTCTTGCAACGGGCAATAATATTTGTTACCATCAGCTTGCAAACGAAGGCAAGTATAGCCGATTTTTATTTACCGCTCTATCTTCGGCGGTTTGGATAGTAGGGCTTTTGCCCTTTGTAAATCTTCCGCAGATAAATTCCGTAGAGATAATTTTCGGTGTGGTTTACGGTGTAGTTCAGGCATTGTTCCTTTTCTTTAAAATGAGGGCAATGAGTACAGGTCCCATATCAATCACCTCTGTTGTATGCAACTGCTCAATGATTGTAACAACTCTTTTCGGCACAATAGCTTATAAAGAAAATCCTTCTGTATTGCAGTTCATAGGTCTTGCGGCTATTCTCGCTTCCGTAATTCTTTGCGTTGACCTTAAATCTGATATGAAGATGACTATTAAATGGGGAATTTATTGCTTCTTCTATTTCCTCTTCTGTTCGGCAGTAGGTGTTGTATTTAAAATGTTTGGCAAATCGGGGAATGGAGAGAACAACCCTTCCAATATGATAATGGTTTCGGCCGTAACAATGGTTGTACTTCTTCTCATTCTTTCGTTTAGCACGAAAGAGAAATTTACCCTTTCCAAAAGGCAGGCCTTTTATGGAGTTTTAGCTGGTGTGCTCAGTTGTTTATATAATAGGTTTAATCTTACTCTTGCGGCAAAGCTTCCTTCGGTAGTGTTTTTCCCCATATTCAATGGCGCTCTCGTTTTGCTTTGCGCGATAGTTGGAGCCGTTATATATAAGGAGAAATTTTCAAAGCTTCAGCTTATGGGTGTAATAATAGGTATAGTCGCAATTGTGCTTTTAAGCGGCGCAGTTGATTTGTTGCTAAAATAAATATTACATAACAAAAGCCGCCCTCAAACGAGGGCGGCTTTGTGATTTTATTGTGGCTTTATACTGTTCTGTTTTTATAAAGTTTTCGCATATTAGCAGGAGTTTTTCTATATGTATCCTTAAATTTGTGACTGAAATGGCTAAAGGAAGCGTATCCGATAGATTCGGCAATCGCCTCGAAGGACATATCAGATGAGGTCACCAAATCAAAGGCATAGTTCATTCGAAGGGAAGTAATATATTGATGGGGTGAAACATTCATATATTGCTTGAACATACGGCATAGGTGGGAGTGACTGAAATTGGATATCTCCACCATTGCCTCAATGCCTCTTTTAATGTTTTCGGGCTCCATCATAGCTGAGAGCAAGATGGAAAAAGCTTGGGGCGCACCCGATTTATTATCCCCGCTTATTATGAACTTGGAGTAGAATATGGGAAGGGCAACACCAAGCAATATTTTGCAGTACGCCTCCTGAAGATCTTTGGGAGCGGAAATAATAGGTAAGTAGGCGTTTTGAATATTTCGTTGCTCCGAAAGGTCAAGATGAACGGTTATAGGCGCATCGTTCTTGGCGAACCGTTCATCGCGGGCATAAGGAAAAATAAATCGCTCCATTTCTTCCTTCTTTATTGATAAGGAAATAACAGAGGTGTTGGGCTGTTGGTCCTTAAAGTAATGCATGGTGCCGGGGCAGAGCATGGTTATATCGCCTGTCAAGAAGGAGCTTGGAACGGAATTGACAACATGAACGCATCCACCCGAATAAACATATATAATTTCATAAAAATCATGGTAATGCTCTTCTGATATTAAGGTACGAGAATAGGTGCATTGAAAATAATAGTTGGGGCACCCGAATTCCTCAAAAGTGCTGTTCATCAAGCAGTGGTTATGACTCATATATCTTCTCCGTGAATAAAATAGTAATACATTATTGCAATTTAAAATCACATAGTGTATAATAAATTATATCCTAGTCAAGAGCACTTTTCAAGTATTTTTCAATTTTCATATGCTTTTTTTGGTTAAATTGACAAGATTAAAACAATAGAAAATTGAAAATGATAAGAAATCGCAGTTTTATGATAAGAAATCGCATTGTTTTTTCAGATATTTAGAATTATAATGGTTTAAAAGGTGGCGTATTGTATCCTTATGCAATTTTGTCACCCTCAAAAATCTGCCTTAGCGTAGGGCGGAATATTAGAATTTTATAAAATTGGCTTATGCCGGATAGGAGTTTTTTTATGGCATCTTTATTTAAAAAGACATTTGCAGTTGTATTAGCTTTAGCAATGGTTTTCACCTGCTTGACCGCTAATGCTGCAAGCGAAGGCACTTCCGTTAATGTGTCAACTGCTTATTCAAGTGATATAAGCAACCCCGTAACTGTTGAGTTACATACTAGAAACTTCGGTGCAGTTTATGGTTCCGATTTAACCATAACCCTCCCCACAGGATTCACCGTAGTTAATAATGTAGTTGAAGTTAAGAGTGGCTTTGAATGGGTTAAGGATAGCAATTACGTTGTAAATGATAATGTTATCAGATTCCTCGATGTTAGAACTACTGAGGGCTTTGATGTTGCATTTGATGTAAATATCCCTGCAGAAACCGAAGATGGTACATACCCCATCACTGTTACCGGTCAGTTTGTTGATGCTTACGAAGCTGCTTGCACCGTTACCAAGAATGCCGGTGCTATCGTAGTTCGTATTGATACAACTTCTCCCGTTACCGGTACTACTGAGGGTTACTTCATTCCTTATGGAAGCGTTTTCGATGGCACTACTGCTGTTGAAAAGGATGAAAACGGTAACTTTGCTAGTGGTACTGTTTATTCTTCTTTCAAACTTCCCGAAGCAGCTGTTGGCGTTACAACCTTTGGTGTAAGCGGTCGCGGTGCTGATGAATACAAAGGATATGCTGCAGGTATTCAGTTCGGTTCTTACGCAGTAAATACCGCAGGCAAGAAGTATGGTACATTGCTCATTATGGATGAAGAAACTAACGGCTCTTATGCTGACTTTATGGCATATTATACCGAACAAGGCAGAACCGCCAGTGAACTTTACATAGCTTTGGCTAAGATGTATATTAAAGCCGGTGCAACAGCAGGTCAGAAAGTTAGAGTTAAATACAATAATGGTAGCAACTCTATTATCGTAGCTTGTGTTGCTCAAACAAAGCATATGTGGATGGGTACTGTTGATGGTGTTGCTCACCTTCAGTATGCAGTAAGAGTTATCAATCCTATAGAAGAAAGAATATATACTGCCGTTGCTTATACCTACGCTGAAGGTAACGAAAGCGCAGCTGATAAATATATATTCTCTAACGAAGTTAAGTCGGGCAATAGTTCGCTTATACCCGTGTAAGATCAATGATTATGGAGGCAAAAACGATGAAAAAGAATTATTTTGATCCTAAAGCTGAAATCATTGAACTTTCGGTTATGGATATTGTAACAGCCAGTGAAGATATTGTCGATGGCGGCGAAGGCGACGTAATTAACGGCGCCGAAGATGGCGTAGACGGCGAACTGGGTCTCTGATTTGCGAGTGGTGATTATGAAAAGTATTAAACTGTTTTCTTTGTTATTGGTTTTGGTTATGTGTGTATTCTCATTAACCGCCTGCAAAGATAAGAATCATAATGAATCAGGGACTGATAACGCCACTAATAAAGTGGATGGATTTGATGAAATCGAATTAAATGATGATATTGTTGATGCAGAGGTAGATTTCGATACAGAATCTGTTATTTCTTCAAGCAACAGCAGTTCAAATTCCGATGTTACTTCATCCAATGCATCATCAAACACTTCATCAAATACTTCTTCGGGCAGTGTATCGTCTGATACTACGTCCGGAAACCAATCCCAAGGAAATACATCCGAAAATGAGTCCTCAGAAAATGAGTCCTCAGAAAATGAATCCTCAGAAAATGAATCGGTTGGCGAGTCCAATGATTCTTCTAATTCTGAGAGCACGAATTCTAATACGACTTCCAGCGATCCCAATAAGGAATCTATGGATGGATGGACTCCTTGGCAATAAACTCCTAATAATATATATTAAACGGCTCTGCAAATCGCAGAGCCGTTCCTTTTTTGCAAAAAAATCACAAATAATAAGGGATTTGATTTTTTGGAATAATCTGTCGGATTAATTATAGGCGAGGGAGAAAGTGAAATTTCAATCATACCAGAAATCCTTTTGAATAAGCGCAATTTTGCTAATTTGCATTTCATAAAAAATGCAGATGAGCATAGATTTTAGGTGAATCTGTGTTCTTATCTATTGAAATTACTGTGTATAAAAAATAGCAATTTTAATCATCTTGAGGTGAAAATATACAAAATGACCAAGGCAAATATGTGAAGTTGATAAAAAAAAGTAAAAAAATGAGACTTTATGATAAAAAATCGCATAGTTTTTTTGTACAAAATGTGATATTATGTATTATGATAAATTGTGTATATTATGTATACTTATCAATTCTTCAAAAAAGGAGCAGCAAGATGAAAGCAAATTTACTGAAAAAACTACTCAAAAAGTCAGGCGCTGTAGTAGTTATTGCAGCTTTGCTCATTGCATCTGCCCAATGCGCATTTGCAGAGAAAGCTGATAAGAATGATGCAGCAGCTGATGTCGGCGCTTCCGATTCTGTTGCCAATGCAACCGCTAACGGTTATTTTGGCAAGTATGATACGGTTAAAGAATTCGCCGACAGTGAAAAGGTATATGAGCTTGATGCAGAAAAAGCCGCCGCTGAAAAGGGCAAGGCATCGGAGGTTCTTGACCGCACCGCCATCACCTTGAGTGAGGACAACACCTGGTGCGAGTGGACCGTAGATATCGAAGACGATGCCGCTTATAACATCAAAATTGATTACCTTCCCGATATCAAGTTCGATAAGGATATTACCGTTAAGATTACCATTGACGGAAAGCTTCCTTTCACCGAAGCCGCAAACATCTCCCTTTCAAGAAAATGGAGAAGTAGCTTTTTGGAAGGTGACTATCCCTTTGAAAAGGATAACCGCGGAAACGATATCCGTCCCGAGCAGGTACAGGTTGAGCAGTGGCTCTCTGCCACACTTGAAGATACTCAGGGACTTTATGATGACCCTTATTTCTTCAAATTTGAAAAAGGCAAGCATACTATCCGTATCACTTGTACCGAAACGCCTATTTCGGTAAGCGGTATTACTCTTCAGGTTGAAACCGCTATCTCCTACAAGGATTACCTCTCTCAGTATAAGGGCAAAGAGGTTAAGGGCGGCGAAGGTAAGTTTATAGAAGCAGAACTTGCAGAATCTGTAAGCAATGCATCTATTTATCCTAACTACGATAATCTTAGCGCTTCTATGAGCCCCTCTGACCCCAAGAACACAGTGCTTAACCTTATTGGCGGAAGCAACTGGGGTTCACAGGGTGAAACAATTTCCTGGAAGGCCGATGTTGAAAAAGCAGGTCTTTACAGAATTGTTATGAGAGGCCGTCAGAGCGTTAATGCAGGTCTTAACTCTTACAGAACTCTTCTTGTAAACGGTGAGCTTCCTTTTGCCGAAGCAGAGCTGCTTTCTTTTGATTACAGCACAGGTTGGCAGATATTCACTTTGGGATATGGTGAGAAAGAATATCTCGTATATCTTGAGCCGGGCGATATTATTAGTCTTGCTTCTACTTCGGGTGATACTGCGGTAGTTCTCAGAAATGTTCAGAATATCAATAACGACCTTAACGAGCTCTATCGTCAGATTCTTGCTATCACTTCTGCTACTCCCGATACATATCAGGATTACGACCTTGAAGATAAGATTCCTTCTCTTGAAGATGACCTTCGTGATGCCAGCAAGCGCATAATGAAAACCTATGAAGACCTCTGCGCAACACTTGGTACTACCGGCTCTCAGGCCACCACCCTTAAGCTTTGCGCAGAAACCATAGCTGATTATGCAGATGCTCCTTATGAAATTCCCGAATCTTTAAGTACCTTCAAGGGAGTTCTCGAAAAATTAGGTTCACTTATTCTCGCTCTTTGCGAACAACCCTTAGAGCTTGACTATATTGGATTTATGCCCGTTGATGCTAAGCTTCCCAAGGTTAACGCAAGCTTCTGGGATGGTCTCGTATTTATGACCAAGCAATTCCTTTACTCCTTCACCAGTGACTATAGCTCTTTGGGCTCTACTGCAGGTGAATCGGGTAAGACCATTACCGTATGGATAAATACCGGTCGTGATCAGGCCCAAATAATTTCAAACCTTATTTCCTCTGAATTTACAGAGAAAACAGGTATAGGCGTTACACTTAATATGGTTGATACCAACCAGACCCTTTTAAGAGCTGCTCTTGCAGGTAAGGGACCCGATGTAGCGCTTATGATGGCTCAGGGACAGCCCGTTGAACTTGCAGCCCGCGGAGCCCTTGTTGACCTTACCGATTACATAACTGATGACGTTTATGATGATTTCCATCCTTCATCTTGGATTCCTTTCACATATAGAGACAGAATTTATTCAGTACCCGAATCTCAGTCCTTTATGGTAACCTTCTACCGCACCGATATTTTCGAGCAGTTAGAGTTAAAGGTACCTGATACCTGGGATGAATTCTACAGAATGCTTGAGGTTATCCAGAGCAATAACCTTAACGTAGGCATGGCAGAAATCAACGCCGCAGAAATGGGTGTATCTGCTTCACTTAGTATTTTCTCTTCTCTTCTCTTCCAGAAGGGAACAAAGTCCTACTATACCGATGACCTTTCCAAGACATTGTTTACTACTGAAAATGCATATCAGGCATTTACCGAGTGGGCCCGTTTCTATACCGATTACGGTATCTCCCGTTCTATCGACTTCTACAGCCGTTTCAGAACAGGTGAAGTTCCCGTTGGTTTCTCCAACTTTGCTACATATTCACAGCTTGTAGCCGCCGCCCCCGAAATCAGAGGAATGTGGGCTATGGCTCCCATGGTAGGTACTCTAAATGAGGAAACAGGTGAGATAGACCGCGCAGAATCCTCTGCCGTTACAGGATGCGTAATGCTTAAGGCCGCCGAAGAAAAGGGTGTTGCCGATGAAGCGTACGAATTCCTTAAATGGTGGGTAAGCGCAGAAACCCAGATTGAATATTGTAACGATGTTGAAGTAACTCTCGGTATAGCAGGTCGTTACTATTCAGCAAATCTTGAAGCTTTCGATTCTCTTAACTGGAGCAAGGCGGAAAAGGCCGTTCTTGATGAACAGAGAAAGCATCTTAACAATATTCCCACCGTTATCGGTAGCTATGCCGTTAACCGTGACCTTACCACAGCTCTTCGTGAAGTTATTGACGGTACTAACAGACCCCGTCGCGCATTACTCCTTTACAATGCAGATATTAACGAAGAAATAAATAGAAAAAGAGAGGAGTTTGGATTAAATGACTGATAGTGTAAGTAAGCTTCGCAAGAAGAATTACGCCTCTTCTCAAATGCCATTTATAGTGATGTTGGCGCCCTTTATGCTATTTTTCGTAGTGTTTACCATCGCCCCCATCCTTATCTCAATAGTTTTCAGCTTTACCGATTTTAATTTGGTTTCAATCAATAACTTTGTTGGCGTTGATAACTATGTGAGAATGTTCCTTTCTGATAAGATATTTATAAAGGCCCTCAAGAACACCCTTATTCTTGCAGTTGTTATCGGACCTATCGGATTTATGCTGAGCTTCGTTCTCGCTTGGCTTATCAACGAGGTGCCTAAAAAGCTTAGACCCTTGATGACCTTCTTTATCTACGCTCCGTCACTTTCCGCCAATGTATATGTTATTTGGCAGTACATTTTCTCAGCAGATAGTTACGGTATCATAAACAGCGTATTGATGGAACTCGGTATGATTACCCAGCCGATTGCTTGGCTTACAGATGCTAAATATAGTATGACGGTGGTTATCGTAGTTTCCATCTGGATGTCCTTTAGCTCGGGCTTCCTTTCTTTCCGAGCCGGCTTCCAATCTCTTGACCGCGCTTATTTCGAGGCCGCCGCTATTGACGGACTCCGCAACCGTTGGCAAGAACTTTACTATGTAACCTTCCCACAGATGGGACCCCAGCTTATGTACGGCGCAGTTATGTCAATTTCCAGCGCTTTTGCTACCGGTGCTGTCAGCCAGACCTTGACCGGTTTCCCCAGCAGTGGTTATTCCACACATACCTGGTTGCTACACATCACTGACTTTGGTCTTACCCGCTACGAAATGGGCTATGCATCTGCCTTGGCAGTAATGCTCTTCGCAGTGATGGTGCTTTCTTGGTTACTAATCCAGAAAGTATTAAGACGCTTTACAGATTAGTTAACAGCAACCGAAGAATAAAGATAGGAGTGTGTAATAAAAATGGCTAAACCGCGTCAGGTAGTCCTTTCCCGTTCTAAAGGCGGTACAGTTATGATTTTTGCGTTCTTACTTTTAGTAAGCGTATTTATGATTTTACCCCTTTATTACTCAATAGTTCAGTCACTGAAACCCATTGACGAAATATTTATTTATCCCCCGAGATTATATGTTACCAACCCAACGTTTGATAATTTTATTCAGGTGTTCACCTTAACAGGTACCCTTTCAGTTCCCGTTACAAGATACCTTTTCAACAGTATCTTCGTAACAATTGTAGGTACAGTAGCATATCTGTTCTTGGCAGCTATGTCGGGATATACACTTGCAAAAGGTAAATTCAAGGGCGTAGGTATGTTATATACCGTTATCGTTCTTGCCCTTTTGTTCCGCCCCGAAGTTACAGCAATTCCCGTTTACTATATCGTATCAAAGCTTGGCCTTATTGATACATATTGGGCATTGATTTTAACCCCCTTAAGCGGAACCTCAGGTGTATTTCTTATCAGACAGTTCGTACTTTCCGCCGTTCCCGATGCTACTCTTGAAGCAGCCAGAATTGACGGCGCGAGCGAATTTAAGATTTTCAGAACCATCGTAATCCCCAGCATTAAACCTGCTATTATGACCGTACTTGTATTTACCTTCCAAGCCCTTTGGAATGCAGCAGGTACTAAGCAGTACATATTCAGCGAGGACTTGAAGGAGCTTCCTACAGCCCTTTCCACCATCGCCGCAGGCGGTATTGCCCGAGCAGGCGCAGCGGCAGCCGTTGGTGTAATTATGATGATTCCCCCCATTGCAGTTTTCTTGTGGACCCAAAGCTCCGTTATGGAAACAATGTCCCATTCCGGTTTGAAATGAGGTGAAAAATTTGCGTACATTAAAAAGATTATTAGTTGCAGTTTTGTGCATTTGCCTGTTCGCATCTGTTTTCACCGTTTCTGCCAAGGATGTTGAGTATGCTCCATATTCCGGCTATGAATACAATGCGGACAGGGAATCCGTAGCGGCTCCCGCAACCTATATTTTTGAAAATCTTATAACCTATGAGGATATGGGCCTTGATAAGCCCCTTACTAACCCCACAGATATGTTCTGGTCGGGCAGTATGCTCTATGTTCTCGATGCGGATAACAGCCGTATTATTTGCCTTGATGAGAATCTTAAGGCGGTAGCTATTCTTGAAAACTTTGTGGATGAAAAGGGCGAAACCTATAACTTTGCAGGCGCAAAGGGTCTTGCCGTTACAAAGGAAGGCGTTATCTATATCGCAGATACAGCCAACCTCCGCGTTATCGTGACCGATAGCAGTTGTGTGGTAAAGGATGTTATAGGAAAACCAAATACCACCTTGGTAGGTTATGACTATACATTTGATGCATCCAAAATTCTTGTTAGCACACAGGGTAGCGTTTATGTTACCGCAGGAAGCGTTAACAACGGTGCCTTCGTGTTCGATGAAAACCATGAATTTACATATTTCTTCGGACGTAGCACCGTTCAGCGTACTGCAGAGGTTCTTCTTAACTATATCCGTAAGCAGTTTATGACACGCGAACAGATTAAGAAGCTTCAGAATTACTCTCCTGCAACTATCCTAAACTTCGATATAGATGAAGAAGGATTTGTTTACACCGTAACAAAATCAGGCACAAGTACCGCCGCAACCCTTAACAAGCTTAACTTCAGCGGTAAAAATATTATAAAGAGCGAAGGTATTATTTCTACCTACGGTGACCTTGAAGGCGTTCGTAATATTCTAAGGAATAACCACTTCACCTCATTTAGCGATGTTGATATCGATAGCGAAAACTTCGTTCACCTTCTCGATGAAGGACGCGGCAAGGTATTCCAATACACTCAGAACGGTCAGTTAGTTTCCGTTTTCGGCGGCTACGGTACCCAGCGCGGAATGTTCACAAAGCCCATCGCTATCGAAACCATCGGCAGCAGAGTTTTGGTGCTCGATGCGGGCGAGGGAGGAATAGCAGAATTTAATCCTACAGATTATACTTTGCTTCTCCGCGCAGCGTTTATCGACCTTGATACCAGCGACCCCGAGCGCGCAATAGAGCTTTGGGAAAAGGTTAAAGAATATAATACCAATAGCTTGTATCCCTACTACGGTTTAGGTATGGCCTATGAGAAATTGGGCGACTATAAAACCGCTATGGAAAACTTTAAGCTTGCTTCTTCCAACAATGAATATTCAGATGCTTTCCACGAATATCGCAAGGAATATGCATCGGATAATCTGATTTGGCTTTTACTCGTAGCAGTTGCAGTAATCGTTGCCGTCGCAGTGGCAATGAGATTTATCAAAAAGGCCCTCGTAAAAGCGTCGGGCAATGCGGCCTTTACTGTTCTTGAAAACAAATATACCTTCCCGATATATACTCTTACCCATCCGTCAGACGGTTTCGGTCAGTTTAAGTATCGTTCCGAGTTGCCCTCGTTCTTGATGAGCGCTATTATTGTGGCGGCATTCTTCTTCATAAAGGTATATGAGTTCTTCGGAACAGGATATATTTTCAATACGAATGAACCTGAAGATTATTCAATCCTTTCAACCTTAATCGGTTCGGTTCTTGTGTATGTTTTGTTTGTAGTAGGCAACTGGGCAGTTTGCTCTTTGATGGACGGTAACGGTAAGATGAAGGAAATCGCTTCCGTTACGGCGTATGCATTAATTCCATATATAGCCAGCTTGCTTATAAATACTGTGCTTTCCAACTTCTTAACAATTGATGAAGCGATGATTATGAGTATCATAAGCATCATCGGTATTATTTGGACGGCTATGATACTTATCGTAGGTCTTAGTCAGGTGCATCAGTATTATATCGGTAAAACCGTTGTAACGGTGCTTTTGTCGGTATTTGCCATGATTATCATAGCAGTTCTTTTATTCTTGCTGTTCTCGCTCGTTCAGCAGGTACTGTACTTCTTCACAGCGATAGTGGAAGAATTACGACTCAGATAAAACAAATCATAAAACATTAAAGGAGGAATCTTCTTTGCAAGGTATATTTAAACAAATGCGTTGTTTGTTTTGTTTAGTTCTTGCTATCGCACTACTTGTAACCTCCGGCTCAGTCGTAAGTTTTGCCGCTAAAGGTGAAGCTGCTGATGAGGCCGAGGCCGCCGATGGATACACCCTGGTAGCTGAGAGCGACAGTATTGCGATGTATGCAGAAATGGTGGAAGGCCATTTTTACCTTGAAAATAAAAAATCAGGTGATAAATGGTATAGCGTTCCCCAGGGACTTGACGAAGACGAAATAACCAAAAGAAAAGAAAAAGTTGCCTATAAGTCGGAGCTTATCATTGATTACGGTATCAATGAGGGCTTTGCCTCAGGCGGTCTTATCTACAATTCAAATAGTAATGCAGAATGCGCTATTTCAGGTGAAATCAATATAAAAACCATTAAAAACGGTATGCGTGTTGAGTATGTATTTTCGGGGCTTGGATTTACAATACCCGTTGAATACACCGTAAATGGCGATACGTTCAATGCAAAAATCGATACTAAAAATATTAAAGAAGGCAAGGATTGCTCTCTTATTCGCGTTTATCTGCTCCCCACCTTCGGCGCGGCAGGTATGGATGAAGCAGGATATATGTTCATCCCCGATGGCTCGGGCGTTCTTGCAAACTTCAATAACGGCGCCGCTTCTAATGTTTATAAAGCTACCGTTTACGGCGCAGAAACCTCTAACAAAAAGCAAACCAGCTTCTCCAATACCGAAAACATCCGTATGCCCGTGTTTGGTATGTCAAAGGGAACCAGTGGCTACGTGGCTTACGTAGATAAGGGTGATAGCGCTTCATCCATAAGAGCTGTTGTGGGCAACGCCGCTAACGGTTGGAACTTCATTCATTCGATTTTGGAGTATGCCTTCGTTTGCGAGGATTCTCTTGTAACACACTCATCAAATACCTCTAACGCTCTTTTCCGTGTAACAACTCAGAAATATTCTCTTCCCGAATTTTCTGTTAATTATGAGCTTCTCTCGGGCGAAAATGTAAACTATGTTGATATGGCAGAGGTTTACCGCGACTATCTCATTAACGAAAAAGGTCTTAAGAAAACCGAAGCTAACGATATGATTAGCTTGAATGTTTACGGCGCGGTTGAAACTCAGGCCAACTTCCTCGGTATTAAGTATAAGAAGCTTAAAAAGCTTACTGGCTACGAGGATGTTGAAACCATCATTAAAGCCCTCGAAGAGAAGGGAATAGCCCCCGAGAATTTAGGAGTTAGATATATCGGTTGGCAGAACGACGGTACCTTTAATAAAGGTCAGCTCAGCAAGAGCAAGATTTTGGGCGTTTTGGGCGGCAAAAAGGATTTCCGCAATATGCAGAAATACCTCAAGGAAAATAAAGTTTCCGCCGCTTTTGATGCAGACCTTGTTTTAACCCGTTCGGGCTCTATAAATAAGGTTGCTACTACCGCCTTCAATAAGAAAGCGTGGCAGTATCAGTATCTCCGCAGTGTTTATGTTTCTAAGCTTACCGTTGACCCTTGGACTATGGTAAATAAAGCGGCTTTAGAAAAGAACTCCGCTTCTTACTTAAAGTCCATTGATAAATCTATTGATAATATAGGTCTTTCCACCCTCACCAACACCCTCTATTCTGATTTCCATCAGGGTAAGGGTACTTATAGAACAGATATGTCCAAGGCAATGGAAGATGTTCTTAAAAAATACAGTGAGAAATATAACGTAATCGGTGATAGCGCCAATGCCTATGCCGTACCCTACGTTAGCAAGATTTATAATACCCCAACCAAGAATAGCGCCTATAAAATGTTTGATAAGGAAGTTCCTTTCTATCAGATAGTTTTGAAGGGCTACGTTCCTATGACGGGCGGTATCGTTCAGGCCGAAATCAATACCGATACTGAGCTTTTAAAGGCGGCAGAAACCGGTACGGGACTCCTCTTTAACTGTATTTATGAGGATGCCACCATCGTTCGCGGCCTTCGTGAAGAGGAGCTTTATAGCTCAACCTATACTATTTGGATGGATAAAGCCGTTAAGTATAATGAGCAGTATGGAAAACTCTTCCAAAAAATCAAAAATGAAGTTATCGTAGATCACGTTGAACTTCAGGATAATGTAGTAAAAACAACCTACGAAAACGGCACGGTCGTTTACGTAAATTATTCAAAGCAGGATGTAACCGTTGAAGATGTAACGGTTAAAGCCAGAAGCTTTGTAGAAGGATGAGGGGAGGAAACAGTATGAAAAAGATTAAAAAATCACGCTTGTCTGTCAGCGACAGGCATAACCTGAACGGTTTGCTGTTCCTCTTGCCCTTTATTTTGGGCTTCCTGTTCTTCTATTTAGAGCCCATCGTTCAGTCCATCGTATTCTCATTCAGTGATGTTAAGGTATCCCTTAATGGTTACGATACAAAATTCATCGGTTTTGAAAACTATCGCTTTATATTTAAAGAAGACGCCGCCTTCAATACCAGAATTTTTGCCGACTTTGGTAACCTTCTTTGGAAAACACCCGTGATTCTTGTTTTGTCACTCTTCTTGGCTATCCTTATTAACCAGAAGTTCAGAGGCAGAATATTTATCCGCGCTGTGTTCTTCCTTCCCGTTATCTTCTCTGCAGGCGTTGTTTTGCAGATTATTCAGAGTGACTTGGTTGTATCAAGTATGTCAAGCGGTGGCTCTCTTATTGATGATGGCGGCGCCGCTAATCAGACAATGGGTCTTAATCAGCTGCTTTTGCAGGCAGGAATTCAGGAAAAGATAGTTGAGTTTGTTACTAAGATAACCAATAACTTCTTTAACCTTATTTGGAACTCAGGTATCCAGATGTTAATCTTCCTTTCAGGTCTTCAGGGTATCCCCGGAACCTTGTATGAAGCCGCTTCTGTTGAGGGCGCTTCAAGCTGGGAAAGCTTCTGTAAGATTACCGTTCCTATGCTCGTTCCCACCATCCTCCTCAATGCCATTTATACCGTTGTTGATAGCTATTCGTCGACGTCGAACTCGGTTATGCAGCTTATCACTTCAAGTATCGGTGCCGCCAAGTATGGCAGAGCTACCGCAATGGCTTGGATATACTTTATATTCATCGGATTAGTGCTCGGCGTAATATTCCTACTTTCAAATGGCTCTAAGAAGTCATCATCAAGAGCGTAAGGAGGCGGTTATATGAGTATTAAAAATTTATTTGATAGCCGCTATGCCTTGGCTAATAAGAAAAAAGCAAAGGAAATGGCAATTTCCGTATTCAGACTTTTGTTTTGCATCTGTATCTGCTACCTTTTCCTTTATCCCATTCTTTATATGCTTATCACCAGCTTCCAGTCACCTTCATCTATTGAAGACCCCACTGTTATCTGGGTGCCTAAGCAGTTATCCTTAGATGGTGTTAAGGGCGCATTAAAGGAAATGAACTATTGGAAATCTGCAGGTCTTACCGCAGTTATTACCTTGGGTTCAACCGCAGCAGCACTTTGCTCCTGCGCTCTCGCTGGTTACGGCCTTGCAAGATTTAAGTTCCCCGGCAAAACCCTTGTCTTTGTTTTGCTTATCTTAACCATCGTTGTTCCCCCTCAGGTGCTTTATAGCTCTACATATATTTTGTACCGCTTCTTTGATTTCGGCGGAATAACCTCTATAGTTGGTTTGGATTTCAACCTTCTCGAAAGCCCAATGGTATTTATATTACCTTCAATGTTCGCTTGCGGACTTCGTAACGGTATCTTCATCTTTATTTTCTATTCTTCCTTTAAGGGACTTCCCTATGAAATTGAAGAAGCAGCAAAAATTGATGGATGCGGCGTGTTTAAGACCTTCTTAAGCGTTATGGTGCCTATGGCAGTTCCTGCATTTATTACCGTGTTGTTGTTCTCAATCGTATGGCATTGGACCGATTATAACAGCACCTCAACCTACTTTACTCAGGAGCTTCGCCCCTTGGTTGTTATGCTTAAAAACCTTTCAACAAATCTCCAGATGGGCGGTTACCGCGATGCCTCGGGCTCTGTATTCTCACTGAGAATGTATCTGCAGGCAGGTGCCATGCTCACCATCGCTCCACCCCTAATCCTCTATATCTTTACTCAGAAATACTTCACCGAAAGTATCGAGAGAACGGGTCTAGTAGGATAATAAAGTGAAACCGTTTGTGCTTTTGCGCAAACGGTTTCAATGATATAAATCCCGTACGTGTAGGGACGGGCGTCCCCGACCGTCCGCAAATCATTTAAAAATCGGTGATGATATGGATTTACCCAAAAGAAAACCCATAAGATTAGAAGAATATGATTATAGCCAAAATGGCGCGTATTTTGTGACAATATGCACCAAAGACCGCAAACCAATATTATGTGATATCGTAGGGACGGGCGTCCCCGACCGTCCGCAAATCAAATTGTTAAATCACGGTGTAATTGCAGATAAATATATGCGGCAATTAAATGATTATTATAAAGATATTTGTGTTGATAAATATGTAATTATGCCCGACCATATACATATTTTATTATCGGTTTCAAACGGACAGTCGAGGACGCCTGTCCCTACAAATGAAAATATTAATAATGCAAATTCGAAAATTTCAAAATTCATAAGCACATATAAGAGATTCTGCAATAAAGAATATGGTGAAAATATTTTCCAACGCTCCTATTACGACCATATAATTCGTGGTGAAAAGGATTATCTTGAAATATGTGACTATATCAAAAATAATCCAATAAAATGGTATTTAACCCACAATGTAAATTGATATTGCCCCAAACGGAACGGCACATAGGCCGTTCCGTTTTTTATATCTTCACCCAACCAAAATGATATCACCCCGTAGGGACGGGCGGTGCGGGTGTCCGGTGGACACCTCTGCGAAAGCAGAAGCACCGACCGAGGCGGCAACCGAGACCCCCGACCGTCCGAAAATTAAATTATTAAACCGGGGTGAAATTGCAAATATCATAACATTCGGCGTAAGCCGAATTCATAACTTATAACTCATAACTATATCAATAACTATTTGCGGAGCGAATATCATAACATTCGGCTGTGCCGAATTCATAACTCATAACTTGGCGAAGGCAATCAAAACTCAAGAAATATATATTCGTTCGCTATGCGAACACCTTAACTTTGCCGATAGGCAAATCATAACATTCGGCGTAAGCCGAATTTATAACTGATAACTCATAACTTGCCGAAGGCACTCATAACTGTAAATTGTCATAAATTATTCAAAAATTCTATGAAAATTTACTAATATCTTCTTGACAATTTGTAAAAAAAGTATTAAAATAAGATAGAATAAAATTACTATCGGTGTATTGTATCCAATTTCAGCTAAAAACCGCGCTAATTTTATTTTACATATATCGATAAATTTATATCAAAAAAGGAGAAAACAGAATGAAAAAGCAAATTTTCAAACTAACCTCAATTCTTCTGGCGATGGTTATGGTGTTCTCATTGTTTAGCATCATCCCCATCTCCGCAGAGGGCACGGATTTGGCAACTGCTGTGTCCAACTTTAAAAATGCATGGGGCAATCTTTCCTATGCCGGTTTTGCTGCAACGCAGCCCGTTGGTTATTATAACGGTGCAGGTGGCGGTTTTGGCGGCCAGGCAAGTTATGCTACGGATGATGATACTGCTCCGGCGTACTCTTCTAATAATTATTGCTTCCCCTATACTACTGCTTCGGCAAATATCATTTATACCGCCGAAACGTCTTCATCCGCAGGTACGTCTCGTATGAATGATTATACCATTTCGCAGGTATCGGATTGGGTGTTTTATTATAAAACCCAAGCCGGCGTTGAAGCTACATATAGTATAAATTTGACGCCGTATCATAATAATGGTACTAATGGTTTGTCTTATGGTGGGTGGTCCGGTCTTACCCTTGATTCTACGAATGGCGAATGGGTTCGCGTAAGCGTTAAGGATTGGGTTAGTACCAGCGGCATAGGTATCACATACGAAGCATTAGTTAATGCGAGAGCATCATATCCCTATCTTAGTCGCCTAACATTAGCGATAACACCATCTGCTGCGGGTAACATTTACTTCAGCGAATTAGGATTTGTTGTTCCCGGATATGATGCTAATCTTGAGGGTACCGAGTCCTATACTGATGTACAGTGGCTAAGGAAGGCCTCCGAATTAGATATTGACGCTCTTAATGCAGAGTATTCAGATGCAGCCGATAGCCAAACCTGGCTTGCCTTTGTTGAAGCATATAACGCTTTAGCGCCACATATAGCTGATGCAAACCGTGATCTTGCTGTAGAAGACCTAAAAATTGCTGCAGGCAAGATGATTACGAGTCTTAATCCTGTTTTCTATCCCGCAGGTTATTTCGACGGTAGCCGTCATAACTTTGAAACCGTTACTAATTACGCAACATCTGATGCCGAGTGTTTGACTTACGGCCCCGATTTATCCCCCGAATATGCCCTTACTGCTCAGACAGCTCGTTCACTTAAGGGTGTTTGGATGACGGGTGCTTCTAAGGATATGGACGCAAATCTTATCCGTTTTGATAACGCTAACGAGAATGCTTACTTTACAATTAAGGTAGTTTCTGCTGACGCAGGTGCTACAATTAATATTACTGCCCGTTTTCAAACGGGCACAACAGTAAATAACTCAACCGGTTATATCGTAACTATACCCAATGTTGAAGCCGGCCAAGAGTATAAGGTTACTTTAAAGGAAATCCTTAACGGTACGGGCTATAGCTTTAATGATTTCGTTTCTACCGCTAACGGCGGAACGAATTATTATTTCCACTTTATGGCAGTTGAAGCTTCCGGTGCGAATGCCACCGTTCAGGTTGGTACTATGATATCTCCCGCTTACTATGT
>JAZNWP010000050.1:0-3280 GCA_045593385.1 Acutalibacteraceae bacterium
TTATTTTGAAAAGCCCACTCAACTTCACATTGAAGAGCGAATAGCTCCTTGCGATGACCTTATTTATTATGGAGCTATTGGTTTCCAAGATAAAATTATCTGTATGGACAGTGGTCACGTTCATCCCACCAGTGCAGTTGGTGATTATTTGACTATCGTTGAAAGTTATGGCAAATGGTTGAATTTGTCTGATGAAGTAATCGGTAATTGATTTTTTTAAAAAATTTTGTTATAATATATATACAAGGTTTGGAAAGAAAATAAAAATCTTTCCGAACGGTACATAGAAAAATTTGATTTTTCAAAAAATTTATGATATAATATATATGCACCAATAAAAAAATATCCTAAATAAAGTCCTCACGGTATCCAGTCCGCCAAGCGAGTGAGTTAATCTCCACGAGGCCCTCTCTTTCTTACATAATATACTGTCGTAGCCCAATTGGCAGGAGGCAAATGTTTTAGGCACATTACAGTAACGGGTTCGAGTCCCTTCGGCAGTACCATGGTCCTTAAGGACCTTATGGGTCTTATACATGGCGTTTGACGATTGAACTAAGTAGTTAGTTACTACTCTTGTGGCAATAGACCGACTAAAAACTGAGGCAAAGGTAATCGTCCCCAGAGCGACAGGGCTGGGTCATATCAATCCTGTCAAATACATAATTCAACTTAATGGTAAGGGCACATGAGAGATATGAAACCAGAAGTTAAGTAGTGAAAGCAAACAGGGTGTGGCTGGTTACCGCTTTATCAAAAATTATAGGGTTACCTATATGAGATAAAGATGTCCTGCGTAGGATACCTACTGTGAAACACTGTGCGAGTTCACCCATTAAGATGAATTATAATATGGTCTAGTAGTTTAATTTATGGCTAAAATACTCGGCTGTCACCCGAGAGACGTGGTGGGTTCGATTCCCCCCTAGACCGCCACAATAGCGGGTTAATCCGCTTACATATGGGAGGTTAGCTCAGAGGCAGAGCACGCGCCTGTTAAGCGCGGGGTCGGGATATCGTAATTCTCACCTCCCGCCATTAAAAAAATTTTGATTTTTTTAAAAATTTATAGTATAATATTTATAGAAAGTTAAGAAATACATAGATAAACGAATAGTACAAAGTATGCTCAGCAGAAACGGAAAGTAGTGGTTCTATGAGGGGTAACAAAGGTACCTAGCCCCGATGTTGCCGTGATGGTTCTGAATACGGCTTATAAAAGAACTGCCACTGACGCTCGGAAGTGGGATATAACTAAGCGAGAGGGTGATGACCGCCATCCGAGGAGCAGGAAACTGAAATCCTAATCTCGTAGAAAGAGAAACAATCTGAGTTGGCTGACTTAAAGCCTTACATATGCCCCCATAGCCTAACTGGTCAGTGGTACCGGGCCTTCAACCCGGAGGTGCGAGTTCAAGTCTCGCTGGGGGTACCATCCAGTCTGGCCCTATCGTCTACGATGGCTAGGACACCGCCCTCTCACGGCGGAAAAGACCGGTCAGCACGGTCTAGGGTCACCATTACATAGCCGCCCTCCCCTGTCAGCGTTGTGACCGTTTGGGCGATGCTATTTGATTTTCATTTTTTACCTCCTAAGTAAAATATATTGAACAACGCTGATATTTGCGGTGCGGCCGCCCCTATTGTGGTAGCAAGTAGGCATGACTTATGGACACCACCCATATCGCGGCCGCATCCCCCTCTCTTTCTTTACATAAACCGTGCTCTTGACGTAGGTCTATTAGAAATATCTCCTAAAAAATATGTCGTCAAGGGTATTTTTTAACTAAGTCCCTCGTCTTATTGACGAGGTACATAAGTAATTATGTATGACGATTGTGATAAACCACTTATACCATCTATTGGAACAACATAAGTGGTACATAGAAAAATTTGATTTTTTTAAAATTTTATGTTATAATATATATACAGAGTTGAGAAAGAAATAAATTTTACATAGGTGCTACGAAGCCTGACCCTAAGGATTCTGTCTAAGGTTTGAGGCCTTAGTCCTCTCTTCGTACGAAGACACAGCAGCAGTAGTAAATGGAATTTGATAAACAGCCTATGTTAATAATTTCGCTTGGGCGTTAATTTTGCGCCGCCCATCTTGGACAAGAGTAAGAGCAATCCAAAGTTATTTAGAGTACACTTGGCATTGCGCTTTGTAAACCTCCATACTTTGGCTTCTATCGACACATGAGGCGCTATTGGAAAAGCAAAAATTCCAGTTCTTAACAAATGTGCAGTTGGTCGACTTAAGACTTATGCTCCAAACATAATAAATTGGGCGGGATACTTCTTACTTGTTAGCCCCTTTACCCTAAGGTAAACACTAGAGTACGCGTTTAGTTGTTTAGCGGCACTATCACAAACAACTATTACATATCATAGCTCGTATGCAATGAGGCGTCGTACCTTGGAATAAAGGCGAGTATCAACCCAGCCGGCATTAAGGGGAGAGAAAGTTGAAAATTCTGTTGATATACGCAAGAAGTCATGACCTTGGAAGTTAACAGAGCGAAAGCCCAGTAAACTATGATATTATTACATAAGATAAAATTTGATTTTTCAAAAAATTTTTGATATAATATATATAGAAAGTTTGAGAAAATTAAATTTTCTTATTGAACCTTGAGTTTTGAAAAAAATACACTTTTTTAACTCAGTGCTAAACCACAGATACGCTTCTGTGGCTGAGAGAGATCGTATGCACTGGATGGAGTTAGAGGGATACCTTAAAACGAAGTCCGGACTTTTGGTTGCGAAGCCAAAAGGTAAGAGGTTGAGAACCCAAATGCAAGGTCTTGTGCTAGAGTTATCGCAAATTAAGACAGGATAGATGCCGCGTGGGCAATAGAGGCTATGGTTAATACCCGTAGCTGAATCCAAGTTAGGTCGATATGAGAGTGGGGCTGACTACCCCCGGCAAACCTTGTGAAATGTCAACAACCACGTCGCTCGTGAACTGTGGAAACACAGGTATAAGGCATCTATGCAACTCCAAGTAGCCGAAGAGCAATGCGAACTGTTAATGAATATTATTAAACAAGGAGCCTTAATAGCTTTTATAGTAATATTATATCGGATAGACGGTGAAAGGTGCGGGTAAGCAATCCCGCTATAGAATTGGTGAGGCAACTCACTGGGGTAAATTCCTTAGGGTCGCTCCCGAAAGGCTGAGTTTATTTCCTATATAGTCTAATAAATTTGAAGGTAACTTTGTAGTAGGATGAAAGTCCAAAATTCAAGTGTATTTTTTTCAGACCTCACGGTTTGA
>JAZNWP010000051.1:0-10631 GCA_045593385.1 Acutalibacteraceae bacterium
GGAGCGAGGATAGCAATTCCTGTAAGCAAGAAATAACCATTCCTGCCCAAGGAAAGTCAGTCATTCTAAAAGCTCTTTTGATAAACTATATGCGGGAGGTGAAACAGATGAATATGCTAAAACAGCTGAACGCAGCCATTGAGTATATCGAGGCGAATTTGTGCGCAGAGTTCGATCTTGATACGGCAGCCGGCATTGCCTATGTTACTGCAGACAGCTTCATTCGGTTCTTTAGCTATATGACTGGTATGACGCTGACTGAGTATGTAAGACGCAGACGCCTGACTCTCGCAGCGCAGGATCTGCAGCATGGCAAGACGCCTATCATTGATATCGCTATGAAATATGGTTATGACAGTGCGACGGCTTTCTCAAGAGCCTTTGCGAAACAACATGGTATTACACCGTCAGTTTATCGCAAAGATGGCGGTTCCCTTAAAGTATATCCACCTGCTTCCTTTCACATTATGATCAAAGGAGCAAAAGAAATGGATTTCAGAATTATTGAGTTAGAAGATACTTTAGTTTACGGTGTATCAAAGCAGTACGAGGGTATGGGCTACAAGACTCGCGAAGAACTGCGCCATTCTATGTGGGCAGATAACTGCGATGATGTTCCCGGTCAGCTCTGTGAGGGCCGATGGAATCAGCCGGGGAGCACATCCTATGATGGTGTGTGGTACGGCGTATGGCAGGATGGCAAATATATGATTGCCCGTGAGCGTTCTGATACCAAGACTGACAAGTTGGAGATGCGTAAGCTTCCTGCAGGTACTTATGCAGCATTCAAAACTGAGTGTGGTGGACTTGCCTGGGAAGAGTTCCCGAAGTTATTTGAATTGATCTTTGACGCCTGGCTTCCCGCATCAGAGTATAGGCAGAAATTTGACCTTGCAATTGAGGTTCTGCACCTCTGGACTGACCACGATCTTCGCCAGAAGAATCGATACTATGAGGTGTGGATCCCTGTAGAGTTGAAGTGACCCGATTGTACTCAGCACATAATATCGGGAAACATAAATCGCCTTTTGATAGAATGAAGGCAGACAAGGAGGGATAATATGGATTGGATTGTTGGAATGCAGAAAGCGATTGACTATATTGAGAATCATTTGACCGAAAAAATTGATTACGATATGGTTGCAGCACAAAGCTTTTCATCAAGCTATCACTTTCAACGTGTGTTTAGTATTCTTTGTGGATTTACTATCGGTGAATACATTCGCAATCGCAGACTGTCACTTGCAGGTTCCGAACTTGCAACAACAGATGCAAAAGTAATTGATTTGGCGCTAAAGTATGGCTATGAAAGTCCGGACAGCTTTGCAAAAGCATTCCAGAAGTTCCACGGTATATTGCCGTCGCAGGCTCATAATAACGGCAGTATGCTGAAATCCTATTCCCGTCTTGTACTGAAATTTTCTTTGGAAGGCGGTAACCTTATGAATTACAAAATTGAAAAGAAACCTGAAATGATACTTACCGGATACAAGGCGCATTTTACAGGGGTACCTTACGGGAAGGATAGAGAACGACAGGAAGAAGAACTGTTTACTACAACTAGAGGAAAACAGTGGTTTCTTCGTGGAGCATCAAGGAATGTTGATGCACATTGCGTAATCTCAAACATTACAGAAGAAGGATATGACTATTATTACTGCCATTTATTAGATGGCTGGGAAAGAGACAACCTTTACAACAAAGAGGTTACGGGTGTCAATTTTGTTGAGGATTTGGGATTAGAGAATATCGTTATACCTGAAGCAACCTATGTAGTATTCGAGACAAACAATGTTAAAAGTCCAATATGTGATTATTTTGACCTGCTTAATTTGAGAATACAGATCTTGACAGAATGGATGCCAGAAATGGGCTTTCAATTAAAGAATGCACCCGAATTGGCAGTATACCATTGGCAACCTAAATCCGAACGTAATGTTCAAATTTGGATGCCCATCGAGAAAGCATAAAAACAAAGAGTGCCGCCTGTATTATGCGGGCGGCATAAATCTTGCAAACTAACTCAACCTGTGGTTGCGTACAGGTAAACGGTTATGTTATACACATTTAAACTGCTATGATTTATACTATAATCAGAAAGCGCTTTTGAGTAAATATTTGGAGTGAATGCTATGTTAAAGATTGGCGAAAAAATAAAGGAACTGCGTAAAGCACAGGATGTAACCCAAGAAAAGTTGGCAGACTATCTTAATATCTCTTATCAAGCAGTTAGTAAATGGGAGAATGGTTTGGCTCTGCCGGATTTGTCTCTTATCCCTGCGTTGTCTAATTTTTTCGGAGTCTCGGCTGACTATCTGCTTGGAATAACTTTGGACAAGCGTGAAGAGGAAATAAAAAAATACATTGATGAAGCGTCTCATTATTCGCATACTGGTGAACTTGATAAAGGAATACAAACGATACGTGACGCCTTACAAATCTATCCAAATAACCACAAACTATTATCTATGCTTGTTGATTATTTATATGGCGTTTATTGCATTGATCATAATAAGAACTTTGCGGAAGAACTAATAAAAATTGCCGAGTTGATTTTAATTGATTGCACAGATGAGGATATTCGTATACCCACTTTGGAATTGTTGGCATACACTTATAATTGCTTAGAACAACAGGATAAAGCTATTGAAACAGCAAATAAACTACCATCTGCCGTTATTAACCGTAATCATGTGCTTTCAAATATTATTATGCCTATGTCCGAAAGGAAGAAAAAGAAACAAGAATGTTTGTTGGCTGATTTTGAGGTTTTAATAAATAATATTTTATGGCTTGGTGGGATTAACATTGGTCGAAAGCAATATGCAGAGTCTATAGAAATATATCAGCGTGCAATAACATTAATCCTCTCCTTTGCCAATGAAGGATTTTTTCTCTTACGTTTAGCAGGTGCATATTCTGGCATGGCAATGGCTTATTCCGGACAAAACAATACCGATGAGGCATACCGTTATATTGATAGAACAATGGAAACATACAGCTCATTTGAAGAAGTGTTACTAAAAAAGAATGTAAAATATCAATCGCCTATATTAAATGAATTGACTTTTTCAAACGATAATTTACATGCTAATATTGACATTGTTGAATACAGCGAATATGCAGATTGGTACCATAGGTTGCGAGAAGTATATGATTGTTATGATGCGGTTCGTAAAGATGAACGTTTTGAAGAACTTTGTGTAAGTATAGAAAAAGATATTGAGCATTATAAAACTGAAAAAAGAAAAATATTAAAATAATATTATTTTCCATCGAATCAAATCCATAATTCTACGACTTATAGGTGAAAGCTTTCAAAAGAGGATACGAATATGAACAATGAAATTAACAATTATATAGAGTATCTGTTTGCTCTAGCCTTACATAAGTGTGGGAATTTGCACGATGCTGAGGATTTAACGCAAGACACCTTGTTAGCCGCCTACCAATATATTCGCAGAGGTGGCGAAATAACCAACATTAAATACTGGCTTACTTCAACACTATCTCACAAATGGAATGATAAGCTTAGAAAAAAGTATAAACTTCCAACGATTAGTATTGATATGATTCCCGATGATGTTGAAGATGATGTCAAAGTAGATGGTCCAACCGCAGAAGAGGTGCGGCGCGAGGTTGCATATCTTGCAAAATTACAGCGGGAAGTAATCGTTAGACATTATCTGCAAGGTGAAAAAGTACAATCTATTGCTGACAAATTGGGAGTTCCTAAAGGTACAGTTTTGTCTAGGTTGTCCTCAGGCAGAGAGCAGATGCGGAAAGGATTTGAAGAGATGGAGAAATATGATAAGCAAAGCTATAGACCCGAGCGTTTAGATGTTAGTTGTCACGGTTGTCAGGGCTTTCACGACGAGCCTTGGTCACTAGTTGCCAACGATATGATGAAACAGAATATTCTGATCGCTGCATATGAAAAACCGATTACTGTAGTTGAAATATCGAAAGCACTTGGCATCCCAACTGCTTATGTGGAAACGGCTGTAAAAGACCTTTTAAAATCTGAACTTATGGCAAAAGCAGGAAACAAGGTATTTACTGACTTTATGATAACAACGCCCGAACAATTACTTCGTGGATTAGACGTAGAAATTGATTTAGTAGAAAGAAATTACCATGTTCTTTTAAAATTCATCAATGAATACCTTGACGTGTTAGGTGCTTTACCATTAGTCAATAGTCTTTCGGAATGCAAACAAAAGAAATTAAAGTATTATTTTGTTCTTCACTTGTTTTCACATGCCATTTATGTGGCAACGCAACGCATTGTACCATCAAAAGAAGAGTATCCTGTCCGTCCGGACGGTGGCAGATGGATTGCTGTAGGCTCTCGTTACCCCGAGGATTTTGACTTTAACAATTATCGTTTTGGAAAATACTGCTATGGCGGCGAACGTGGAACTTATTGGGAACGTTTTCTTAATTCTAAATCCATAGATTTGAAGGTATATGACACACAGCCCGACCTAAATTTATATCAACACGGACCAATTGAGATTAATGATGATAATCTTGCTAAACTATTATATATCATCTCAAGAGAAATTCCGTTTGATAATACGGGCTTTAATTTGATGTTCTGTGAGGATATTCCACATCTTATTAAGTGTGGCGTGCTTGGAGAAGACAACGGAAAACTGTTTGTAAATTTACCTATGCTTACACCCAACGAATATAAATTGTTGGATGAGATTCGTTCAAAATATATGATGCGTTTAGCCGACATCCTTGAGCCGTTGCTCCGTGAAGTGTTTCCAAAACTTAAAATCAATATTCCTAAGCATCTTGAAGGACGAGTTGCAGAGTTTAGACAGTACTCCTGCTACGCAATTCCTATGGCTTTTATCAAGAGAACTATTACGTTAGGAGATTTTGATGATAAGGATGCTACACCGCCTATGGTGTTTGTTGTTGATGATGAGAATAAAAATATAAGATAATATATCAGCCGTGGTATGATCTTCTACCACGGCCGATGCAATTTATTGCGTTAAATATAAAAATCCTCTTCCAATTAAGTTTTCTTGAAAGTCATATATAAGCTTTATCATATTTTTAACCAAAGAGTCGCGGGTTCGCGGCTCTTAATTTTTTATAAAAGAGGTTAAAAATATGAAAAACCATGATGAAGAAGCAAAGAAAAGAAGAGAACAAAGACACAAGGAGATGCGTGAGGGCTTTATAAAGAACTTAAATGCCCTTATGTATGAACGAAATTATTCGTGTCAACAGCTAAGCATTAATATCGGCAAAAACATCAGCTATATTAATCGCATTTTGAATAACAAAATTATGCCTAGCATAGAAGTGCTTGCCGATATAGCCGATGTGTTTGGGATAGAAGAATCTGAACTGCTTAAAAATTTGCACGACCTGTGAGTCGTGGATTCTTCTTAACCCATTGACACCCTGAAAACCGCGTGTTAAACTGACTATGCTACATTTAAAATAAAGCAGGAGTGTTTTTAAAAGATAACGAAAATGCAATATTCCGAAAGGGTTAATTGCGCTTGTTTGTTATGCTTTGCTCCTGCGTATAGGACAAAGGCAAAAGGACTGCAAGTTAGCGCTTAACCTTGAGGGTTGAGTGCTTTTTTTGTTATCTTTTTGCCTTCTTTTTATGTTTTGTTCTCCGGTAAGTGACGGAATCAAAATAAATGCATAAAAGGAGGTGGTTCAAAATGATTGTGTTTGACAGCACAGGAAGTTAGTTGTACCAAAGGCTTGGTGCCGAGTGCTACAGTCTGAATTCTGCGACGGACTGATAATCACTAGCAGAAACCCCTTGAAGTTGGGTTAGACTTCATCAGCCGATGCTCTAAGGCTGATTATCCGTATAACCGAAGAAGTGGAAATATGGAATTAAAGAGCTATCACAGTTACGGCAACGGACAGAGTGATATACGTGGTAGATAGGCGACACAATTTCTAATCGACCTATTACGTTGCTCGGTTTATGATTACCCGTAATTAATCAGATCCCACTCTCACGCAGTGGTCCGAAACAGGATAGTAGGAAAAGCCGTGATATACAAAGCCCTTCACAAAGGCAATGTGAATTAAAAAGTGCGGATAGCAGAGCCGTTACGAAACGAGGATTGTTCGACTGCGAACCTGCGCACACGGCAGACCTGAGGTAACAGTGTGACAAAACCACTAGTGCACAGTGGGCGAAAGAAGCGAAGTGCAATATACAGAACTGTTTTCACTTATGGCACTCTGTGAACGAAAATAAGTGCGTAGCCTGCATAGACGAGACGGACATCAGCTTCGATTGCAGAAAATGCTTGTATCAGCAAATACGGAAAGTTGACGGCTTTTAGTCTTAGAACCGAATGTTTTAGGTAGCTTTTAATCGTATGAAAAGCCCTGCCGAGCAATCTGTAGTTGAGGGATTGATTATAATTGACCATTTGATGAATGGGAGTTTTTTCGGCATAGCGCGGTTATTATGACACTCTTGTTTCAAGGGTATGCGCATAGGAACCTCATATTTTTTAATTTTTGTTTTATTGGGTACGGGGTTCCGCTGTACTCACCCTTATGGGAACAATTTAATATGATATTAGTTTTGAAATGATTATGACTATCCCTTTGAGATGATATATGATACTCGTTTTGGGATGATAAAATATGACTATCTTTTCGAGAGCGGTCATCAGTTTCTTTTTGCTCCTAAATGAGCAGAAAGAAACTGATGACCGGGCGTAGCCCAAGACCTGTTGTCATGAGCCTATTGACAAACTTAAGGAAAAAATCAAAACTAAACCACTGCAAAACACCAATGGGTGAACTATGCCCTGACAACAGGTCTTCACATTTTGATATGAAAAATGACTGTCATTTTGAAATCTTATCATTTGAATATTATATATAACTCTCGTTTTGAAATCACGCCTACGGCGTGTTCCGAGTGTTAGGAATTTGAATTAAAAATAATTCCAATTCCTAACGCCCGGACTATTCCAAAAAGTGCTGACCTTTCATTTTGATAGTAACAATGATTTTCCGTTTGAGATGACAGGGTTCAAAAAATATGATTGTCGCTTTGAAATGATATATGACTATCGTTTCGAAATGACGGGCGCAAAAATTTTCGTCAATAAAATTCTAAAACATACAAAACACTTGAATCAATATTTTGGTACAGAGAAATCCCCCTATATTCTTCTGTACGAAAATTTGATATAGGCTCATAAATTTGGGAGAGCGAATTTGTGAACCAAAAATTCTAAAGAAAGGAGAAACGACTATGGCTGCGAAATCAGAAAAAGGTAAAAGAGATGCTATTGATAATGTGATGGACCAGATCAATGCGGTTAAAAACAGAATTAACATACGCTCTTTTAAAACAGTGCATACTTATTACGGACATACTTCTCTGTTCGCAAGGTATTACGTTGAGGAATGGCACGGACAGAAGTTTGTAAATGTGTCCGGTAAGCATATTCGAGGGTATGTTAAGAAAATGCAGGAGCAGGGTTTATCCCCGTCTACCATAAAAGCAAGACTATCGGGTATCCGCTTTTTCTATGAGCAAGCGGGTGGTAAAAACCGATTACCTGATAACAACGAATTAGGTCTTGAAAAGCGGCAGACAGGTAAAGTTAATATTGCTTGGCTGCCACAGGAAATATCCAAAGGTATTGAACGCGCAGAGCTTGGCGGTCGTATGGATGCCAAGTACGCTATTAAGCTTGGCTCACAGTTTGGACTCAGGATTGAAGAATTATGTCGTGTCCGCTTAGAACACATTATAAAAGCTATGCGTTACGGTGAAATTACCGTACAAGGTAAAGGCGGTCAGGTACGTGCAGTACCAATTAAAACCGCAGAGCAAAAAGCACTCATTGAAGAACTGTATAACTTTGCAAAGAAAAATAAGATTCAGCCTGTAGAGTATTTAATAAGTCCACCGGGCAAACACGGTGTAAGAAAAGAAATGAAGTCGCTCGAAAACTGGCTGACTGCACACAGAGATAAATTTACCGTTGCCAACAGAACCGAATTTGTAAAGCCCGGGGACAAGCCCCGTTCAACAACACTCACATGGCACGGACTTCGTTATTATTATGCACAGAACGAGCATCAGCGCAATTTAGATGCAGGCGTAAAGCGTGCTAAGTATAAGACCAGTGAAACGCTTGGTCATCACAGACCGGATATTACAAACACCTACCTGTCGAGAGCACCTAAAAAGGCGAAGAAATAACACAACGAAGAAATCTATATAGATGAAGGAGCTATTTAATTTATATACGAAAATCTTTGATTTTCATTTGTAATGGGAAGTATGGTCAGGCACCGTCTCTCCACGATGCCTGACAGTTAGGAGAATTTATATGTTATATGTTTCGAAGCCTACCTCCGGCGGAAATGGAGGTAAATAAAACAAGGAGGTAATGCCTATTGAAAAAGACTTCTCTTACTGAGTTGAAAGAAAAATATAAAGCGGCACCTGTATCGAATCAGGTGATTCAGATAAATGGGATATCCTATACTGTCGTCAGCCATTATGCAGGCGACAAGGATATCAATAAAGTTGTAAGAAATATTGCTTTAAGCAAGGCTTACGAGGACATGAAAATACACTCGGCATAATGCCGTTTTAATGTCAATTCGGCTTGATTGTATAGGCTGAATATGGTATAATATAAGTACATACAATCAAGCTGCTTTGACGGAAAAGGAGTAAAAAAATAAAAATGTCAAAGCTACAATTTAATAAAAAAGCAGGTCTTTATTACAGACTCTCAAAGGATGACGAACGTATTGGTGAGTCACTTTCTATCGGCAATCAAAAGCTGATACTTGAAAGATATGCAAGGGAAAACGGCTTCGAGATAGTGGATGAATATATCGATGACGGTTATTCCGGAACTAACTTTAACCGTCCGGGTTTAAAGCGATTGATTGAGGATGCACAATGCGGAAGAATTGATACGATCATTGTAAAGGATCTAAGCCGTTTCGGCAGAGACTACCTACAAGTTGGACAGTATACGGAGTATATTTTCCCGGAGTTTAATATCCGATTTATTGCCGTAACTGATAACGTAGACTCGGCTATTCAAAAGGATGATGACTTGGATACTACACCGCTAAAAAACATTTTTAACGAATGGCAGGCGGCTAACACAAGCCGTAAGATTAAAAGAGTTATTGAGGCGGGTGCAAAGGCAGGAAAATATAGGGTATGTCAAGCACCGTACGGTTATGTAAAAGGAACGGATGAAAAGAAGCTTCCTGTGATTGATGAACCAGCGGCAAGTAATGTCCGTAGAATGTTTGAAATGCGGGCAAGCGGTATTAGTCCTAACAAGATTGCACAAACCTTTAATGACGAGCATATCCCGATTCCGTCCGACTACAAGGAAGAAAAGTTCGGCATTCCTAACACACGCCGTTCTCATCATCTTTGGTCTTGTGCTACCGTCAAGCAGATTCTCAACAATCCTATTTACTTAGGTCATCTCGTTCAAATGCGGACAACAACCGTTTCGTATAAGAACAAGAAAACCGTAAAACGCGATCCGGAGGATATGATAATCACTTACAACACTCACGAGGCTATCGTCAGTCAGGAATTATGGGATAAATGCAGAGAGATGGAAGCCTCGGTCAGTCAAGGCAAGAAGACAAATACGGGGTACGTACATCCGTTATCGGGGCTAGTGTACTGTGCGGATTGCGGTAACAAGATGTATATGAAGTACAATAACACTCGGCATAGCCGCAAAGGACCACGCATTTACTACCGAGAGAACTATTCCTGCGGTGCTTACGAGAAATTTGGTTCACGGGCTTGTTCGAGCCACTATATTCAGATTAAAATTCTGAATCAAATTGTCCTACAGGATATTCGGTCGAAGATTGACCTTGTTTCTATTGACGAAAAGAAGGCACGAGCCGATTTCCTGAGGCAACGGGATAAACTTGCCAAGAAAGAAGAAACCGAAAGCCGTAAGCAATTACGGAATGGTAAGGCAAGGCTTGAAGAACTCGGTAAACTGTTATCCTCAGTATATGAGGATAAGGTAATGGGACGGATACCCGAAGATGTCTGTATTGAACTGCTGAAAAAGTATCAGGATGAAAAGACCGAGCTTGTAACAGAGATCGCCGCGCTTGAATCAAAACTTTCCGAAATGGAGAAAACTACGGCAGATGTGGACGAGTTTATACGTAGGCTGAAAACTTACTTGGATGTGCCCGAGCTCACTCGTGAGATGTGTATGGAGCTTATTGAGTTTGTTACCGTTGACGAGTGCCCGGGGAAATACAGCAAGGAGCCGCGAGAGATCCATATCTACTACAAACTGATTGATAAGCAACCGCTACCCGTTAGAAAATGCTTAGAAGATTCAACATGTGCGGATAATTGATATTCACGACCGCCAACATTTACAGCCACATTGATAGCGAGAGCAAGAAAGCAAGTGCGATGGCGATAGGTTCTGCGTTGGGATAAAAGAGAAAACTCCTTGAAGGATAAAACCTTCAAGGAGTCCTTGGCGGAGACGGCGAGATTCGAACTCGCGGGGGATTGCTCCCTAACTGATTTCGAGTCAGCCCCGTTATGACCACTTCGATACGTCTCCATATAAAAT
>JAZNWP010000052.1:0-4107 GCA_045593385.1 Acutalibacteraceae bacterium
TGACAAAATAAAAAATTTTTGTTACAATTAATTTATAAGAGGTGGAGAATTATTATATTATTTATTTATCTTTGAAGCTTCGCATCAAAGATAAATAATATTAAGTATTTCGAGCCGTTGGCTCGAAATACTATATACAAAACTTTGATTTACATAATAAAATAGAAAGGATAGTATAAAATGTCTAATTATCAAGCAAGCAGTATTGAAAGTTTAGATTATTTTGAACACATACGAAGATATCCAGGCATGTATGTAGGCTCAAAAGATATTAAGGGCTTACATCATTGCCTTAAAGAAATTATTTCAAACTCAATTGACGAATATCTAAATGGTGCAGGAACTCAAATTACTATTGAGCTTTTGGGCCATAATGGTGTTAGAGTTATAGATAATGGCCGTGGTATTCCCCACGGAAAACATCCTTCTGGATGTAGTGTACTTCAAGCTTGTTTTGGCATCGCCAATACCGGCGGTAAATTTAATAATGCTACCGGAGAATCAGGATATAATACTTCTGGTGGTGAGCATGGTACTGGAGGAAAAGCAGTTAATGCTCTTTCTACAAAGATGATAGTAAGTACTGCAAGAGAAGGGCTTCGTGAAATAGTAGAATTTTCAAAGGGACAATTTGTAAAATATTCTACTGAAAAAACAGATGATACAGGAGTGTCTGTAGAATTTTATCCTGATGCTGAAATTTTTGAAACTATTGAATTTGATGAAAATGCTCTTAAAGCTATGATTCAAGAATTTAGTTTTTTGTGTAAAGGCTTGTCTTTTGTATATAGAAATAAAAATACTAAAGAAGAAAAAATTTATCTTTCTACAAAAGGTTTATATGATTATATTAATTATCTAAATAAAACAGATGGATTTTTATGTGAACCCTTTTATTTAAATGAACAAGAAGGAAATTTTCAAGTAGAAGCAGTAGTTGGATACAACAATTCTTTTTCTTCTTCTGTAAAATTATATACAAATAATATCCCTCAAGAAAAAGGAACGCATCTTACTGGCTTTAAGTCAGCCTGGACTAGTACTTTAAATAAATATGCTAAAAGTAAAGGCTGGTTAAAAGAAAAAGATAATAATTTAACCGGAGCCGATTTAGAGGAAGGCCAAATTCTTATTCTTAATTTTAAAATGATTGACCCTGTATTTAAGGGACAGAATAAAGAGGAACTTAGTTCTTCTGAAGGTAGAACTTATGTACAAAGACTTACCGCTACAGCGCTTGAAGAACTTTTATTATATCGTGAAAAAGACTTAAAGAAAATTTTTGATAAAGCTCTTTCTGCTCGTAAGGCAAGAGATGCTGCAAAAAAAGCAAGAGATAAAGTGCGTGAAGGCTCAGAAACCAAAGGTAAAAGCAAATTCATTAATCTTCCTACTAAGCTTGTAGATGCTTGGTCAAAGAATCGCAATTTATGTGAATTATTCGTGACAGAAGGCGATTCCGCCGCAAATGGCTTGATTGCCGCTCGTAATGGCGAAACGCAAGCAATCTTTCCTATTCGAGGTAAAATTATCTCCTGCCGCAAGCAAACTGTAGATAAAATTTATGGAAACCAAGAGGTAAGCAATATTGTCAAGGCTCTTGGACTGGATGTTAATAAAGTTACGGGCAAACTAATTTATAATCCCTCAAAGTTAAGATACAATCGTATTATTTTTGCGGCGGACGCCGACCCGGACGGAGAAGCGATTAAGAATTTGCTTATTACTTGTTTTTGGTGGTTATGTCCTGAGCTCTTTTTAAATGGACATATTTGTGTAGCAATTCCCCCTTTGTTTAGAATTACAACTAAGAAGAATGAATATGTTTATTTGCGAGATGCAAAAGCACTTGAAGAATATAAATCTACTCATATTGGAGAGAAGTTTTTAATCAATAGATGTAAAGGTTTGGGTGAACAAGGTGCTGATGAATTAGAATATTGTTTGCTAGACCCAAAGACAAGAAATGTTCAACAATTAGAAGTAGAAGATGCCGAAAAAACTGACAGATTATTAGAAATTTTAATGGGAACTAGCGTTCCGCCAAGACGTGAATATTTGCTGAAATATGGAGAGGAGGCAGAAATTTAATATGGCAATTAACATTGATAAAGAGATACACAAAAATTTTATTGACTTTTCATATGAAGCAAATAGTCAAAGAGCTTTTCCCGATGCCAGAGACGGACTTAAACCGGGACAAAGAGCATGCTTGTGGGAATTTTTTATAAAAGGTTATACTTCTAATAAACCCCATGTAAAGTCTGCTAAGGTATCGGGCGGCGTTATTGGCTCATGGTGGCCACATGGTGATACTGCAATTTATGAAACCTTTGCTCGTATGAGCCAACCTTGGCTTAATAATATACCTGAAGTAGATTGGCATGGCGCAAATGGTTCACAAATTGGCGGACCAGAATGTGCAAGTCAGCGATACACTGAAGCAAGACTTTCTAAAGCTTCTGAAAAAGGATTTTTTGCAACCATTAAAAAAGATACAGTTAATATGATTCCTAATTTTTCAGAAGATGAAGAATGGCCTGAACTATTTCCTGCTATTTTTCCAAGGCTTTTTGTAAATGGCTCTCAAGGAATTGGTGTTACAATTGCAAATGTGTGGTGCCCAGGCAATCTTAATGAATTTGCGGAAAAAGTAAAAGAATATATTGATACTGGTAA
Organism: Acutalibacteraceae bacterium; assembly: GCA_045593385.1. Taxonomy (GTDB): domain Bacteria; phylum Bacillota; class Clostridia; order Oscillospirales; family Acutalibacteraceae; genus UBA737. The sequence continues at coordinate 2,680 of JAZNWP010000052.1, forward strand.
GGTGTCTTGTGATAATATCTACCCCGACTTTCCTTCTGGCGGTATCATTATTAATAAAAATGATATTAAAACTATTTATGAAACAGGTAAAGGAAAGGTTATCCTAAGAGGTAAAGTAGAAATTAAAGATAATAGTATTCTTATTACTGAACTTCCTTATCAAGTTTACGCAGAGCCTTTTATTGACTCTATTAAAGAACTTGTAGTTAAAGACGAAATTACAGGTATTAAAGATGTTTATAATAAGAGTGATAAAAAAAGTATTCTTATTGAGATAGAATGTGAAAATAGTCCTGGCTCTGTATTAAATAAACTATATGCTTTAACTGATTTACAAAAAACTTATAGTCCTAATCAGTATGCCCTTGTAAGTAAAGTTCCTCAACTCCTTAATCTTAAACAATATATTAAATTTTATGTAGAGCATAATCTTAATTGTATTCAAAGGGAATATAATTTTGATTTAAATAAAGCAAAAGATAAACTCGAAATAGTAGAAGGTCTTTTAAAAGCCTTGGAAGATATTGATAATATCATTCAAACTATTAAGAAATCTGAAAGCACAGATGCCGCAAGAAACAATTTAAAATCTATCTATGGTTTTACTGAACGCCAAGCCAAAGCAATCGTAGATATGAAGCTCGGTAGGTTAGCAAAACTTGAAGGTGTAGGTCTTAACAAAGATAAACTTGATTTAGAAGATACAGTAAAAAAATGTATTGAATTTCTTGGGTCTCAAGAAAAACAAAACACAGAATTTTTAAATAGACTTACTTCTTTTGTTAAAGAATTTGGCTATCCTCGTCATACAGAAGTTACTCATATTGAAATTACCAAAGAGAAAAAAGAAGAAATTTTAATTGAACCTGAGAAGTGTGTAGTTATTATGAGCGAGAGTGGACTTATCAAACGTATTCCCACTACTGCTTTTAAAGCACAAAAACGTGCATCTAAAGGTGTAAAGACTCAAAATGATATTACTTCTACCATGATTCGTACCAATACAGTTGATTCACTTATGGTATTTAGTAATCAAGGTAATATGTATCGTTTGATTGTAGATGTTATTCCTGCTGGTACTAATGCTTCTACTGGCGTACCGATTAAGTCTTTGATTGAAATGAAGGAAGATGAAGAACCTACTATCATTTATTCAATTTATAAAGACACAGACGCCAAATATGTTATGTTTGTAACTAAAAATGGTATGGTTAAAAAGACTTTACTTGAAGAATATATCAATACCAAAAGAAAGACAGGTATCCAAGCTATTAAACTTAAAGAAGGGGATAGCCTTGCTTCTGTATTCTTGATTAAAGAAGAAAATGTTTATATTGCAACACGAAAAGGTTTTGTAATTAAATTTGATAGTAGAAATATTTCTGCTACAAGTCGTGTAACCTGCGGTGTAAAAGGCATCGCTCTTAA
>JAZNWP010000053.1:0-2315 GCA_045593385.1 Acutalibacteraceae bacterium
TCTATAAAGTCTTGATAGATAGCCACTTTGTGGTGCTTCATATTGGCTTTGAATATGGAGTTGAATAGTTTATGTTTATGAAAATATACGATACAACATTTCATATTTCTCAGAAGCGAAATCTATATACATATCATATTCCTTGATACCTTTGTTCAGGGCAATCTCATGAAGTTTCCTCTTATCATCTAACGACATATTTGTTCCATAATAAATTGCAGTAGGTTTCAATGTTACACATGTGTTGTTCTCTAATATGATATTTCCCCTTATTGTACTATCTATCAATCTCCACTCCTTCTCATATTCCCATTGACAAGACTTATACAGCACACATTTAATGTGAGATAGTATATCTGGATTGGATGTATTAAATCCCATAAACTTAAGAAACTCCCACATTACATATAGTGTTCCATCATATCTTTTATTGTCGTAAATAACAGGGAATATACCAACGTTGGGAATGCTGTTTAACAAGGTGTCCCTTAAATTGTACTCTAATGCAAACCCCTTATGATAATTTGCATAATGGCTCCACATCGTTACCGATTCTATTGTTTCGGAAAAACAAGAAATTGTTGAGGTTCGTTTATTAACATAATTAACAAGTAGCGGAAATAAAAGATCTACTATATTATTAATTTCTTTTCTCCGGCTTAGAATAAGGGTTTCAATATCTTCTTCTTTTGCTAAGGATAAAATGTATTCTCTCGTCTGCGCAATGTATTCCTTACTAAAATTTTGTTTTACTATATCGGGAAAATTATTCCTTGCAAAAGAGCTGCCCTAAACCCATTAAAAACATCTTTTGACAATAAAGACTCAAACATTTGTTTAATAGCATCCTTATCGAATCTTAATAAGGTATCATAAGGGTCATTAAACAAATCTGCTGTTACTGCATATACTTTGTCATTTACAAAAGCCTCAACACTTGCATCAGAACAACTTCTATAGCGAAATAATCTATTAGGCATCATCTGGAGTATGGCATGAGATATTGGCAATATCTCTTGTTGTAATATTTTATCATCACAACCTTCGGATATTTTTATAGAGTTTAATATTTCTGCAAATTCTTTTCTATCCATATACTAATTGTTACTATACAAAGGTAATGATTATTCCGTAATATTTTAACCATCAAGGATTAAAATACTACCTTTGCTAATAAATTACTATATTTTATGATTATTACAATAGTATCATTACTGGATCAGGTGTTAAATATTAATTTACCAACATACACAGACTATAAGTTTTTTTCCAACTTATTTGAATCTAATGATAATGGGGAAATTCTGACTGTTCAAATAGCAAGTAAAGAGTTTAAGTCTCGTCTGAGTGTATTTGATGAATTAAGCAAAACAAATAAGGAGTGTTTAACTATGAAATCTGTATTTGATGGAATACCAGAGGATAGTAGATTTCTTGTTGTTCCTAATATAATTGATGATACAATTGTACTTTATCACTTAAGGCAAGAAGTGGACAAATTAAATGGAATAACGGACATCCACTCCAATTTGGATAAGACAAAATATGAGATAGCGTCATTGTATTATACACAAAACTTTAGTGGAAATACAAAACGAAGACATTATATAGGTGAGCCAAACAAGTCTAATCGTGTTTGTAGATTCTGCGGGAAACAAATACCAATAGTATCTTTTAAGAACACCTCTCACGCGATTAGCGAATCATTGGGGAATAAAAGTCTAATTTGTCGGGAAGAATGTGATATTTGTAATGAACGATTCAGTAGAACAATTGAACCAGACATAGCAAATATGCTTTCATTCCTTTTAACTATTCATTCCATTCATGGTAAAAATGGAGTTAGAACAACTGTAGGCGAAAATTTTAAAATATCTCTCGATGAATCAACAAAAGGTGATTCAAGTGTTGGTACAATAAAGATTCAATTAAATCAAGATCTACCTACAGATATTGAGGACTTCTTTAAAGAGCAGTTGCAACTTAACACAAGTCCCTTAAAATATATCCCACAAAATGTGTATAAATGTCTGTGCAAATACGTTGTCAGTGTTGTCAATAAACAATACTTGCCAGATTTCAAAGGGACTATTGATTGGATAAATTCTACGACTAAATACAGCCAGTTGCCATTTGTAGCGATAGGAAATGCTCAAGTAAAAATAAATACACCACATTTAATAGTATCAATACGTAAAACAACTAACTATAGATATCCGTATTGTTTCGCTTTATTTGCTATTGCAAACATTGCATTTGCATTTATAGTTCCATATACTTCAAAAGATAAATTTAGATTTACCACATCAAATAAG
>JAZNWP010000054.1:0-5219 GCA_045593385.1 Acutalibacteraceae bacterium
TGCAGGAATCGGAAGATGACGGTGAAGTAACCCACCATCTGCAAGAAAACGATAGAAGTATTGACATCGCCTAATAGAGAATCTTCGCCTGTTGTCTCGTATTGGATGGAAGCAAGCTGCTCTTCGGGTGACAGGGACAAACATAGAACCAGACAGACCAATCCCGGCAATAAATGGAGCAAGTCAAGTGGCCTTAGCCGGAACGACGGATCAAAATTCTTCTTGGCAAAGAGCCAAAGCAAGGGCATCAGCAGGGTGTTGGCCGAAAAGCAGACAGGAAGCATAAAAAGTGAAAAATCGTGCCATCCCAACATACGGCTCATATTATAAAGATAGACAGGAACGTTGGGTAGCACAATGATAGCCGCCGCATATCCGTTCTCTCCGCGAAAACGGGTAGCGGTAAGCAAAATAATCGCCAGCACCATCAGGATGATGATACTGGACGAATTGACGGTCAGTATGAAAAAGTTGTAATCCATCTGCTATTACCATTCCATTTCGGTACAAAATTACGTAAAAATCTGCAAACAGAACTAAATAGCAGCCTGAAAAATCATAAATATAACTATCTGAATGTGCTATTTTGTTTAGCCGAAGCATCGCCTTTCATCTTGATGTAGCGGTATTTGAGATCGTTATCAATGCGGTCTTGGTTAGGTTTCTCTGATATTATTATCCAAGTAAATAGCCCCCAAATCAGCATCGTTTCTATCACAATAGTCCAAAAGACAAATGGCGTTTCAAAGCCAATTCAATGGTGTTTGGAATTGTGTACACCTTCCTCAATGGTTGTTTTCAGCTTCTGAACAAGCGTCTTGACCTCATCGGATTTTTGCTCTTGAATGGTCTTAATCTCGGTCAAAGAATTTAGTATATCGCCCGATGATTGCGATTTATTGACAATTGCTTTTACATCCCTTACACTCTCGCTAATGGCACTGAAATTTGAATTGAGAACCTTAGTCTGCTCTTCAAGTTTACGGTCAGTGTGTCGGCAATTAAGTCCTATGGCATTGCTGACAAGTTCCTTAACTTCGTGTACCAATGCTATTCGGTCTTCGTCATTAGCCACTAAATTACCCTCATTGCTTTTGCCATTTAGTCGGCTTTCGCGAGGACTTCATAATTCGGGAGTACACGACAGCTTGCTGCTGAACTGCGCCATCGTTCGGTTTACGGTAATTCGTCCCATAATGGGAGCCTTACCCGACTTGTCTAATCCACTCCTTTTGAGGTATAGCAGCACCTTGAATTTTTCTACTTTCATACGCATATATTTTTAGTGGCAAAGTTAGCCCATATATAAGCGTTCTTTGCTATGCAAAATGGTGACAATCAACGCAATGTAATGCTATCGCAGATTATTTTGTTACCTATCGGCTTTCGGTAACAGCCAAGCTAACGATTTGGTAACTGAACACCTGCTCATAACCGTTATTTCTTGCGTTAAGTAGATAGTGCAAGAAAATCGCTTTTGGCTGTTTCCCAACCGTTTACGTTTGCCTTATTCAATTCCGAAATCGTTTGCTTTGCTACTTGCTTTCCATACCGCCCGCTATACATTCGCCACGACAATCACGCTGGCGAACAATGTAAAGTTGGAGAATGTGTCGAAGATGCTCGGCTATACCAATACCCGAATGACCCTCCACTACGCCCACATTATGAACGAATCTCTCGCCCAAGAGATGAACAAAGTGGCTGCAATTATGGGGGAATAACAAGGTTATAAAAAGAATCAGTTGGTTAGTCGTACTAACCAACTGATTCAATGTATTGAGTGCTTATCAAATGGTTGGTTATAAGCTAACCGCTTATAGATTATCAATCATTAGATGAATCCTTTATCATCTCAATATGATTTAATGGACTTAACAAAACAGGAACTCCATCTGGGGTTTTGCCGGTATCAAATATGGTTTTCCAAAAATCTGCTGTTTTCTTTCCTGAAAAATGAGAACTTGCCATACTACGATCTTTCCACAATGGGAGAGTTAAAAGTGATTGTAAAAATTTTCGTATATTCTTCCACAATTGTTCTGGAAATTCCGTTTGAAACAAACTTCCTTCTTCATATTTCGTTGCTGTTGTTAAAAAATATGTTTTAATGACATTTATTAAATATGGCATCCAAGCATATACAATCTCCTCTTTGCTTATGCGATAAGCAGCAAGATGATTGTCTGATATGTCACTATCTCTTTTATCTACAATTCTTTGTTCTATACGGTGAACCCCTGTTTCAGGATTAAAACTGCCAATGTAGAATGTTTCTGCAATAATACTCATCAATTTAGAGATTTGTATTATCTCAAGTTCTCGCGGATTTCTTCCATCTTCTGTCTTAAAGTTAAGAGGAGTATTCATTATGCGCTTTGCATCAATGAATCTCGAAAGCATAGTCTTGTCAAAGGTGCTATGCGAAATAGGTAATGTTTTTCCTTTTCCCTCAAAATCAATAAAATCTTTAAGTTTATTATCTTGCGAATTGGTTATTGAACTCTTCAAAGCATCTATGATATACTTTTTGATATTCTCACCTCTAAAATAATCACACAACTGCGTCTCCGAGAAAGAATAATCATCTTCATTCAAAGAGTGATCGTGCTGATACTTCTTAACTCTCTCCAAATAAAGTGTGTTATTAAGTTGTCGCATAACAGACTTATCAAATGCTATTTGCCTCAACTTACTTCCAGCATTAGCATTTGTTTCCGTTAATCGATTAATATCTGAATCGATAAATAATCTCACTAAGATAGTCCTGCACCCTAATAATATCTGCGCTGCAGCTTTGTGCTGTCCATCAAATACCTTAATATGATTATCATCTATACGAGCAAGCGTCAAATGTAGTTGAGGATTCCCTTTATAAAACTCTTTGACAAGAAGGTTAATACTACTATTGATTCCTCTCGGATTTATAACCTCATCATGATATACGTATTCTATGGGGACATTTATAAAACAACTCTTTTCTTTCGATAAAGAATCGATAAAGATTTTTGCCTCATAAACATTCACATCGCCTAAGTCATCAAATGAGTATTTAATAATATCTCCATCAATCTTATACTTAAACACATATTTAGCCCCACCTTCTTGACTAAGCAAATCTTTAAGAGAGGCTAAACGATTTTCCCGTTTTTGTACATCATCTTGAATAAACTTAAGTTTATACAATGAGCGAGCAATGGTTAGGTTTGCATCTTGTTTTGACTTATTGCATGACTCATGACTAAGAGCAAAGTTATTTTTATCATCTTTACCCTTATTTGCTAGAGGTATAATATGGTCTATATTTGTTTTATGAAGATCCAAATCAATGCTCTTGCCGCAAATGTAGCAAGTTGCATTTTGAAATAGTATGCAACTCCTTTGTTAGTTCAGCATATTCCTCAGAACTTAATTGAGAAAGAAATTTTGAATTCATAGGCCATTGATTTTATTAATTTGTCATAAAGATATGAAAAATTTCGCAACGATAATCACTATTAGACAATTTTATTCTTTTCGTAGTATGTAGATTGTTGCGGATTCGATAACACTTAACTACTTGAAAAGAATAAAATATTATTACTCTAGCACCACAGCAAATGCCACCCTACCTTCCTCATTGTGTTTTAGGCGGAGAGAGCCGCCGTGGAGGCGGATGATTTGGCGAGAGACGGCAGGGCCGATGCCCGAACCGTCGGTTTTGGTCGTGAAGAATGGAGTGAAGATATTTTCGGCCACCTCCTGAGGGATTGCCTTTTCGTTGTTGGTTATCTCGATTTGGATGCGCTCCTCTGCATCAATCGTTGAGCGGATGGTTATCTTGCGCTCGCACGTTTGCGCTAAGAGTGCCTCGGTGGCATTTTCCAGGAGATTGACCATCACCTGCGACGTCAGCGCACGGTCGGCATAGAGCATCGTATCTTCGGGCTCGATGCTCACCTCAACCTCAATACCCTCGTGCGGAATGAGCGACAGCGACTCTGCCATCAACTCCGAGAGGTAGAACGGGGCTTTCTGTGGTGCAGGGATGCGTGTCGGCACGGAACGAATCGACAAAGCGGAGTAGACGATGGCCTTCTCATTCATTTTATCTTCTATCTCATTGAACAACGCAAGACAATAAAAGGATACCCAAGGACGAGATCTTCCAATAAATGACAATGACGACTGCATTTTTGGTGATATTTTAGAATAAACTGAACATCAGTCATGGCAAAACCTTTCGTTTTTGCATTTTATTGTAACAACGAAAGGTTTTTATTATTAACTTTGCGTAAACCAAAATAAAATTACGTTATGAGTAGACCTGATATTTCTATTTATTTAGCCCATTTTACTTCTCACAAATTCCCAAAAGGGCGTAATAACAAAGAGAATCCAACAAATGAATTCATGTATACGCCACCAATTAAACGTTTGGAAAATATTTTGAGAGAGAAGACAATACGGGCATCTATCTTACCATGGACTAATGATTGTAAAGCTGTATGCTTGACGGAGTGCCCATGGACGAGCCTAATTGAACATACAAAACAGTATTCTCCATTTGGTATAGGATTTAGCAAGAAGTTTATTTTTGCCGCAGGAGGTGCTCCAGTATACTATGTTCGCGCAGATCATTTTGACAAGCAAGAGTGGAATAGTTTTATAAAAACATTTACAACACCATTTTGGCCTTCATATGTAACAAAAAAACAACAACAAAATAAAGATTTTAAGCTGTGTGACTACTCCCATGAAAGAGAGTGGCGTGTTGCTCATGATTTAACTTTTGATTATACAGACATTGAATTCGTTATATTGAAAGACTATAAATCAATGGCAATGTTTCCACAAGATTTAAAAGATGCAATTGGTCGAGATAAATTCCTATTGATGGACAATTACACAAGAATTGAGGAGCTGTGGCCTGTACATAATTTGTAGTGTAGTTTATCCTTCCAAGATTGATATTTTAAAGTTCTATTTATCGAGAATATAGAGTAGATCACGGCCCTTGGCGACAAACTGTCCGCCAAGGGTTACTTTTATAATTAGATATAATTTGACTATATCTGTCTTTCGACACACAATCACATCCGATAAGTCACATTATGAGAATGTACCCTTTGAAATACCGGAAAACTGGTGTTGGACTACTATTAATGATATCGCCTTTGTTACCAAGTTGGCAGGATTTGAATACACCAAATATATCGCTGACAATATCAGTAAAAATG
>JAZNWP010000055.1:0-2062 GCA_045593385.1 Acutalibacteraceae bacterium
GTCTTATTAGGAATATCATCCTTCTTTTCCTCACAAAACTTTAAAAATTCATCCACTCCACCTTTGTACTCAGCCGAAAACCGATGGGCTTCCATCCAACTACGATCCATAATTCAGTTCTGATATAATAAACAACATACGCCTCATTAATAATGAAGTTCCATTTGGTATGAACCTATCCCATTCAAGAAGAAAGTTGCTCTATTGTTTCATTAATGGTTACAAGTCCTCAAATCTTAAATCTTTATACCTAATGAAATTTCGGCAGCATTTTCCATTGGTCTCCAAGTACACAACCTAAACACGGTGAAGTCCACCGGGATCAAGCATGTACACAGAGACAAATGGAGATGCAACAACCGAATAAATTCCTCAGGTATAAAGATTATAAAGATTCACAGACTAATAACCATTAATTAAACAAAAGAACAACTTTCTTCTCAAACTGTCCTACTTGGACAATTCAAGATTCATTACAATGAGCGGTATCTTCCTCCGATACACACGCAATCAATGTATTGAATCTCAAACGGGAAACTAAGGTTGATATCGAAAGTTCATAAACTTAACAGAATCGATCGGAAATCTCAAAGACCTAGAAATAGAATCTATAATTCTAAGCCTAAAAATAAAACTTTTAAGCCATGAGAAGTGGCCTCAAAACAAGAGAGAAACTCGGATACTTTCACAGTAAAAGTTTTACATGATCAAAACTAAACTAACAAAACACAAACAGTCTCTGAAAGTAAACTAAATCTCAAGAAAAAACTACCTAAACTAAACTAAATATATATAAAAACCAGAAAGATACAATTAAATCTAAAGACTACATACAGTCTCTAAAAATTAATTTACAAACAGATAGCTACTATTTAGCACTTGAATTTTTTTCCAAAACATTTGAAGTTTTAAGAATTCAAAGTCTAATTAATATTTTTTTCCCAAATATACCCTTATTGAAAAGTTACTGCAACTTTTAGTTTTTCAAAAGTTAATTAAATCCTAATGCAACTACCTACCTATGCTCTCTATAACTATCCATGTCATATTTAATGTAGTTATCTATGCATACAAAGGTAGTCAATAAACTCCTATGGTTCACTTTCTTGTGCATGCAACTTGGAAATTTCAATATTCAGTAAATGCAAGCAATATTGAGTAAACAAAGAGACATAGTGCAGTAAACAAAGAGTTTTACAGGAAGGACATTTTAGTGGAAGAAAAATGCACCTGCGTAACTCTGTATCTGTTGCAGAAACCGTCAAGGGAATGTTACTGTTGATCCTGACCGTATGCTTTGCCAACAGCAAATTACAGACCACCTTTGACACTTGAAAAATAAAAAACGTGTTGAGAGAGAGAGAGACTAACATCAGTTAGATTTCACAGTGAGAGAAGGAGAGAGTGAAAGACGAGAGGAAGGAGAGAACGAGAGAGAAAGAGACTTACCTTTCGTTCGTTAGAAGATAGATGCTTCTCCTCCACGACGACACAGTTGGGGAGAACGAGAGAGAGGGACAACAAGAGAGAGAGGGAGAGTGACGAGAACGTGCAGGGTGAGGGAGTAAGGGACGACGGTGCTGGGAGTAAGGAACGTGCAGGGTGAGGGAGTAAGGGACGAACGTGCAGATTGAGAGGGAAAAGGGTTTGCGAAAATGAGAGTGGCGGCCGCGGAGTAGTGTTCAGTTTGCGCATATGTGGTTTCAGTGTTAGCGAATTTGAAATAACTAAGACTTATAGACGGCGGTTGTCTTTAAAAACCGCCGTCTATAAGGTGAGATTAAAAAAAATAAAAAAAGGCTAAAATCTTAAACTTATAGACGGCGGTTTTCTTTAAAAACCCCCGTCTATAGTTTGTCATTTAAAAAAAATAAAAAATAAAAGGTTAAAAACTGAAAACTATAGACGGCGGTTGTCTTTAAAAACCGCCGTCTATAATTGACATTTAAAAAATAAATTAAAAAGGTTAAAAACTGAAACCTATAGACGGCGGTTTTCTCTAAAAACCTCCGTCTATAGGGTGACATTTAAAAAATAAAAAATGGCTAACATGTTTAGGGGG
>JAZNWP010000056.1:0-44568 GCA_045593385.1 Acutalibacteraceae bacterium
TTTGAGTTTCGCTTAACCATTTACTCCTTTTATTCGATTTTCTATGGACATAAGTTCATAGAGCACAACGGATCTGCACCTCTAGCTCAGCTGGTAGAGCAACTGACTCTTAATCAGTGGGTCCGGGGTTCGAGTCCCCGAAGGCGCACCACAAAAAAAGACCTTGTATTACTGGTTGTAAATTTAATAATTAAAAGCGGATGTGGCGAAATGGCAGACGCGCTAGCCTTAGGAGCTAGTGTCACCGATGTGCAGGTTCAAGTCCTGTCACCCGCACCAAATTAAGAGGGAGTGACCTTCAGGTTGCTGCCTCTTAATTTTTATTGGGCAGGACTTGAAACGACCTCCAAACTCTGCGAGTAAAACGAGCAAAGAGTTTGGGAGAACAGTCCAGTGGACTGTTTGATAGCCGGAGGTTCAAGGTCTCGGCTGCCGCCTCGGTCGGTGCTTCTGTGCTCTGCACAGAGGTGTCCACTGGACACCCGCACCCCGTCACCCGCACCAAAAAGAGAAGGACTGCAAATGCAGTCCTTCTCTTTTTGTGTTTGTGTTCACGGAACACGGCATCGTTTCGCGGTAAAACCGCAAACATAGTTTGACCGTTAGGTCAATATCGTTTTAATTATAACTCTGCTAAAATTTCCTCGGCGTTGGTATCGGGTTTAACCTTTTCCATCTTTTTCTCTATGAAACCTTCTTCGTCGATGATAAAAGTGGTGCGGACAACACCCATAGAAACCTTGCCGCACATCTTCTTTTCCTGCCAAACTCCGTATGCCTTTACGGCTTCAAGGTCGGGGTCGGATAGCAAAATAAAAGGCAGATTATGCTTTTCGGCAAATTTGGCGTGGGAAGCCACGCTATCCTTACTGATACCGATAACAACTGCGCCTTTTTTCTCAAATTCGGCGTAATGCGCGCCGAAAGCGCAGGCCTGACGGGTGCAGCCTGGTGTATTATCCTTCGGATAAAAATATAAAACAACCTTTTTACCGCGAAAATCCGAGAGAGATATATCATTATTATTCTTATCTTTAAGTGTGAAATCGGGGGCTTTAATTCTTTCTGCCATATTATTCTCCTTTATAAGTTAGCCAAATATTCTTCTGCGAAATGGACTGCCGTAGCGCCGTCACCTACGGCGGTTACGACCTGACGGAAGGGCTTTGTTCGAACATCCCCCACTGCATATACGCCTTCTATTGCCGTTTTGGTGGTTTCATCGGCCTTGATATATCCGCTCTCATCAATAGAGATTTGTCCCTTTAAAAACTCGGTAGCGGGTTTTCTGCCGATGCTTATAAACACACCGTCGCAGTCCAAATCAATTACTTTATCGGTCTTTAAATTCTTGATTTTTAGCCCTTTAAAACTATCCTCAAAAACAAGTTCGGACACTATGCTATCCCACATAAACTCAACATTTTCGGCCTTCATTAAGGGTTCGTGGTATATTTTTGTGGCCTTTAAAGTATCGCGGCGGTGAACAAGATAAACCTTTTTAGCAAGACGGGAAAGATACAAAGCGTCACTTACAGCAGAATTTCCGCCGCCAATAACCGCAACAGTTTTATCTTTATAAAATCTTCCGTCACAATGGGCGCAGTAGTGCACACCCATACCAGTAAGCTCGTCCTCTCGGGCGATACCAAGCCGCCTTGGGTCCGCACCCGTGGCGATAACAACCGTTTTTGAAAGCAATTTTCCGCTATCGGTGACAACCTCTTTTATTTTGCCTGAAAGTTCGGTTTCAAGGACTTCTCCATAGTAGGTCTGAGCACCGAATTTTTCCGCAGATGCCTGCATATTCATACCGAGAGTGAAACCGTCTATGCCTTCAGGGAAACCGGGATAATTATCTATATCCCCTGTAAGCGCCATCTGGCCGCCCACCGACATTCGCTCAATTATAAGGGTATCAAGCCCCGCCCTTGCGGCATATAAAGCCGCCGTATATCCCGCGGGACCGCCACCGATAATAATCATATCGTAAATTCGTTCCATTCTCTAACTCCTGTTGACACTTTTAGGAAATAAATGTATAATACTAATCGAGCATTGAGAGTATCTGGGCTTTGGGTTTAGCGCCCATAGATTTGGCCTTTATCTCGCCCTTTTCCATAACAACGAGTGTTGGTATGCTCATAACACCAAATTGTCCTGCCAAATCGGGATTTTCATCTACATTTACCTTGCAAACCTGAATTTCGGGATTTTCTTCGGCAATTTCATCTATAATGGGAGAGACCATTCTGCAGGGGCCGCACCAATCGGCATAAAAATCTATAAGAACCTTTTTCTCTCCGCCGATTATTTCATCAAAATTCTGTTTGCTTAATTTTATAACAGACATATTAAATCTCCTTTGTTTTAAATTCTACAGATATTATAACCTAATTTTAAATATTTTTCAATATCCGAGGTCAATATGAAAAAATTAAAACAACTTCTAGAGGTGTTTTTAGTGTTCTTCCGCATAGGCGCCTTCACCTTTGGCGGCGGTTACGCTATGATTCCCCTCATTCAAAAGGAAACCGTAGAAAACAAAAAATGGATTACCGATGATGATATTTTGGAAATTATCGCTATTGCAGAATCCACACCCGGTCCTATAGCCATAAACTCCTCCACCTTTGTGGGCTATCGCGTTGCGGGCTTCTGGGGCGCCTTTTTCGGCACTCTCGGTATGGTTTTGCCTTCCTTTACCATTATCCTTGTAATATCATTTGTGCTTAAGGAATTTAAAGATATCGTAGCAGTGCAGTATGCTTTTCAGGGTATTAGAGCGGGTGTTTTAGCACTGATAATAAAAGCGCTTTGGAATATGTATAAAAAAGCGCCCAAAGGCGCCGTATCATATATCGTTATGGCCGCTTCATTTATTGTTGCCGCCTTTACCGATATAAGCGTTCTTTATGTTATTATCGGTTGTGCCATATTCGGCCTTATCACCTCCTTTATTGCTGAAAGGAGGGCGAAAAAATGATATTTTTAAAGCTCTTTTTAACATTTTTTAAAATAGGACTATTCACCTTCGGCGGCGGCTACGCTATGCTTCCCTTTATTCAGTCCGAGGTTTTGAATAACAAATGGATGGCGGAGCAGGATATTATTGATTTTATCGCCGTAAGCGAAAGCACCCCGGGTCCCTTCGCCATAAACATTTCCACATATATCGGCTCTGTTATGGGCGGCAATACCGCTCTCGGTCAATTTTTCGGTAGCGTTCTCGGCGCCTTTTGCGCTACTCTCGGCGTGGTACTTCCCTCTTTTATCGTTATTTTGATTGTGGCAAAATGCTATGATAAATTCAAAGAAAATAGGATAGTTAAGGGTTGTATGACGGGACTTAAACCCGCTGTTGTAGGACTAATCGGTTCGGCATTTTTGGGAATGGCTATGACGGTATTTATTCCACTGGGTTTCACCCTCGAGATTTTTAAGGATATTTCACTATATATATCCCTGGCTATTTTAGCAATTTCTCTTGTTTTATCTTTTAAAAAGGTGCATCCAATACTCATTATCTGCATTTCGGCTGTTTTAGGCATTGTAACGGGATATCTACTGTAAAATTTAAAGGGCTTGAGGTTTAACCTCAAGCCCTTATTTTTTACGGTAAATTAGTTATAATTGAATCGCTTCCCATTGCCTCGGGTAATTTTCCATCCCATTTATCATAGAACTTTGAACGGATAACATTATCATCAAGAGAAGCCCTTATTTTATTGTTGGCATCCGCCTCTGCCTCAGCTTTGATTCTGGTGGTTTCCGCCTCAGCTTCAGCATTAGTAATGGCGGTTTGTTTCTCTGTTTCCGCCTTTAAAAGTTGCTGTTGAGCTACCTGTTTTTCCTCGATAGCGGTAATAAATGCCTCGGAAAAATCAAAGTTTATAATATTAACATCGGTTATGTAAAGCCCTATGTTATTAAGTTTTTCATTAAGGCCTGAAATAAGACCATCGGAAATAAGGGAGCGGTTAGTAACACTTTCTTCCGCTGTGTATTGAGCGGTAATGGCCTTTAAAACCTCATTTACAGCGGGAACTACCAATACTTCTTCGTAATTAGCGCCGATATTTTTATATATACTGTATGACTTAGATGTATCAACGCGGTAGTTGATTGCGAGAGTAGTTTCTACGGTCTGAAGGTCTTTAGAAAAAGCCTCTGTATCAACCTCAAGTTTAACTATTCGGTTATCTATTTTAACCACCTGCTGCACAAAGGGTGCCTTAATATGTATGCCCTCTTGCAAAACGCCTTCATTAACCTTACCGAGCGTTACCACAACGCCGGTATGACCTGCGTCAACAATAGTGAAGGAGTTGAAAACTACAAGGGCTACAAAAGCAATTACAGCAACAATAATAACGATGGTTTTAACTTTTTTTGTCATAAAAACATCTCCTTTATATTGATTTTAACACAAAAAAACAAGTATAGCAATATTTTTAAAATATTTATTGGTATTTTTATGGATTTAGTGATACAATAATATCAGTAAATTTGCGGAGATGTTTTCATGATTTTATTCTGGATTATAAGCGGTATTTGTTTTGTTGCCGCCATTATTCTTACAATTTCGTATATCTGCTTTCGTATGGCATTTTTTGTTAACCGTAAAAATCAGATAACGGGCTTTACTTTGCCAGTTGGTAAAATATACGAGCCCCACAGTGACACTATGCGCGGTTGGGCGGAAGAGGTTAAAAATATGCCCTATGAGCAGTTTTATATAACTTCTTTTGACGGGCTTAAACTCAGCGGTAAATATTATGAATGTGCTAAGGGCGCCCCTATTGAGCTTATGTTTCACGGATATAGAGGAAGCGCCGAGAGAGACCTTTGCGGCGGTGTTCAGAGATGTTTTAAACTAGGTAGAAACGCACTTTTAGTTGACCAAAGAGGTATTGGAGAAAGTGAGGGCAATGTAATTACCTTCGGCATTAACGAACGCAAAGACTGTCTTAAATGGGTTGATTTTATGATTGAGCATTTCGGACAGGATGTGAAAATCATTATCTGCGGAATTTCTATGGGCGCTTCAACCGTTTTGATGGCGGCGGGCGAAGAGTTGCCATTTAATGTCATAGGTGTTTTGGCCGACTGCGGTTATAACAGCGCCAAGGATATTATAAAATCCGTAATAGAAAAAATGGGGCTTCCAAAAAATCTTGCCTATCCCTTTGTTAAACTCGGCGCCAGAATTTACGGGCATTTTAATCTAGAAGAAACAACCCCCGAAGAAGCTCTTAAAAAATGCAAAATCCCCGTTATTTTCTTCCACGGAAATACAGATGATTTCGTACCTCCTGAAATGAGCAAAAAGAATTTCGATGCTTGTAATTCAAAGAAAAAGCTTGTCACCATTGAAGGCGCAGGTCACGGATTAAGTTACATTATCGACCCCGATTTATACCTTAATTCTCTAAAAGAATTTTTCGCGTAATCGAACAAAAAACTCCGAGGTTGAACCTCGGAGTTGCTTTTTTATTCTATTTCATCAGCTAGTTTAAGAATTAATTTTTCGGTCTTTTCCCAACCAAGACAGGGGTCGGTAATGGATTTACCGTAGATATGCTCGCCGATTTTTTGGGCGCCATCCTCAATATAGCTTTCAATCATTATACCCTTAACGAGTTTTTTAATATCTCTATTATGATTTCGGCTATAGATAACATCCTTGGCAATTCGGATTTGCTCAAGATATTGTTTGCCGGAATTGGCGTGGTTAGCGTCAACTATGGCGGAAGGATTTAAAAGTCCCGAAGAGGCATAATCTTCTGATAACCTTACAAGGTCTTCATAGTGGTAGTTAGAAACGCATCTGCCGCTTCCGTCCACAAATCCTCGCAAAATGGCGTGAGCCATAGGGTTACCATTTGAATGAACTTCCCAACCTCTATATATAAAGGTGTGTTTACTTTGAGCCGCTTTAATAGCGTTCATCATAACCGAATTATCGCCACCCGTGGGGTTTTTCATACCTACGGGGAGATTAAGTCCGCTGGCGGTAAGACGGTGCTGCTGATTTTCAACCGAACGGGCGCCCACTGCTACATAGGCGAGAAGGTCGGAAAGGTATCTGTGATTTTCGGGATAAAGCATTTCATCTGCGCAGGTAAAACCGTAATCTTTAAGGGCGCGCATATGAAGCTCTCTTATAGCAACAATGCCTTTAAGCATATCGGGGTGTTCATCAGGGTTGGGTTGGTGAAGCATACCCTTATACCCTTCCCCTGTGGTGCGGGGCTTATTGGTATAAATTCTCGGAATTATAAAAATCTTATCCTTAACCTTATCCGATATGCCGCGAAGCCGCTCGATATAATCGAGTACTGCCACATTATTATCGGCAGAGCAAGGGCCTATTACTAAGATAAGTTTATCTGATTTGCCCTCAAAAATATCCTTGATTTCTGCCGCTCTCTGTTCTTTAACTGCGGCAGATTTTTCATCTACGGGGTACTGCTCTTTTACCTCTTTAGGTACAGGTAATTTTCTTTCGAACTCTAAATTCATATAGTTTTCCTCTTTCCGAAAAGTTTTCTTCGCGCAGAGGAAAGTTTCATCATACTTCGCATATCCTCGCGTTCACCGTTTTTAATATGGTTATAAAGTTTATCAAATGCCTCTCTATAAGCATCCATCTCGCTTAAAAGGGCGTTTTTATTAAGAAGGAAAAGTTCACTCCACATTTCGTCGTTAATATCGGCAATTCTTGTAAGGTCGCGGAATGAGTCGCCCGTGTATCTCACAAGGTCAGGGTCACCGTTTGCGCACATAAGAGAAACTGCGATACAGTGGGTAAGCTGTGAAAGAAAGGCAATCATCCTATCGTGCTTTTCGGGGGAAAGTTCGGAAATATCGGCAAAGCCGAGAGTTTCACCTAAATCCTTGCAAATCTGTATTCCCCTCTGTGTATTTTTCTCGGTTGGAACGACTATGTAGTTAGCGCCCTCAAAAATACTGTCATCACTATTCCTAACTCCCGATGCCTCGCGACCTGCCATGGGGTGAGCCGAAATAAATTCCGCCTTTATTTTGCCTTGAATTTCATTTACGATACTTTCCTTAACACCCGTAACATCGGTAACTATAGTATGTTTATCCAAAAGGTGTCCATACTCTTCTACCCACTCTAAAAAGATTTTGGGATAAAGTGCGAAAATTATAAGGTCGGCGGATTTTACTAAATCCTCCTCCACCTCGGTGGTGCCGTAGATTATCATATTTTCGCTTAAAGCGTAATCTATATCTTCTTTAGATAGAGTTATAGCGTTCACTTTATATCCTTGACGACTTAGAGATTTGGCGTAACTACCGCCCAAAAGACCTAGGCCTATTATTAAAATGTTTAAATTCTTATCTAATTTCATTGCTAACAAATCCTAATGCGCTAATTTTACTGAAAAAGTCGGGAAAGCTTTTATTTACCGCCTCGCACCCCTCAATTTCTCCGCCCGTAAGGGTACAAAGAAGGGTGAGGGCCATAACTATTCTATGGTCGTTATGACCCTTTAATTTTTCGGTTGGTGTTTTCAAGGTTCCGCCCGAAACTAAAACTCGGTTTTCCATAACAGTAACATTTATACCGAATTTAGAAAGCTCCTCCTTCATAACTTCGGCGCGGTCGCTTTCTTTGATTTTAAGGCGGGCGGTGCCCGTAAATTCTGCGCCGCCGATAGCACCCGCCAGAGCGAACATAACGGGGGCTAAATCGGGGCAATCCCTAAGGTCAAAGCTTTTTACACCCGATTTTAAATCCTCATACATCTTCTTATATGTTTTATCGCCTTGAAGGGAGTTTTCATTTAGTCCCATAACCTTTACGCTACCACCTAAAAGGTTAAAGCCATCTAAAAATGCAGCGTTGGACCAATCGCCTTCAACTGTGATATTTTGCGAATTATATTTTTGGTTGCCCTTAACAAAGTAACCGTAATCGGTTTCTTTTATCTCAACCCCAAACCGACTAAGAGTTTCCACCGTCATATCAATATATGGTTTACTTTCAAGTTTGCCCTCTATTTTTATCTCGCTATCCCCTGATAAAAGCGGCAGAGCATACAAAAGTCCGCTTATAAACTGACTTGAAACACCACCATCTACAGCAAAAACACCGCTACTAAGCTTTCCGCAAAGGGTGAGAGCATCGCCGTTTTTCTCGAAGGCAATACCCCTTTCTTTGCATATTTCCTCGTAAACCGAAAGGGGTCTTTCCATAAGCCGACCCTTGCCTTTAAGGGTAATTTTCTTACCGGCAAGGAGGCAAAGAGGTATTAAAAATCTTAAGGTGCTACCCGATTCGTTGCAGTCTAAGATTAGATTTTCAGGAATATCAACAGGGTTAATTCCGCCGATTTTTAAGCCATTTTCGGTGGTTTCTGTTTTTGCGCCCAAGGTTTTCAAGCAACCGAGAGTTGCATTTATATCCTCGCTATCAGCAAGGTTAGTAACAGTACTTGCCTTTGAAAGCGCCGAGCATATAAGCACTCTATGTGCATCAGATTTTGAAGGGGGCGCCGAAACATCGCCTTTTAAAAGGCATTTTTCTATCTTTAAGGTCATTGTTTTTCTCCCGCCCTTAATATAATAGCATCTATGGCATCGGTATAACCCTTAAAACCCTCGCCTTGTATGGTTTTAAAGCAATATTTCCCTGCGTAGCTTATCTGTCTAAAATCCTCGCGCTCGTTTACGGCAGAAATATGCACTTCAACTGCGGGTATATTTACCGATTTCAAAGCGTCGAGAATTGCAACGCTTGTATGGGTATAGGCGGCAGGGTTGATAACTATTCCGTCAAATTTACCGAGGGCCTTCTGAATTTCGGTTACAATAGCACCTTCATAATTTGACTGATAGAGTTTAACCTTTACCTTTTTATCCTTGGCATAATCCTTAATCAGTTCTTTAAGGGCTTTATAGCTTTGAGCGCCGTAAATTTCGGGCTCTCTTACCCCTAACATATTTATATTGGGACCGTTTATAACAAGAATTTTCATAGTGTGAATTCCTTTATTATTTCTTCTGCGAATTGTTCGGGCGATTTATCACCCGAAACCGCAAAATCTGTGCTTTCTTTATAAATTTGGTATCTTTCGCGATATCTTCTTTCCAAATCAATTCTGTTGCTGGAAAGTGGACGGTCGGGGGTGGTTACAAGTGACTCTAAAGGACGGTCAATAAAATAAATTCTGCCGTTTTTCTTCAGATTTTCCACATTTTTTTCATTAAGAACTACGCCGCCGCCCGTTGCAATAACGGCATTTTGGCGTCCCGAAATGGTTTCGGTAACATTTTTCTCAATTTCCCGAAAACCGCTTTCACCAAGCTCTTTAAAAATATCAGGGATAGGTCTCCCGAAAAGGCGAACTATTTCTTCATCAATATCTATAAACTCTTTTCCCGTCTTTTCCGCAATAATTTTGCCTACGGTGGTTTTGCCGCTTGTGGGCATACCTATAAGCACGATATTTTCCTTTTCTTTATACAGCTCGGTATATATTCTTTCTATCTGCCCTTCAGGTACGGATTTTTCCACAAATTTTTCTGCGGCATAGGCGGCTTGGGCTACAAGCATATAAAGTCCGCCTATTGCTTTTATGCCTCTTTTTTGAGCATTAAGCACAAGCTCGCTTCTGAGCGGATTATAAACCGCATCAAATACACCCTCGAGATTTTTGAAATCCGAAACCTCCAACGCGCTGCCGCTGATATTCGGATACATACCGCAAGGGGTGGTATTTATAATTATCTCCGCATCGGTATGAAAGGCGTAGGCATCGTCGTATGTAATATGCCCTTCCTTTTCACTTCTTGAGACCTTTAAAATTTCCTTGGCGCCTAAATGCTCCGCCACCGCGGCGGCAGTTTTAGATGTACCGCCTGAGCCGAGAACAAGCGCCTTTTTACCCGATATATCTACACCTGATTTTTTTATAAGGGCTATAAGTCCGTGAAAATCCGTGTTGTAGCCGTAAAGCTTCCCGTTTTTGTTAACAACGGTATTTACCGCGCCTATATTGGTAGAAATCTCATCCATAAAATCAAGATAAGGAATAACCATCTCTTTATATGGAATTGTTACATTTATGGCCTTAAAGTCCTTTGCCTTCATAAAAGCTTCCAGATTTTCAGACGCTATTTCTTTAAGTTCATACTTATAGCCAAAAAGTTCGTTGTGAATCCGCACAGAAAAACTGTGTCTTAAATGTCCACCGATACAACCGTATTCCATTACTTAACTATCCAATCTGTTCCGTATTTTTGCGAGAGCATATCGAGGAGTGTTATGGCGGTTATACTATCCGCCACAACGCGCGCTCTGTGAACAATTGAGGGGTCATGTCTACCCTTACTCTCTAAAACGGCATTAGTGTTATCCTTAAGATTTACGCTTTCTTGGGGTCTGCTTATTGTGGGAGTAGGTCTTAATGCCATACGGAAAATAATGGGGCTTCCATTGGAAATTCCGCCGTTTATACCGCCGCTATTATTGGTCCTAGTACCGATAACACCGCTCTCAACGAAGAAGGGGTCGTTGGCCTCACTGCCATACATATCGCTGATTTTAAAACCTGCGCCAAACTCAACGCCCTTAACACCTGGGATTGAGAAAAGGGCGTGGGAAAGCATACCTTCAAGGGAATCAAACCATGGTTCGCCGATACCTGCGGGAAGTCCTGTAACCGCGGTTTCAAGAACACCGCCAACGCTATCGCCCGATTGTTTTGCTTCTCTTATTTTATCCATCATTTCGATACCTTTTTGCTCATCAAGGGTAGCGAAAGTTTTTGTAGAAAGAGCATCTAGATCACTGTTTAAATCCTCAAAATTTCTATCATCAACGCCGCCGCATTTTGCGATATGTGTGCCGATAGAAATGCCCTTGTTTTTAAGGGCGGATATAATTATGGCTCCTGCGGCAACTATAGCCGCAGTTATTCTGCCGCTAAAGTGACCGCCGCCCTGAAAATTTTCAAAACCGTTATATTTTATATGGGCGGCATAGTCCGCATGGGAAGGACGGGGAATTTCTAAATCCTCGCCGTAATCTTCTGATTTTGTGTTAGAGTTAGGAATAAGTATGCAAAGGGGTGTGCCTGTAGTAAATCCTCTGAACTCACCGCTTACTATACTGTATTCATCGGTTTCTTTTCGTGGCGTAGATATATCTCCAACGGGACGGCGTAGGGAAAGCTGTGATTTTATAAACTCATCATCAATTTTAATGCCACCGGGAAGTCCGTCAATAACAGCGCCGATATAAGCACCGTGACTTTCGCCGAAAAGGGTTATTGAAACCTGATTTCCAAAGGTGTTTTTCATAATTTTCCCGCCTTTTCTATTTCTTCTTCAAGCTTATCGAAGGGCATTTCCGAAAGGGTGAAGCTACCTGCCTTTTCTACCCTTACTGCCGTAATACTTTCTCCCGATTTCTTTTTATCGTGCTTCATAGCGGCGATAATTTTTTTTGAGGACACATTATGAGAGGTTGGAAGCCCCAAGCTTTCGAGCACCTTTAAAAGCCGCTCTCTCACATCTTCCGAACACATAGGAAGCATTCCGAGGGCTACACATTCCCCGTGGTAAAGGTTACCGTCATTTACCTCAATGGCGTGACCTATGGTATGACCGAAGTTTAGAGTTTTTCTAAGACCTGATTCCTTTTCATCTTCTTCAACCACACGCTTTTTTATATACAAAGAACGCTCAATAATCGTATCCAAATCCTCGGCGGTTATGCCGTCTTCGAAGAGGGAAAAGAATTCCTCATCGAAGGTCAGGGCCATTTTAACGCTTTCGGCAAGACCGTTTGCAATTTGCCTACTCGGTAAGGTTTTTAATGTTTCGGTATCGATTATAACGCATTTTGGGGGATAAAAAGCCCCCACAATATTTTTAACCGAACAAAAATCAATAGCGGTTTTTCCGCCTATGGAAGAATCGACCTGAGAAAGAACAGTGGTAGGAATATTATAAAAATCAATACCCCTCATAAAGCAGGAAGCGGCAAACCCTGCCATATCTCCTGCTACACCGCCTCCTACGGCTACTATACAGTCGGTACGGGTAAAATCGTTTTTAACAAGGGCTTCGAGGATTTCCTTAAAGGTATCGAAATTTTTAGACTCCTCACCTTGAGGAAATCTAAAAACATATCCCTCTTTGGAAGCATTTACTACCGCCTTCCAATAATCCTCGGGTACGCCACTATCGGTAACCACCAGAACCTTTCTTTCAAGGTTAAGGTAATCTTTTACCTTTAAAAGCGCGCCTTTTTCAAGTATTATGTTGTAACCCCCGACAGATGTCTTAACAGGTATAATCATAACTTTCACCTAAACTTAAATTCTGATTTCTTTTTCGAAATTTCCTACAACTTTTATATTGTTACAGCACTCGGAAAGCTCTTTTAGCATTGCTTTACCTTCTTCGCCGTTTATATTACCCTCGCCCTCGGCGTAGAAATAATAATCCCAAATGAGTTCTTTTGTTGGACGGCTTTTAAGGGCTTTAAGGTTAAATCCGTGATTACCTATAACCGAAACTGCCCGACCGAGAGAGCCCGCCGCATTTTTAACGGTAAAAAACATTACGAAATGATTATCTCTTTTACCTGCCGATTTCTGCGCTTTAGAAAAAACGGCGAAACGGGTGGTATTTATATTGCTCTGATTTATATTTGCCTCTAATATTTTAAGACCGAATTCCTCTGCTGCCTCGGCGCTTCCTATGGCGGCAACGCTCATATCGCCCTTTTCTGCCACCTCTTTAGCGGCTACGGCGGTATTTACCGACTCAACGGCTAAAAATCCGTGTTTTTCAATATATGCGGCGCATTGACCGAGGGCTTGAGGATGGCTTAAAACCTTTTTAATTCCGTCCACCGTCGCGCCCTTTACAGCCAAAAGATTTTGATTTATCTCTATATCATAAATTCCGTTTATGTAAAGATTGCCGAAGAAGGCCAAATCCATAACCTTGCCGACATCGCCGTTAAAGCTATTTTCGATGGGCAGTAGAGCGCAGTCGCACTCTCCCTTTTCCACCGCCTCAAAGGCGGCTTTAAAATCGGGGAAGGAAACAGCGTTAGCATCGGGGAAGATTTTCTTTGCAGAAATCTCGGCAAAAGCGCCTTTAACTCCGCTATATGCCACCCGCATACCGTCAAGCAAACGATGTTGCAAAGCTTTTGAAAGGTCGATATTATTTCTCAAAAAGGAAGTGTAATAGGATTTATATTCTTCGTTTTGGAGCTTTTCGGTATTTTTCTTTATGATTTCTTCTTCGCGGGAAAAATCATCAACGGGAAGTCCATGCGTTTTTTTATAGGCGGCAACCATTTTCGCCGCATCCATACGCTCTTCAAAAAGTTTTGCCATTTCGGTATCCACTTTATTTATTATTTCCCTTGCTTTTAAAAGGTCGTTCATTATTTTTCTCCTTTATATTCGAGATACAGCGCCTCGAAGGCGGGTAAAGATTTTTCTATCTGTTCGTAAGACACGCAATACGCTATTCTCACATAACCCTTAACTCCAAAACTATCCGAAGGCACTAAAAGAAGCTCGTGTTTTTTAGCTCTTTCACAAAAAGCGTCAGCGTCATCTTCTAATGATTTAACGAAAAGATAAAACGCGCCATCGGGTGAAGCGGTTTCATAACCGATTTCTTTAAGAGAATTATATAAAAGTTCGCGGTTTCTCTTATATTCATCAAGATTGGGTTCAATACCGTCACACTCGGCAACAGTATACTGAAGTAGACTCGGCGCGCATACATATCCAAGGGCTCTGCCCGCGCCGCAAACCGCATAATATAAATTTTCATTGTCACGGGCTTTGGGATTTACGAATATATATCCGATTCGCTCACCCGCTAAGGATAAGGATTTACTATACGAATAGCAAACCACCGTGTTATCGTAAATATTGGGGATAAATGGCGGTTTTTCATCACCGTAAACCAGTTCCCTATAGGGCTCGTCGCTTATAATATAAATTGGATTTTTAAATTCGGTTTGTTTTTTATTTAATGCCTCGGCCAAATCCTTTAATTCATTTTCTTTAAAGATAACGCCCGAGGGGTTATTGGGAGAATTTATTATAATCGCCTTGGTGTTTTTTGTTATCGCTTTTTCGATGGCGGAAACATCAAGGTCGAAGGTATCCTCCTTGCACTTAACCTCTACTATCTTTGCCCCCGCATTTTCTATAAACACCTTATATTCGGGGAAATATGGGGCTAAAACTATGATTTCATCCTCGTTACTGTTTACAAGGGCCTTAAGAGTAATAGCAAGAGATGCGGCAGCGCCGCAGGTCATATAGATATTTTCGTGAGTGCACTCTGCGTTAAATCCCTTTTTTATATTCTCGGCAATTTTCCTTCTTACGTTTATATCACCCTGCGCGGAAGTATAACCGTGAAGAATTTCGGGTGAAAGATTTTTGATTAAACTTTCCATTACCTCGGTGACCTTACGGGGAGTAGGTATACTTGGATTGCCAAGACTGAAATCGAAAACGTTTTCTTCACCGATTTCACCCTTTCTTTTACGGGAATATTCAAATATTTCTCTTATTTTTGAAGGCGCTTTGCCCAAATTTTCCATATTACTTGAAATCATACCTTCACCCCTTATGACTAAATAAAAAATCCGCAACCTTATGCTAAAATGCACAAATCGTTGCGGACCGACCTTAAAACTTCTTTATCCGATACCTTACGGCAGATTTTGAGAAGTCAGGACAGTCCGATTTAAAATAATAAAAATAAGAATAATATCTAATCATTACTTTAACTCCTTATCTTCTCAAAATTTATTATATATATTACTATTCTTTATATGCTTTGTCAAGTTTTTTGCAAAAATACATAATTGAGCATAAATGACGGTTATTTTTCACCGTCCAACTTTGCGCTTATGAATGTTATTACTTCGCTTGGTTTTATGCCTAGCCCCTGCGCAAATTCATCACATAAAAGCGATTCTGCTCTTTCTAACAGCACTTCATCCTGTAAACCCAGCCTTTTACCTGTATCTTTGCGTCTTTCTCGCTCCGAATAAATGGCTTTCGTAACTCCTATTATTCTTTTTATATCACCGGAAGAGAGTGTTTTTCTATATTCTTCGCGACGCCTTGTATCATCGGCTAGCCACTCTGTTTTTTCATCGGGTATAGATAAAATCAATTCTTCAATTTCTTCCTTTGATAACACTCTACGAATTTTGCCCACCAGCACTTCATTATCTACCGGCACAAAAATAGTATTATTATCTCGGTAAACCGGTTTTAAAACATAGTAGCTTGACCGCTTTTTACCTATTTCCTTTTCTACTATTTCGGTGATGGTGCAAATACCCTGCGAGCCGTAGGAAACGGTTTGACCTTTTTTAAACATTTCTACCCCCAAAAAGCTTGATTTTTCTTTTAATTATACCATTTTTAGAAAATTTTTGTCATAGGCAAATTAAACAAATATTCTTTGCTTTTTATTGGATAAAAACAAACAAACCCCGAGAAAACTCGGGGTTTTAAACTTATTCTATGTTTGCCTTGATATATTCAACTACATCGCCGACGGTTTTAACGTTTTCAATTTCCTCATCGGGAACTTCAACTTCGAACTCATCTTCGATAGACATTAAAAGTTCAACAACATCCAAACTATCTGCGCCAAGGTCTTCGGCTATGCGGGTTTCAGGGGTAATGCTTTCAACATCAGCATCAAGTTGTTCTGCAAGAATCTGAGCAATTTTTTCGAATACCATAAATTTTCCTCCGAAAATAAAAATGTTTATATCAAAATAATATGTTGCTTTTGCAGATTTGTCAATATATTTTTTTGAATTTTCCTACTTGATAATTAAACTGTTGCAAAATTCGTTTTGTTAAATTATAATAGTTAAGATAACTATTTTATGTTAGGTGATTTATATGGCTAAAAATGAAAAGATGGTAAAAGCAATAACCTC
Source organism: Acutalibacteraceae bacterium (assembly GCA_045593385.1). Lineage (GTDB taxonomy): Bacteria > Bacillota > Clostridia > Oscillospirales > Acutalibacteraceae > UBA737. The sequence goes on from JAZNWP010000056.1 coordinate 15,992, forward strand.
TATGGATGAGGATTTTGCCAAGTGGTATACCGATGTTTGTATCAAGGCAGAGCTCATTGATTATGCTTCCGTAAAGGGTTGTATGATTATAAGACCCTACGGCTACGCCATCTGGGAAAATATTCAGAAGATTATGGACGGATTCTTTAAAGAAACAGGTCACGAAAATGTTTATATGCCTCTCTTTATTCCCGAGAGCTTACTTCAGAAAGAGAAGGACCACGTTGAGGGCTTTGCCCCCGAGGTTGCTTGGGTAACCCACGGCGGTGAAGAAAAGCTTGAAGAGAGATTGTGCGTTCGCCCTACCTCTGAAACCCTTTTCTGCGACCACTTTAAAAATATTGTTCACTCCTACCGTGACCTGCCCAAACTCTATAATCAGTGGTGCAGCGTTGTTCGTTGGGAAAAGACCACCCGCCCCTTCCTTCGTTCAAGAGAATTCTTATGGCAGGAGGGTCACACCCTTCACGCCACCGCCGAAGAAGCAAAACAAGAAACCGAGCAGATGCTGAATATCTACGCCCGTTTCGCCGAAGAAGCACTTGCTATGCCCGTTGTTAAAGGTAAAAAGACCGATAAAGAGCGTTTTGCAGGCGCAGAGGCCACCTATACAATTGAAGCATTGATGCACGACGGTAAGGCATTGCAGAGCGGTACTTCTCACTATTTCGGCGACGGCTTCTCAAGAGCATTTGAGGTTGAATTTACCGATAAAGAAAATAAACCTCAATTTCCCCATCAGACATCTTGGGGTACCACAACCCGCCTTATCGGCGCAGTTATTATGACCCACGGCGATGATAACGGACTTGTTCTGCCCCCCGCTATCGCGCCTATTCAGACCGTTATTATTCCTATCGCTTCCCATAAGGAAGGCGTTACCGAAAAGGCAACCGAACTTTACGAGCGTCTTAAAAAGGTATGCCGCGTAAAACTCGATACTTCTGACCAGACACCCGGTTGGAAATTCGCCGAATATGAGATGAAGGGCGTGCCCCTCCGTCTTGAAATCGGTCCTCGCGATATTGAAAATAACTGCTGTGTTATTGCAAGACGCGATACCTATGAGAAAATCACCGTTTCTCTCGACGAATTAGAAGAAAAAATTCCCGAGCTTTTAAAAGCAGTTCACGACGGTATGTATAATAAAGCCCTCCAGCGTCGTGAGAATATGACCTATGATGCTAAAAACCTCGATGAAATGAAGGAAATCGCAGATACTAAGCCAGGATTCATAAGAGCAATGTGGTGCGGTGACCGTGAGTGTGAGGATAAGCTCAAAGAGGTTGCGGGCGTTACATCAAGATGTATCCCCTTCGAGCAGGAAGCAATTAGTGACACCTGCGTTTGCTGTGGCAAAAAGGCAGACAAAATGCTCTACTGGGGCAAGGCATATTAAGACAAAAAATCAACACCGCAGAAGTTTCTGCGGTGTCTTTTTTTACATATATTCTCGCTTTACCGCTTCTATAATTATCTCAAAATTTGCGGTGGGGAAATCCTTATAGATTTTGCCTCTTTCTTTTACGAAAAGAGCCATAATTTCCGCTGTTTCGGTTACCCCTTCTTTGCACCTCATTTTTACAAAATCAACCATATCAAGTAGGCACTCTTTGGCGCACTTTATATATCTTTTTGAAGCCCTTCTGCCTATAGCTTCACTACCCAAGGGCACAAGATTATGAGAGGCAAAAATATTATTAATTTTCTCCTTTTTAAGCTTTGAAAGCGACCCTGAATAAAGCTTTGGATGGCGCACTAAAAGCCCGTAAACATCAAGCCCGTAAAGCTCTATGGAATCCCCTGAAAACAAGGTTTTTGAGGGTAAATAGAGGTATCCGCCGCTTAATTTATCGTGACCCTCTAAAAGCAAAACCTTTATGCTTTCTTCTATAATTTCTCCGTCAGAAACAACAGAAAATCTATCTTCGGGGAACTCTGCCGAGGGTTTTGCAAAGCCGTAGATTTTCGCGTTTTTACATTCCTTTGAAAGTAAGGGCAAACCGCCTATATGGTCCCCGTGTCCGTGGGTTAAGAAAATGCCCCTTACATTCTCGCATTCTACGCCTATTTCCTTTAGGGCGGGAAGTATGTAATTTTGCGCGTCCGAAACACTGTCAGCGCAGTCAATTATAAAGCAATTTTCACCGTTTTTTACGATATATACAGCAGTGTAAATATTCGCAAACGGCACCTCTGATTTATAAATATTTTCACCGAATTTATATAGGGGCGCGCCGTTTATAAACTCAGGGTTTTTAAGGGTTTTGTTGCGTTTATTTACTATCTTCATATACTCGGCCTTCACCTTATGGTTTAACTGCTTTAGCACACCTAAGGTTTTTATATCATTGGGGAATAAAATTCGCAAAAGCGCTATGGCAATGGCTACTGTTGCAATCTTTTCGGGGGACATGGGAAACCATAAAAATGCCACATAACCGCCACCTACCGCAATCATCCATTTTATATCCAAGAATGTGCCTAAAGCCAATATAATATACGACCAACCGTTAGTGATAATCCAACCAATCCCCAGACACAAAAGAAGCCGCGGGTTAAGCACAAAAAGAAGAACTTTTTTAAAAAAACTCCAGATTTTTCTCATATTTCCTCCTTTTTTGAGCATTTTCTTTTATATTATCACACTTTCGACAAATTTTACATACTTTTTTAAAAAGAAATCCCGAGCGCCTCGGGATTTCTTTTAATTATTAGATTTTTTGGGCCTCAAACCAGAAGCAAACTCCCTCATCGGTATTGTAAACTCCATAATCTTCGCCGTGCATTTTCATAATTGCCGCCACTATAGAAAGCCCCAATCCGAAACGGCCTTCTTCCCGTTTGTGAGAGGTGTCACCCCTATAAAAGCTTTGCCATATATGAGCCGTAATTTCTTCATCAATATGACTGCCTGTATTGAGTACACAAACCCTTATTTTATCGCCTTTTTCCTCCGCTTTTACGGTGACCTTTCCGCCTTCATTCGTATGGGAAAGAGCGTTTTCAAGATAGGCATTAAGCACCTGCCGTATCTGTTCTTTATCGGCTGAAATTAAGGTGCTTTCGGGTATCAGATTTTCGGTTTCGATATTCTTTTCTTTGAAAATTTTATTAAGAATTTCCGATGAAAGAGCATAGACATCAAGCTTTTCTTTGTTTAAAGGAATTTGTCCCGATTCATAACGGGAAAGCTCTAAAATACCGAGAACAAGGGCATTCATACGCTCGGTTTCATCAATAATCGTATCGCAATACTCGTCTCTTGAAGATGAATTTACGTTAAGCTTAAGTCCTTCCGCATAGCCCTTTATAATAGCGAGAGGGGTTTTTAATTCGTGGGAAACATTTGCCACAAATGCTTTTCGCATAACGTCAAGCTGTCTTTCATGCTCTATCTCATCCTGTAACTTCAGATTGGCCGACTTAAGCTCCTCAAGGGCATTATAAAGCGAATCTGACATAACGTTTATAGAAACGGCCAGCTGCGCTATTTCATCATTACCCTTTACGGATATTTTTCTCTCAAACTGAAGCCCCGCCATTTGCTTGGTGGTTTTGCTCATTTGAGCCAAGGGCTTCGAAAACCTTCTTACATAAAGAAAAATCCATACGAGAGAAAGTAAAAAGCATATTATTGCCACAAAGCTTATAAATTCCCCTGCCATTCTGGCGGAGGATTTTATAATTTCAGTTTTTATTCTGACTTCTGCGAAAATTCCATTTGAAATTTCCTTTCTGCAGAGCATAAAACCTTCCCCGTCAAAAAGACGGTGCGCCTGTTCAAATACGGTTCCATCGGCTAAAATCTGACGTTTTGTGGCAATCAATTCCTCGTGAGACATATCGAAACCGTCGTGACCTATAATGAGAAAATCCAACATCTGACTGCCGTGAGTAGTATATAAAATTTTACCGCTTTTGGTATAGATTTCAGTATCAAAACCGTATTTATCGCTGAACTCGGAAAGCATATCACTCACAGAAGATGTATCATTCAAATCCATTCTTGACATTCTTCTGATCTGGCTTATCAAAATAGTTTTCTGCTTATGTCTGTAAAACGTGGGAAGCAGAGTAGCGTTGGCAAGAGCAAGCACCGTTACAAAAACCGCAAAAATAGCGGCTATTCTCAAAAACAGATTAAACCATAATTTGTTTTTAAGCCCTGAAATTCCGCCCGATTTCTCCTTAAATTTCAAGCTTATACCCCATTCCGTATATGGTTTTCAGGTGAGCAGAGCCAAAGGCGCCAAGCTTGGTGCGAAGCCGCGCTATATGGGAATCCACCGTTCTGTTATCTCCATCAAAATCAAAGCTCCAAACCGCATCGATAAGCTGTTCTCTTGAAAGCACGAGGCCTTTATTATGATAGAGGGTGCAAAGAAGCTTGAATTCCTTTAAGGTGAGCTCCAACGGCGCGCCGTCAAGAAAGGCAACAAAGGATTGCTCATCAATTTTAAGTCCTCTATCTGCGGATTTTTTGTCATCCTTTTCACTGCGCTTCAAAAGGGCTTCTACCCTCTTTACAAGCACCGCAGGGGAAAATGGCTTAGTTACATACTCATCGGCTCCGCTCGAAAAACCTTCAAGCATATCGAATTCTTCACTTCGGGCAGAAAGAATAATTATGGGAATATCTGAAAATTTTCTTATTTCGCGGGAAACCTTCCAGCCGTTAAGCCCGGGCATCATAATATCGAGGATTGCCAAATCAACCTTTTCACTTTTAACGATTTCTAACGCTCTTTCGCCGTCAAAAGCGGTCAAAACCGAAAATGAAGCGGAGATAAGGAAATCTTTGATGAGATTTACTATCCTTTCCTCATCATCAGCAATAAGTATTTTCTTCTGCATAATTTTCACCTTCCCATTTTATCTTACACGACACATTTCAACTTTATTTTAACAGTTTGTAAACATCTTCGCAACACTGAAAATTTATGATGTATCTCAAAGTTACCGCTTGTAATATGCCGTGAACTATGATATTATATATAAATAATAGATTATAAGGAGAAATGTACCTTGTCGTATCCTCTTGAAAATATAAGAAATTTCTGTATCGTGGCCCACATTGACCACGGCAAATCCACCCTTGCAGACCGCCTTTTAGAGCTTACTCAGTCGGTTGCTGAAAGAGATATGGAAGAACAGATACTTGACAGTATGGATTTGGAAAGGGAGCGAGGCATTACCATCAAAGCCCACGCCGTTACCCTTTACTACACCGCTAAAGACGGTAAGGAATATGAGCTTAATCTTATTGACACTCCGGGACACGTAGACTTTAACTATGAGGTTTCCCGTTCCCTTGCCGCTTGTGAGGGCGCAATACTTGTAGTTGACGCTTCCCAAGGTATTGAAGCCCAAACCCTTGCTAACACCTATTTGGCTGTTGACCACGGGCTTGAAATTTTGCCCGTTGTTAATAAAATTGACCTTCCCTCTGCCGACCCCAAAAGAATTAAAACAGAGATTGAAGATGTAATTGGAATTCCTGCAGATGAGGCCCCATTGGTTTCGGCCAAAACGGGACTTAATGTAGAAGAAGTTTTAGAACTTATCGTAAACGGTGTTCCCGCCCCGAAGGGTGACCGAAACGAGCCCCTTAAGGCCCTTATTTTCGACTCATATTATGATGCTTATAAGGGTGTTATCGTATATTTCCGAGTAGTAAGCGGAAAAATCAAAACGGGTGATACCATCAGAATGTTGGCTACGGGCGCCGATTTCGATATCGTTGAACTCGGCAGAAAGAGAGCTACTAGTCTTGAGCCCTGCGACTGTCTTGAAGCGGGTGAGGTTGGATACCTTGCCGCCTCTATCAAGACCGTTTCCGAGGCAAGAGTGGGTGACACGATTACCCTCGCAGAGTCACCTGCCCCCGAGGCGCTACCCGGTTATAAAAATGTTAAACCCGTTGTGTTCTGCGGTATCTATCCCGCCGATGGCGCCAAATACCCTGACCTTCGCGAAGCGCTGGAAAAACTGCAGCTTAACGATGCTTCCCTTCTCTTTGAAGCAGAAACCTCTACCGCCCTCGGTTTCGGTTTCCGTTGCGGATTTTTAGGTCTTTTGCATATGGAAATTATCGAGGAACGACTGGAAAGAGAATATAACCTTGATATTATAACCACCGCCCCAAGTGTTGAATATGAATTCCGCCTTACCGACGGCAGTTCCGTTATGGTTGATAACCCCACAAACTATCCCGACCCTGCAACCATAAGCGAGGCGCTGGAGCCCGTTGCTAATGTGCATATCTATTCCCCTAACGATTATGTTGGAACGATTATGCAGCTTTGCGAGGAAAGACGGGGAACCTATATCGATATGAAATATATGGGCAACCGAGTTGATATCCATTATGTTCTTCCTATGGGCGAAATTGTTTATGACTTTTTTGATGCTTTAAAATCCCGCACCAAAGGATACGCAAGTTATGACTATGAAACCTGTGGTTACGAGAAATCGAAACTTGTAAAACTCGATGTTATGCTTGCGGGTGACACGGTAGACGCCCTTTCCTTTATCGTTCACTCTGACAATGCCTACGGCAGAGCCCGTAGAATTGCAGAAAAATTAAAGGATTATATCCCCCGTCAGCTCTTCGAGGTGCCTATTCAGGTAGCGGTGGGCGGTAAGATTATTGCCCGTGAAACCGTAAAGGCAATGAGAAAAGATGTTCTTGCCAAGTGCTACGGCGGTGATATCACCCGTAAAAAGAAGCTTCTTGAAAAACAAAAGGAAGGTAAAAAGAAAATGCGCCGCCTAGGTTCAGTAGAAGTACCGAAGGATGCATTTATGGCAGTGCTTAAACTTGATGAATAAATCGGAGAAAAAGAAATGACTTCTAAAAGAAAGAAAGCAATAGTGAGAAGAAGGATTTTTATCTGCACCTGTCTTGCGGCGATAGTTCTTTTCGCAAGTATCATAGGAATAATTATCTCTGCGGTTAGTAACGCCTTTAAAAACGGGGATAATAAGGTAGATAGCCCCGCTTCGCAGGTAAATAAAACCGAAAGTGAAATACCAAAGGACAATACTCCTTCTTTAAATTCTTACGGGCTTGATACAAAATACGAGCGTCTTATTCTCGTTAATCCCGATAATCCTCTGCCCGAAGATTTTAACTATGAGGGAAATCTTACCTCTATTCCAAAGGAATATATAAACGGCTCTCTGAGCCAACTTGATAAGGATATGTGGCCCTATCTAAAAACGATGATGGATGAAGCCAAAAAGGAAAATATTAATCTTTATGTCCGCTCTCCCTACCGCTCCTATGCCACGCAGAAAATGCTCTACGATAATCAGGTGCAAAAGCAGATAAATAGCGGCGTGGGCGCCGAAGAAGCCGCCGATAAAGCGGCATCTATCGTTGCGCGCCCAGGCACCAGCGAACACCACACAGGTCTTGCCGTTGACTTTAATCTTGCAGATATTAGCTTTAATAACACCAAAGAGGCAAACTGGCTTAAAGAAAACGCCCATAACTTTGGATTTATTCTCCGCTACCCCGAAAATAAAACCGATATCACCAAGGTTATTTACGAGCCGTGGCATTATAGATTTGTGGGTATAGAACACGCGCAAAAAATCAAAAATCTTGGCATTACTTTTGAAGAGTATACCGAAAAATATCTTAGCGAAAGCAACTAAATCTGATTTGGAGGAATAAAAATTGGATTGTAAGCAATTTTTTGAAACCTTAAACGGAAAGAAAATCGCAATGTGCGGTATTGGTATCAGTAACACTCCCCTTATTTTAAGTTTTTTAGAAAAGGGCGCACGTGTTATTGCCTGTGACCGCAGAAGCCGTGAACAGATAGGCGAAAATGCCGATATGTTAGAAAAGGCGGGAGCCGAGCTTAAACTCGGCGAAAATTACCTTGAGGATTTAGAGGTGGATGTTATATTCCGCACCCCAGGTATGAGCTTTAATCTCCCAGAGCTTGAGGATGCCCGTAAAAAAGGTATTGCAGTAACAAGCGAGATGGAAGTATTCTTCGACCTCTGTCCCGCCACCATTTTTGCGGTTACGGGGTCTGACGGTAAGACCACTACCACCACCCTTATTGCCAAAATGCTTGAGGCCGACGGTAAAAGGGTACATGTGGGCGGAAATATCGGCAAGCCCCTTCTTCCCGAAATCGAGGATATTAAGCCCGAGGATTTTGTTGTGGTTGAGCTTTCATCCTTCCAACTTATATCTATGAGAAAGAGTCCCGATGTTGCGGTGGTTACCAATGTGGCACCCAACCATCTGGATGTTCACAAGGATATGGATGAGTATGTTGAGTCCAAAAAAAACGTGCTTCTTCATCAAAACGCCTTTTCAAGAACGGTTTTAAACCGCGATAATGATATAACCGAAGATTTTAGAAAATACGTCCGCGGTCAGTCCCTTGGGTTTAGTATGGAACGCCGTCTTAAAAACGGCGCCTGGCTTGATGATAAGGGATATCTCAATATGTCGTACAGAGGAATTGATGTTCCCGTTATCGACCGCCGCGATATTGCCATTATAGGCGACCACAATGTTGCCAACTACCTTGCCGCTATATCTGCTGTTTGGGGATATGTTGGGGTTGACAGTATCGTAAAGGTTGCAAGGGAATTTGGCGGAGTTGAACACCGAAATGAGCTTGTTCGCGAAATAAACGGCGTTAAATACTATAACGATTCTATCGCTTCAAGCCCAACCCGTACCATTGCGGGACTTAAATCCTTCAATAAGAAGGTTATCCTTATTGCAGGTGGCTACGATAAGCATATTCCCTTTGAGCCCTTGATGCCTCATCTTGTGGAAAGGGTTAAGCTTCTCTATCTTTGCGGCGCTACAGCAGATAAAATTGAAGATTGTCTTAAAAACTATAGCGGCTATGACGGCGCACCCGAAATTGTGAGGGTTAAGGATATAGAAGAAGCAGTAAAAAGGGCAAAAGAGGTCGCCGAAAATGGAGACATTGTAACCCTAAGCCCCGCCTGCGCAAGTTTCGATGCTTATCCTAACTTTGCCGCCCGCGGAAATCATTTTAAGGAAGTAGTGAACAAACTTTAATGGATATAAAAAACACTTTATTCGAGCTTTCAAAAAGTTGCAGCTTAGGGAATATAACCGAAGCCCGAGATATTGCCTTTGATATTCTAAGCGGTTTAACCGATGAATGCGAAAAAACCGATAACCTTACGGTGCTTGGCAAAATAAAGGGCGAAAGCGATTATACCCTAATGCTCGCCGCCCATATTGACGAAATCGGCTTTACCGTAACGGATATTGATGATAATGGCTTTGTTACTGTCGGAAAATGCGGCGGAATAGACCTTCGTACATTACCCGCAAAGTGTGTCACTATCCACGGCAAAGAAAAGGTTACGGGTGTATTTTGCAGTACCCCTCCCCATCTTGCCGAGGGTGAACAGACCTTTGAAGATATAACAAAAATAAAAATTGACACCCTTTTAGGCAAGAAGGCAAAAGATATTATTTCCCTTGGTGACTTTGTAACCTTCAAAAATGAGCCCTATTCCCTTACGGGTGATATAGTAGGCGGAAAATCTTTTGATGATAGAGCGGGTGTCCTTGCCCTTCTCCTTTTGGCCGAAAAATTAAAGGGCGAGAAGCTACCCATAAGCGTATGCTTTGCCCTTACGGATATGGAAGAACTGGGAACCCGCGGCGCTAAAACCGCCTGCTTTAAGGTAAATCCCGACGAAGCCATCGCCATTGATGTAAGCTTCGGTAATGCACCTGATGTAAGCCCCACCGAGTGCGGTGAGCTTGGCAAGGGCGCTATGATTGGTATTGCCCCAGTGCTTTCTAAAAATATGTCTAAAAAGCTTATAAATATCGCCGAAGAAAATACTATTACTTATCAAAGTGAAGTAATGGGCGGCAGAACAGGCACCGATGCCGATGCTCTCTCTATAACCCGTGAGGGCGTACCCTCGGGCGTTATTTCAATCCCCCTTCGCAATATGCATACAGATAATGAAATCATCGACATCCGCGATATTGAAAGCGTTAGCGAACTGCTTAAAGAGTACATTTTAAAGGGAGGTCTTTTAAATGTTTAGTTTACTTAAAAAACTTTGCCTTTTAGATGGAACCAGCGGTGACGAAGGTACTATCCGCGATTTTATAATAGGCGAAATCAAAGATTTCTGCGAATATAGAATTGATAACCTTGGCAATATTATCTGCTTTAAAAAGGGCAAAAACACCCCTGACCGCAAGATTATGCTTGACGCTCACATGGACGAGGTTGGTCTTATCATAACCTCTGTAACGGGTGACGGATTTTTGAAGTTTACTACAGTGGGCGGTATCGACCCTGCGGTTATGATTTCCCGCAAGGTTAAAATAAACGGAAATATAAACGGCGTTATCGGTATTAAACCCGTTCACCTTTGTCACGGTGACGAAGGCAAGAAATTACCTAAAACCGATGCTCTTTATATTGATATAGGCGCTAAAGATAAAGAAGACGCTTTATCCAAAGTTTCCCTTGGTGATACTGCAGTTATGTGCAGTGATTATGTGGTGGCTGGTGATAAAATTCTCTCTAAAGCCCTTGATGACCGTATCGGTTGCGCTATTCTTATTTCCCTTTTAAAAGAGGACGCAGAATATGATTTCTATACCACCTTCTCCACTCAAGAGGAAGTAGGCCTTCGTGGCGCTGCCGTTGCCACCTACGGCGTAAACCCCGATTTTGCCATAATTCTTGAAGGCACCACCGCCGCAGATATTGCGGATGTGCCTAACGAAAAGCAGGTTTGTGAATTAGGTAAGGGCGCCGCCGTTTCCTTTATGGATAGGTCAACCCTTTATGATAGAGGACTTTATGATGCGGCCATAAATAGCGGAATTCCCTGCCAGAGCAAGAGATTTGTTTCGGGCGGCAATAATGCAGGGGCGATTTCTTTAAGCCGCGAGGGTGTCCGCACCGTTTCGGTTTCGGTACCCTGCCGTTATATACATTCGGCCTCCTCGGTTGCCGATAGCCGTGATATTACATCTGCTTACAAATTGGCTAAATATCTTCTTTCTGGCATCGCCAAAAAAGAGATATGATAAAGCTTGTATCCGCTCTGCCCTTTTTGGATTATAAAAGGGCGGAATGCATAAGATTAAACTGCATAAACGAGCTTTATAATGACGAGGCGCTTTTCTGGATTCAGGATGAGGATAAACTTTTTATCTCTATGCTGGACGGTAATATGACAGTTTTCAACAACGGCGGAAATCTCGAAGAATTTATGGAATTTATAAGGGTTATTTCCCCTTCTTCAATATTTTCCGATAGCGAAACCTTGAAGGGACTTTCCCTTGGTAGTTTCGAAGAAAACTATGTTTACTCTATAGAAGCCGCCGAAAATTCTCCCCTTGAATCCCACCCTTATAACAGTAGTGCAGTTTATGAAATTTTTAAAAAAGCAGGTCTTTATCTCCCGCCTTATAATGATTTTGCGGTGGATTTTTGTCTGCGGCTCAATAAAGATAAAGCCACCTGTTTTTACATAGAAAATACCGCCGCGGCCTTCTCTATAAAAAGCGGAAACTACGCCCTTATAAACGGAATTGCAAGTTTAGAAAAAGGAAAAGGCAGTATTTGCCTTAAGGGTATCCTTTTGCTTAACAAGGGCAAAACCGTTTTAGCGGTATGTAAAGAAGGAATCAAACCTTTTTACGAGAAAAACGGTTTTAAATTTGAATATAAATCAGGATATTGGGTGAAAAAATGAGTTTTTTTAACTTTGATGAAGGGCTTCGTTCCCTTGACAGACAAGCTATGCAGGATATTGCCCCTATTTTCGAATACATTGAGGGAATTACCGAATATAATCAGCAAAAGGTGCTTCGCGCCTTTATAAATAACCGAGTAAGCGAAGCCGACCTTGGAATTTCTACGGGCTACGGCTACGGGGACGCTGGCAGAGATAAGCTTGAAAGCATAATGGCCGAGTGTATGGGCGCAGAGGATGCTCTCATACGCCATAGTTTTGCTTCGGGTACTCATACTCTGACGGTTGCTCTTTTCGGTATCTTGCGTCCAGGGGACAAGGTTCTTTGCCTTACTGGCAGACCCTATGACACCATAGTAGGTGTTTTCGGTATTGACGGGGAAAGCGATGGCTCACTTCGTGACTTCCAAATCGAATACCGCGAAGTTCCCCTTCTTCCCGACGGCACCCCCGATATTAACTCAATAAAATCCGAGCTATCCTGGGATAAATATAAAATGGCGTATATTCAGCGTTCCCGCGGTTACAGTTTGAGACCGAGTTTAACCATAGGCAAAATCAAGGAGCTTTGCGATGCAGTTAAAAGTGTTTCACCCAATACGGTGATTATGGTTGATAACTGCTACGGCGAATTCGTTGAAAAGGAAGAACCCTGTCAGGTAGGGGCCGATATAGTTGCGGGCTCCCTTATTAAAAATCCAGGCGGCGGCATTGCCCCCACGGGCGGATATATTGCAGGAAAGAAAAAATATATTGATATGTGCGCTAACCGTATGACCTGCTCAGGCGTAGGCAGAGAGGTAGGCGCCTCCCTCGGTCACAACCGAGAGCTTTATATGGGACTTTTTGCAGCTCCCCATGTGGTAGGCGAGGCCCTTAAAACCGCCATTTACTCGGCTCGTATCTTCGAGCTTTTAGGATTTGAAGCAACACCCCGATTTGATGAAAAGAGAGCCGATATAATCGAAAGCATTATTTTAGGCAACAGTGAACGGCTCATTGCCTTCTGCCAAGGAATGCAGTCGGGTGCCCCCGTTGATTCCTTTGTTGTGCCTGAGCCCTGGGATATGCCCGGTTACACCGATAAGGTTATTATGGCGGCAGGCGCATTTACCCTCGGCTCCTCTATTGAGCTTTCCGCCGACGCTCCCTTGCGCCCACCTTATGCCGCTTGGCTTCAGGGCGGACTTAATTTCCATAGCGGTAAAACGGGAGTTTTATGCGCTATCCAAAGTATGCTCGAAAAGGGCGCTTTAAGAATATAACACAGAGAGTGATTTTTAGTGAAAACAATCTTTAAAGGCGAGGTATATGATATTGTGCCTATGGCAAATGGCTTTGTTTTTGCCTATGCAAAGGCAAAAACAGAGGAAAATGTAGTGGTTTGCTATAAAATGGTGAATTTTGAAAACGGCATAGTTACCGATGTAGCCAGAAATATCTACCTTCTTTCAAAATACGGCAGCAACTATACCGCTGCTGCCACCTTTACCCCCAACCATATTACCGCATCCGCTCTGGCTTTACCCAACGGCAAGGTATTTATCTGTACCGATGAGGGAATTGCCTACCTTCTGGATTCCGAAGGCGGACTTTTGTGGTCGGGTGAGCTAAAATATAAAGGCAAGGCCCCTTCGGGAATGGCCATTCACCGCAACTCCCTCTGGGCTTGTTTTAAGGATTTCAATGTACTTTTGCGCTTTAATATCGCTTCTATGAGGGAAGAACTTCGCATAGGCGGTAATGTTTCTCCCCTGAATTCCCCCACAGATATTTTCATTGAAGGCGACTGCGCAGTTATATCATCCTCAGGTGATAAAAAACTAGTAAAAATAGACCTTAACTCCTATACCGTAAAGGATTACAAAGAATTCGAAGAACCAATTTACAGTTATAAAAAGGTAAAGGGCTACGAACTTGTGCTTTTAGAATCAGGACTTTATTTGCTTTAATGGGAGAATTATTATGGTTTACGAAAGAATATATTTGAAGGATTTTTACCCTCATCTTGCCGAAAACGGCCGCGACCCCTTCGTTGATATCTATCTCCCCTATAATATGGTGGAAATGAAAAAGCAGGATGACAGAAGACCTGCTATGGTAATCTGCCCCGGTGGCGGATACGGAATGTGCAGTGAAAGAGAATGGGAGCCCATTGCCCTTAAGCTTTTACCTATGGGATTTAATGTTTTTGTTATAAGATATTCTACTGCCCCCAATAGATATCCCACACAGCTTATTGAGGTTGCCGCTCTTTTTGACCTTATAAATAAAAATGCAGAAAATTGGAACTGTGACGAGGAAAAAATCTCCATTATGGGCTTTTCCGCAGGCGGTCATCTTTCCGCTCACTATTCTAACGCTTATAACCTTCCCGAAATCGAAGAGCTTTACGGCGCTACATACCGCCCATATTCAAGCGTGCTTTGCTATCCCGTAATTTCGGCCGACCCTGAAATTACTCATAAAGGCACCTTGGTTAATCTTCTCGGTTATTTTCCCGAAGGCCAAGAGGGAGATAAATATTCCTGCGAAAAATTGGTAACCGCAGATACTCCACCCGCATTTATCTGGCATACCGTGGAAGACAATGTGGTGCCCGTAGCAAACTCTCTTCGTTATGCAGAGGCGCTCTCAAGGAATAAAGTTTTATTTAATCTTCACATATATCCCTTTGGCGCTCACGGTCTTGCTACCGCCGATAAGCTCACCTGCAATATTGATTACAGTGACGCCCCCGCTTGTAAAAAACTTGCCGACGTTCACGATTGGTTCAAAGAACTTAAAAAATGGTTCGACCTTATTCTGTAATAAAAGGGGACTTTTAAAATGCTTGAAAAGGAATTAATGCTTACAAACTTTGATGATGTTAAAAAATTTGTTGAAATAACCAACTCGAAGGATTACCCTATTGAACTTTTATCGGGGAAGTATGTTATTAACGCAAAATCCATTATGGGTATTTTTAGTTTGGATTTAACTAAGCCCGTTACTATGGTGGCTCACTGCGATAATATCGCCGAGCTTTCCCGTCAGATTGCCCCATTCACCAAAGGACACGAATAATTTATGGACTTTTTACACACACGCAAAAAACTTATAGAAAAAGATTTCGGCGGTATGAATCCCCGTCAATTTGAGGCGGTTACCACCACCGAAGGCCCCTTGCTTGTTTTAGCGGGCGCAGGAAGCGGTAAAACCACCGTGCTTATTAACCGCATAGCAAATCTTATTAAATACGGAAACGCTTATAACAGTGATTTTATACCCCACTACACCGAGGAAGATATGAAGGCGGCCGAGGATTATCTAAACGGTCTTTCCGATTATCTTCCCTCCACCTTCTCGGTTAATCCCCCAAGACCCTGGGAGATTCTCGCCATCACCTTCACCAATAAGGCGGCGGGTGAGCTTAAAGACCGAATTGTAGCAAAGCTCGGTGAGTCGGGCAACGATATCTGGGCGGGTACCTTCCACTCGGTTTGCGGAAAATTCCTTCGCAGAAACGCCGAGCGAATAGGTTTTCATTCTGATTTTACTATTTACGATTCTGACGACCAGAAGCGACTTATGAAGCAGATTCTTAAGGAAAATAATATTGATGACAAGATTATGCCCCCGAAATCTGCTCTTGCCGCCATATCCTCGGCCAAAGATTCCCTTATTGACCCCGATGATTTCGAAGGTACAGTGGGTAATGATATAAGACAAAAAATGATAGCGCGGCTTTATAGAGAGTACCAAAAGCGCCTTAAAGCCGCCGACGCTATGGACTTTGACGATATGATTTTTTATACCGTTAAACTCCTTGAGGAAAACCCCGATGTTCTTGAATATCTGGGTAGCCGCTTTAAATATATAATGGTGGATGAATATCAGGACACCAACCACGCTCAATATCGTCTTATCAGCTTGCTTTCGGGCATTCATAAAAATCTTTGCGTTGTGGGTGATGATGACCAGAGTATCTACCGCTTCAGAGGCGCCACCATCGAAAATATCCTTAACTTTGAGGATGAAAACGAAAATTCAAAGATTATCCGCCTTGAGCAGAATTATCGCTCAACGGGCAATATTTTAAATGCCGCCAACGAGGTTATTAAAAACAATCGCGGAAGAAAGGGCAAAAACCTTTGGACCGATAAGGACGAGGGTGATAAAATCCGCGTTCACACCTGCTCTGATGAACGAAGCGAAGCAAAATTCGTTGCCGAAAAGGTGCTTGAAAATGTTAAAGCGGGACAGAATTTTGCCGATAACGCGGTGCTTTACCGCATAAACGCCCAATCGGCAGCTATAGAAAATGTTTTCGCACGTAGCGGTATTGCATATAAGGTAATCGGCGGTATGCGCTTTTATGAGCGCAAGGAAATCAAGGATATTCTCGCATACTTAAATGTAATTTGTAACCCCCGCGATGACCTGCGCCTTCGCAGAATCGTCAATGAGCCCAAGAGGGGTATCGGCGATACAACGGTAAAGGGCGCCGCCGAAATTTCAGGGGGAACAGGTCTCTCGATTTTGGAGGTTTTCGAAAGGGCGGATGAATTTGCCGCCATAAGCCGCGCCGCCGTGCGTCTTAAAGAATTTGCCGCTATGATGAGAGAGCTCTCAGATAAGGCGGAGGAAACGGCTATAAGCGACCTCGTAGAAGAAATGCTTAATAAAACGGGCTACCGAAACGCCCTTAAGCTTGAAGGTACGCCCGAGGCCGAGGACCGCCTTGCCAACGTGGACGAATTTGTTAACACCGTCCGCCAATACGAAAAGGAAACCGATGAGCCGTCTTTATCGGCATTTTTAGAGGAGATTGCCCTTGTCAGCGATATTGACGCTTTGGAAAGCGACGAAAACCGCGTCGTGCTAATGACTATCCACTCGGCTAAGGGACTTGAATTCAAAAATGTTTTCCTTATTGGTATGGAAGAAAATATCTTCCCCGGCACCCAATCCATCTATGGCGGAGAAATAGAAATCGAAGAAGAAAGACGCTTGGCTTACGTTGCCATAACAAGAGCCAAGCGGAATCTCACCGTTACACATACCACCACCCGTATGCTCTACGGCTCAACTCAACGAAATATGCCTTCAAGATTTCTAAAGGAAATCCCCGAGGAGTATTGTCAGTGCACCGCCGACCTGACCCCTTCATTCTCTTTTGGAGGTGGTTTCAGCGATAGAAACGAAGGTCGACGCGGATACTACGATGACGATTGTTCTTATTCGCCAAGACGAATATCTGCTTACGGATATAATCCGCCGAAATCCGCCTCTGCCTATGGCTCGGCATACGGCTCTACCTATACTAAAAAGCCCGCCGAAGCAAAATCCTCTACGGATTACTCTGCGGGTCAGACCGTAGAACATAAAACCTTCGGCAAGGGTATGATTTTAAAGGTAACTCCTATGGGCAACGATACCCTTTTGGAGATTGCCTTCGATACGGTTGGAACCAAAAAGATTATGGCAGGTTTCGCTAAACTTACTATCATTTAAATTAAGGAGTATTTTTATGACTTCACCCACCTTTGCAGTAAAGGAAACTGCAAAAACCATACTAAAAGGCAATTATTATAGGTGCATTTTAGCCACCCTGATACCCATATTTATGTCCCTTACCCTTACCTTTACCGCTTCGGTCACACAAATTGCCTTTGGTAACGCCGTGGCTTACGGGTTACTCGCTATTATGAATATTTTCGTGGTTTTGCCCACGGGGTTGGGACTTTTGAAATTCTACCGCCGCCTTATGTGGAACGAAAAGGATAATATTATGTCGGTTTTCCACTATTTTAAGAGCGGAGAGATTTACAAAACGACACTTAAATACTGCTTTATATTTATCCTTCGCATTTTATCAATAGGAGCTTTGGTGTTTCTTCCCAGTATCTTAATCGCTCTGCTTTCGGGTAATTGGATTTATGAGCTTTTAGATATTGATATGCCTTCCTTTGTAAGAAGCTTTGGTGAGGCGCAGACCGCTATCACCACTTTAAGCGCCGCAGTGTTTATTTTCTTGGCTTTAAAATATTATCTCACTCCCTTTTTACTTGTGGCTGATGAGGATATGGATATTGGCGAAGCCCTTTATATGTCCAAGGTGATTTCAAGAAAGTCCACCATTGATTTTTTGGGACTTTTCTTTGGTATGTCCTTTTGGATTCTGATTTCGATATTTTTAATTCCCCTTCCCTTTACCCTACCCTATATCCTTATATCCTATATGGTGCACTGCCGTTTCGCAGTAGCGCACTATAACAAGATAGCCGACCGCGAAAACACTACACCCCCGTTTTATTCATCCGAGATTTAAGAAGGTGACCTGATGAAAAAGAATATATTTTTTGTTATTGTCTATGCCTTGGCGCTTATTATTTCCTTGGTTAATGTGGGTATCACCATAAAGGATAATCTTTTTTCCGATATTAACGAGCTACCGAAAGGCACTTATGCTTATAGCGTAACCTCGCCCGACGGAAGTCGTGTGCTTAATATTTATACTGTTAAAAATGCCCTCGGCTCTGCCGCGAGGGGCGAAATAGTAGCCGAAGGCACCACCAAAAACATCTTTTGGCAAACAAATGCCGAGCAGGTTGTTGCCTTCTGGGAAAATAATGAGGTAGTTAATATTCATGAGGTAAGCATCAACCTTACCCACGGGGCCGTTTATGATTGCCGCCGCGGTATTTCTCTCTTCCAGGAGGGAAATTTAAGCGGTAAGGATGCTCCGCAGATTATAGAATATATTGAAGAAAACAAATGAACAAAAACGATATTATTAAACTCGAAATAACCGCCGTTTCTTCCGATGGCTCAGGTATCGGAAGGTATGAAAATAAGGCGGTTTTCGTGCCCTTAACCGCCATTGGCGACCAAATAAACGCACGAATTTTAAAAGATAAGAAAAATCTTGCCTTCGGTAAAATTGAGGATATTTTATCACCCTCAAGGGATAGAATAGAGCCCGACTGCCCCTCCTTTAAAAGCTGCGGCGGTTGTGTCTGGCGCCATATAAATTATGATGCCGAAAGCAAAATAAAGGAAAATAAGGTCTATGAGGCAATGCGCCGCATAGGCGGAATAGATATGCCTCCGAGCCCCATTATAAAAGCGGAAAATACCGAGCGTTACCGCAATAAAGCTCAGTTTCCCCTCGCTCCCGACGGCTCAGTAGGTTTTTATGCCAATCATTCTCATAGGGTAATCCCGTCAAGCGACTGCATATTGCAGCCAACCGTTTTTTCTTCCCTCGCCACCGCCTTTAAAGAGTGGGTTCAAACCTTTGGCGTTTCGGTTTACAGTGAGGAGCATAAATCAGGATTGCTTCGCCATTTTTATCTGCGAATTGCCGAGGCAACAGGGGAAATTATGGCAGTCCTCGTAATAAACGGACAAGATATTCCCGAAAGCGATAAACTCATAGAACTTTTTAAGGTTGCCGCTAAGGGCAATCTTAAAAGCGTTATGCTAAATATTAATACCAAGGACACCAATGTAATTTTAGGCGAAAAAAATATACTCCTTTACGGTAAGGAATATATTGAGGATATTTTATGCGGCGTAAAGGTGAGGATTTCTCCCCTCTCCTTCTATCAGGTGAACCGCCAAATGACCGAAAAACTCTACGAAAAAGCCGCCGAATACGCCGAGCCCGAGGGCAAATATATTCTCGACCTTTACTGCGGCGCAGGTACTATCGGTCTTTCATTGGCAAAAAAAGCAAAGCATATCATAGGCGTTGAGATTATCCCCGATGCAGTAAAGGACGCTAAAATAAACGCCAAAGAGAACGGCATAGAAAACGCCGAATTTATCTGCGGTGACGCATCTTCCGCCGCCCTCGACCTTAAAAAGCGAAACATTAAGCCCGATGCGGTTATTTTAGACCCCCCAAGAAAAGGGTGCGACAGTGAACTTTTATCTACCGTGGCAAAGGATTTCGCCCCCGAAAGAATAGTTTATGTTTCTTGCGACCCCGCAACCCTCGCCCGCGATGCGAAAATCCTAACAGAACTGGGCTACAAACTAAAGGAATATACCCCCGTGGATTTATTCCCAAGAACTTCGCATGTGGAAACGGCTGCGCTGTTTCTAAAACTAAGTTTGCCTTCGGCAAGTGATACAAAAATGCTATGAGCGAATTCGCTCATAGCATTTTAAATTTAATCAATCTTCAGCAGATTTTTAACCCAATTTTTAAATCTGTTTGTTAACAACCTGTCATCGTATTGTGGGAAACAATATAAATAATAATCACATTCATCACAACAACCCTCATATTCCTAATGCTCACCGTTTCCACGACATTTACGACCTTGCTTTGATGGTGTTAAGGGTATTCCCGTTATATCAATTATCTGTTTTTTTGCATAGCATTTTACCTCACAATTAAAAAAGCACACCCCGAAGGATGTGCCGAAAAAGTGTTTATCCTCCGTCGTTGCTACACGAATCCACTATACACTATACGGGAATAGAGGAAAACACCTTTTACCAAGGTATTATCCCCCGAATAGTGGTTATTTAATTCGTGTAGCGCGGTTATTACATCATATCGCTGCTCAAAAGTAAAGATGCTTTAAAAAGTCAAAAAATAACCCCGAAAAGAGAAATTCTCTTTTCGGGGTGTGTTATTTTATTTTTTATTCTTTTCATTGGAATCTATTGCGTATTTCTGAATCAGGTTATTTAGTTTCATCTGCATTTTAGAAACCTTTACGGTTAAGAGGAAAACCTTTGCGAGAAGCAGGAAAATCACCACAAGGAATATGAGGTTGGACGGTGATTCGATTCCAAGGAATTTGGCGGCTAGATAGCAAAGATTCGGGAAAATACTCATAACGAGAAGTACAACACAAAAGATTATCCAAAAGAAAGAATCCTCTATAACGAAATCGGTTTTTCTGATTTTTCGCAAAACGAAAAACATTACGAGCACGCTAAAAACGATAAGTAAAATTCGAAGTGTCAATGACATAATTTTACCCCTTTCTGAACCACTGAAGGATAAGTATGGATACCATCATACGAGCCATATAAACTATTGAGCGGGAAAGGGTGAGATAACTCTCCCCTGCGGTACGCTCATTCATAAATGCTTGTACCTCACTTACCTTTGCGCCCTTGCGCATTAAAAGGGCGACCGTATCGGGCTCAGGACCCAAATCCTCTTTAAGAGCCAATGTTTCGATGGTCTTTTTATCGAAAAGCCGCATACCCGAGGTGGTATCGTTGATTTTTTTGCCCGTAGTGAGTAGTATTGCAAGTTCAATAAGATTATTGCCGAGCATACGAAGGGAAACAGGTTTTTTCTCGGTTACAAAACGGGAGCCGATAACGATATTATATCCGCTCTCAAGTTTCTCGAGCATGGGGGCGATATATTCGGGATTGTGCTGACCGTCACCGTCAAATTGAATGGCGGCCTCGTAGCCCTCCTTAAGAGCATATTTCATACCCGTTCTGAAGGCCCCTGCAAGACCGAGATTTACGGGGTGGCTTATATAGTTATAACCCCTTTGCTTGCAGATATCTTCGGTATTATCCTTTGAACCGTCATTAATAATCACATAATCGTATTGGGAGAAATTTTCGGTAAGGTTATTTACAACCTTCTCAATATTTTCCCCTTCGTTATAGGCAGGAATGATTATAAGTGTTTTCATAAAATTTCCCCCTTGTTTTTTTAATTTTAGCATACCATGGGGTTTTTTACAAGTTTCTTTTATTAAATTGACAAAAAATACAAGTTACTATATAATAATATGGTAGGTCTTGGAGGATTTGGTATGAAAATCAGTGAATATAAAAATGTTATCTGGAACACAGTGGGAACTGTGATTAACTCCTTTTCATCACTAATATATCTGATTATTGTAACCCGAATAGGCGGCATCGATATTTCGGGTGTTTTTTCATTCTGCTTTTCTTTCAGCTTAACCCTTTATACCTTTTCTAATTTAGGCAACCGAATTTTTGAGGTTTCGGATAAGGACAGATTTTCAGATTCGGATTATCTGACTCTGAAATTTTTCACCTGCTTAATTTCTATTGTTGTAGCCCTTATGTTTGCGCTTATTATGGGCTATGAAGCCATTAAGCTTTACCTCATAATGATATTTATGCTTATCCGTTCTATTGAGGCGTTCAGTGATACATTTTATGCCGTTTTTCAAAAAAACGAGCGCCTTGATTTAGTTGGAATTTCTTATTTTATTAAAAATATTCTTTCCTTCGCGGTCTTCTTTATCACATATTTTTTAACCGGTAGAATTATACCTTCTTCGGTCTCCTTGCTTTTGGTTACCCTTTTAGTGTATCTGTTTTTCGACCGCGCCTTAGTAGACAATTTCCAAAAAATCGGTATAAGCTTTAAGCTTAAAACCGTTTTCTCTCTTTTTAAAAACATTCTGAGCTTTATGCTCTTTAACCTTCTTACTATGGTTATTGCCAATGTGCCGCGAATTATAGTTGACCTTTATCATACCGATTCCAAGCTTGGAGTTTTCGGAATTTTAATTATGATTCCCACCATTGTAATACTCCTCGGTCAGCTTATTATTCAGCCGCTCCTCAACGGGATGTCGGAAAATTTCCACAAAAATAAATTCCGCGAAATTTCATCTTCGGTTAAAAAGATGCTTATTCTTATCACCGCCGTATCTATCCCCTCTGCTTTAGCGGGCTATTTTATAGGTCCCTTCGCCCTGAAGCTTTTATATGGCGTTAACCTGACTGATTACAAGCTTTCCATCGCTTTACTGGTGATAGCGGGTATGTTTAACTGCTATGCCGCAATGCTTTCCACCGTTTTAACCATTATCCGCAAAACCGGAATTCAGCTTATTATTTATACAGGTGTCTTTGCAACCGAAACGGCGGTTATGGCAATTGTTTTGAAATTTGTTTCCTTCTCCTTTGTTTTCCCGATTTATCTTGCCGTAATGGTTTTGCAGTTTGTTATTTTCCTTATTTGCTATTATTTACTCTTTGTTAGGAGATATGTTCATGCCGAAAATTAGTGTGATTATCCCTGTTTACAATGTAGAAAAATATATCGCCCGTTGCCTTGATTCCCTGCTTCGTCAGACCTATACGGATTTCGAGATTATTGCGGTTAATGACGGAAGCCGCGATAATTCTTTAGAAATTCTCCGTTCTTATGAAAAAGAAAAGGGCATTCTGGTAATCGACCAAGAAAACCGCGGTCCCGCCATAGCCCGAAACCGCGGTATATCGGCGGCCTCAGGGAAATATATAATGTTTATTGACAGCGACGATTTCGTTGACCCCGATTATATTGAAACCTATGTCACCGCCATAGAAAACAGTGATTTTGATGTTGTTATGGGGGGCTATAAAAAGATTACGGGGGAGCATATAGATTTTGTCCGCTCTCCAAATAGCAAAGGGTTTTCAAAATATCTTGTAACGGGTCCCGTTGCTAAGATTTACAGAAAAGATTTTCTGATAAACAACAATATCCTTTTCCCCGATACCAATTCAAGCGAGGATGTTTATTTTAACTGTCTTGTTATTAACTGCGGCGCAAAAATCGGTTTTGTGGATAACACGGGATATTACTATTATTTCAACCCTGCCTCTGTTTCCAATACCGCTCACAAGGGCTTTTCGGAAAATGTTGATATTTTAGAGCTTATGGAATCCATAAATTTCGAAAATATTCCCGATAGAGATATCCACCGATATTTTATTATCAGATATATAATTTGGTATCTTTTATATGCGGGTAAAAATGTTCCTTGCGAAAAGTTTTTAGGGGAATATGAAAAATACTTTAACTGGTTAGAGAAAAATATTCCCGATTATAAAAAGAATCCTAATATTAAACTCTTCGGACCTTCGGGGGACCAAAAGAAAATAGGATTTATAATTTTCATATTTATGCTTTTCCATAAGCTTAAGCTTATGAAGCTTTTCGCTAAAATTTACTGCAAAGATAAGTAAAAATCACGGTTCAGCTGAACCGTGATTTTTGTTTTACAGATTATTGCTTTTTTCGCTTTTAGAATAAATTTTTGAAATTATTCTTGCCATAAAGGCGGGCCAGAATTTGCAGAACATTTTATAATCCTCTTGTGTTCTCTTATTGTCGCCTATAATTTCGCTTGTGGTGGAATCCTCATGAATTCTATGGCACATAAGGGGCTTTTTATTATAAACGAAGGAGCCCTTTTTCCGCGACTGAATTTCCCATTGTTGCCAATCGATATTACTGCCGAAATCGTTGGTGAAGGGATTTTCGCCCACCCTATTCTTTACAAAGGTAACAGCGGGGCAACAAATGGGGCAACCTAAGGATAAAATTCTTCTTCTTATAAATTTGCTCTTCCAAAAGCCCTTTATTTTAAGGGGCGAAAGCATCAACTTTTTGATTTTTAAAAGGGTGTTATCGTAAACCTTTTCCCCGTTTCTAAGCTCTCCGTAGCCGCTGAAATAAATAATGGGCTCTTTAGCTTTATTCACAAACCGAAGCATTTCCTCGGCATAATCGGACTCATAAATATCGTCCTGATGGGCGATGGTAACGAGGGGTGTTTCGGCCTTTGAATAGGCAAAATTCCAGTCGCCCCCGATACCTTTGACACCTTCATTTATATAAAGCGGAATATTATATTTTTCACAAAGAGCTTTAATGCTATCGTTAGGCGTAGAGGTAGCAAGGATAACATTGCTTTTCACGCTCCCGCTTATAACCGATAAAATGCACTCCTCCAAAAAAGCGCTTTCCTTATAGGCACATATAGCAAAGGTGTGGTCTTGGGCTACAAAACTCATACTGTACTCCTTTTATTACACTCTGGGTAAAAACATAACCGCGATATTATAAAGGTTTACCAAAATAACGGGGGTAATCATCAGATAGTTATAGCCGCTTCGATTTGAAGAAAGGGCTATTCCCTTAATTCCCAAAACCGAGAGCAATGGGAATAAGAGAGGCATCATATATCTTGGCTGACATCCGTTAATAATATCATATTTTACGGGCGTGAATGCCACATACATAGATGTAGCAATAAGGGCGCACATAGCGAAGAACAGACATATTACCGCAGCCCTTATATACCATTTATAATCGGTATCCGCAGCTTTATCCTTATCGGTTAAAAAGGCCATAGCAATACTGATAAGCAAAAGCTCTCTGCCCACACCTACGCCCATATATGCAAAATGAAGCATATATTGGTCTGCATTTACGGGCGCCAGATAATCCTTAAACAAGAAGTTCAGCAATATTTTTGCATACTTTGCGGGATTTGACAGAATAAATTTAATCTGCTCAACGGGATTAACGTCGCCGCCTCTTATATCGCCGGGACCTGTAACAATACCCAGTGATTTAACCGCCAAAAATACCGCCAAAAGAATGAATGCCGCAATACAAATTCCGTAGTATTTCTTTCGGCTTGCGAATTTTTCTTTGTTCATTAAAAACGGCAACAAAAGGAGCGGCGCATAAATGGCCTTAGGTATACAAGCAAGCGCAAAAGCGACGCACATTACTACCGTATTTTTGGTTTCAATAAGCTTATGGGGCTCCTGCAATTCGCTTATAAGGTATGCCATACCTAAAAATACAAAGCCCGTAACCCAAGTATCATACGAATAGGAGGCCGCCAGAAATAAATTGGTGGGCAGTAATGCGATAATGCTCATCAATACCTTTCCGCTCTTTAATTTCCTCATTGCGAGGTAGCAAAGCAGAGCGTATAAAATCACGTTTCCTATTCTGCCTGCAAGAATCTGCACTGTAAATTCAGCGCCGAAAAATCTTGTCAAGGCCATGGGCACTCCCATACAAAGATGGGTGATTCTGGGGGCGCCTCTTTCTATGGAAGAAAGAATTTCACCCGAGTTATTCATAGTTTCAATTTTAGCGTTATTTTCCTCTACGGTTACGGATATGAAGGAATCGGGGTGGGCATTAATGCATTTTCTATCTGCCTCGGTAATGAAAATGGTACCGCCGTAAGAAGAACACATGGCCCATCTGTAATGAGAATCGAAATCCCAAGCCACGTGGCCGAAAGGTCTTATAATCGCAAAGGTTATACCGAGAACAAGTATAACTCCAAAGGTTAATTTTTCAAGTTTTTGAGCTATATTTTTTCTGTTTATCCAAAATAAAGCTATTATAAGCGCTATAGCGCAAATAAGTATAAAACGGTAGGACTTAAAACCGTCTTTTAAAAGGGCAAATACCGTTTCGGTAACTGCCGATATTCCTAAAGCAACAATAAGGGTTGCCCCTTTAAGCAGTATATTTTTTCGGTTTTCCTTTAAAAATCCAAGTGCTTTTTCGGTTAATCTATATTTCTTATCAAAAAGGAAAAATACAGCCGTCATAATGAGAGCCAATAAAACAACCAAGGCATATTTAAGAGGAGAAACATTGGCTTTATATGCCGTTTTTCCCGCGATAGAGCTATGCAGCTCTACAGAATTAAGGACATATTCGTCATCAACATCTATTCGCAGTGTTTCTATATCCTCACCGTCAACATTTAAGGATATTGAGGATTGGCCGCTTAGTATATGGGCGTAGGCCGACCCTGTACCGTTAAAGCCCTCACCCTTATCAATAAAAACCTGAACGGCAACGGGAACATCCTTTGGCTCAACATTGATTTTAATGGATTTGAAATCCACATCTATATTCTCAAATACTATATGGGAATCGATATCGGTTATCTTAATTTTACCGTCTTTAAATTCGCAGGCATTAAACTCATCTACATCAAGGGGCGAAAAGGTTTTAACTATATCCTCGTCCGTATGACCGTAAACATATAGATTTTTAGGCGGAGATATCATTGAAATTCCGCAAAGCAAAAGTATTGCCGATACTAAAACTGCCGAACAAATTCTTTTCACCATTTTTTAACTTCTCCCGCAAATATACTTATTTATGATTATATCATAATATTTGTTATTTTTCAACATTGTAAAGTCGGGCAGATTTTTCGCCCTTTTTTGTTGACAAATCAGGGTTTTCAGGTATAATGAAATTGACCTTTTAGGTACAAATTCCGCGTGTGAAAACAGAGAATTTATTATGAGCAATAAAAAATTTGTAAGTATGGTGTGTTTCGTAAGATCAACACCCAGACCTGGCACCACAAGAGATTT
This sequence comes from Acutalibacteraceae bacterium, assembly GCA_045593385.1. Lineage (GTDB taxonomy): Bacteria > Bacillota > Clostridia > Oscillospirales > Acutalibacteraceae > UBA737. Next base: position 42,896 of record JAZNWP010000056.1, read on the forward strand.
CCTTGGTGACCTTAACGGTCAGAGAATGAAATGCCGCGAAGCTGGCATTAAGGGTACATATCTTTTCCAGTATGATTCTCTTTGCAAGCCCGAATTCCAAGAGGTAATTCGTGATGAACTCGCATTCGGAAGCGAAATCGGTGCTTGGTTTGAGTTTCCGAAATGTCTTATTATTGATGCGGGTGTCCAGTGGCACGGCCGCGAGGGTTGGGATTGGGATTTCCATGTTCGACCTGCCTTTTCTCCTGCTTACACTATGGAAGAAAAGAAAAAAATCATCGATACCTATATGAAGAAATTCTATGAAGTTGTAGGCGAATATCCCAAGTGCGTTTGCTCTTGGCTTCTTGATTCTGACAGTATGAAATATATCGCCGATACATATAAACCCGACCTATTCTCCCTCTGCCGCGACCAGTGGGGTATGGACGGCTACACCCTTTGGGGCGGTCCCTACTACAGCGGTTATTATCCCTGCCTTAATAACTCTCTTTGCCCCGCGAAGACAAAAGAAAATCAGATAGATGTTCCCGTTTTCAAGATTTATATAAACGACCCCATTTACGCTTATATGGACTTTGAGCACGGTGCTCACGATGGCGCACCTTACGGCGTATTCACCCAAGAACCCTCCTATCCTTATGTCGGCGGCAATCCCGTTTGGACACAGTGGGAATGGGACAACCTCTTTAAAAACTACGGCGAGGGCTATGCTTATGTAGAGCTTGGTCAGGAAGCAGGATTTCCCCTTGCAAACTTTAAAGACAGCTTCTATTTTCAGGTCGATTATACTATGAATAAGAAGGATGAGCTGGGCTACCAGATAGTTACTTTCGGTGAAATGGGCAGACAGTTCAAAAAGGATTATGCTACTACTCCCACCACCGTTCGTACCGCATTTAACGACTGGTACGGCCTTGGACATCAGTCGGTTTGGTTTAACAACAATAATTATCGCGTAAACCTTCTTCGTCACGAAGGCAAGTTCTATATCACCGATATTCACCTCTTTGACGAAAAATATCGTGATAAATATCTTGATAATCCCTGCGAGGGCGCTACCGCTACCTATGACTGCTTACCCGTTGTTGACGGCGCAAGATTTACGGGTGAGGACGGCAGAGGCCGTATTCACTTAGGTATGGGCGAACTTAAAGAGGTTAAGAAGGAAAACGGCAATACCGTAGTTTACTGCTACAAGAAGGGCTCGCTTGCTAAGATGACCTTAGCTGACGACCGCATTGTTTTTGAAAACTTTGATGAATTTGAATTTGAATACGGCAAAACAGGTCCTAACTCTGATTCTGTTAAGAAAATAACAGAAAATAAGTGGAGCTACTGCCATAACGGTTTCGAATATTCTGTGGATATTGAAAAAGAAGAAGGCAAGGTTACCATTTTAGGTCTTGACAGATAAATATATAAATTAACGGGGCGGGTTAAAACCGCCCCGTTTTTATATAATTTTATAAAAAAACAACGCTTGAGTTTCCTCAAGCGTTTTTGAGTGTTGGCGTCTACTTATTTTCCCAGGCAGCTGCCCGCCAAGTATCTTCAGCGCAAGTGAGCTTAACTTCCGTGTTCGGAATGGGAACGGGTGGACCCTCACCGCAATCAACACCAACTATTTTTCGCTGCCCTTAACGGACAACGATAGAATTATATCATACTGT
>JAZNWP010000057.1:0-103962 GCA_045593385.1 Acutalibacteraceae bacterium
TCTACAATTAGCAATTCCTCTATACCATCTGCGTCAAAATCAACATAAGCATAGCTTTCTGGAACAAATGCGTTGATAGCACTAGTTTCCGTAGAAAAAGAAAATTTTTCTAAGTTTTCTTCGGTAACTTTATCAAAAACCAAACTTTGAAAAGCAAAGCTCTGCTCTTTGTCCAAAACTTTTTGTAAAAATTCTTTTGCTTCATTGTTTTGCTTTTCAGTATTATTACAACCGACAAAAGACAAGCACATTGCCAGACACATAAGAATAGTTATTAGTTTTTTCATATAATCACCTCTTGGCTTTATTATATGCTTGTGTTAAATTGGGGACAATTTATAATAATCCAAATCCTTTTAAATAAAGCAGGTTTTGAATAATCCATTGTCCCTTCCACCAATTTTTGCTTATCGCCCATTCATCAGGATAATTACCACCCCAAGTCCAGCCAATATTCCAAGAGCCGTCGGCAAGTTGAGTGTTTATAATATACTCACACTCATAATCAGCAATTTCTTTGTTATCTGGATAATACTCACTTTCCTTTGAGTCAATGAAACAAGATGGTTGACATACATAACTGCTCCACTTTGAAGTGTCGGTAACGATAAGCTTATTTATAGAATTGTGTAATTTGCTCTTCAGTTCATCAAAAGGAATATATTCTGTCGCATTTCCTTTTTCAAAAAGCTCCGCCATTCGCATATAGCAGGCACAGGTGTGCATATCTCTTATTTCGTCAGGCGAAAGTGCAGCTATAGCTTCGTTGGCAACACGCACACCCAACTTAAATATATTGCTTCCTTTATCAGCATATCGAGCAATAAAACCAGCTATTTGAGCAGTTCCGTTATAATCAGTATGACAACTACTAACGCTCTCTGTGTGCCACCAAGGAGCGTGCGGGTAATTGTTGTTGCTCTCTACTGTTATTTCCCAAGTTTTACCATTGAAATGTTCCCCGCTCGCATACCACTTTAACAGGCCTTGAATAACTGGGTGCTGATTATCTTCAAAGCCTATTTCTCTTATAATTTCACTTGCGGTATTAGAGTGTAACGGTATAGAATTTGGATGCCAACAGTCTGCTTCAACAGCGTTACCAAAACCACCGTCTTCGTTTTGGTAGTAAGACAATACTTTCATAATCGCTTCTTTGCTACCATTTTCAAAATGATACTGAAAACGTGCCAAATCAAGCGGTCGTGCATTGCGATATATAAATGCTTTCGCTTTTTCAAAAGTCGTATTCATTAGCAATAACCCCCTTTTGATTATTTCATTTTATAGGTATGACAAAAATCATACCTGTATATGAAAAATCATACCATACTTTTCCTTGTTTTACAAGGATACATTAAAGTATGGTATGACGGTTATTCCTGCCTTGCCTTACACATTTGATGGAAAAGGCAAGGATAAATAATTATTTGTCCCTATTGTAGCACAAGCATAGCATAAAAGCGGTGGAGCCGCAATACTTATTACCTCTTACTTCTTACCTATTACTTTCCAAAAATCCCGTGTGAATTTTATTTTGAGGTAAGAGTGAAGAGGTAAGAAGTAATAAGTAAAATCCCGCCCACTTTCGTGAACGGGATTTTGGGGAGTTTTGAACTTAATGACACGAATGAAAAGTGCCTGAAAACTGAGGATTTTCTTATATATCTTTTAATCTTGCCTCAATGTATTTGTTTTTAGGCAATCCAACATTACAAGCATCAAAATACAAGTCTTTTGCTTCTTTTACATTGTCGCAATATATCAAAGCATTGATTGCTGAGGTAATACCAACAACACCTTGTTTTCTTTTATCAAAAGGTGTAATAATACTTTTCCACTCTCCTACCAAAAAATCATTAGAGATTTGAGGGAATGATAAGTATTCAAAAAGAGTTCTGCATAGTTCACAGAATTCTTTACTATCAATGGTTGAAAACCTTGAAATAAGCGAAAGATATATTGTTTTATAAAAGCTATATTCTGAGGTTGAGTCTGTCTTTGAAAGCAATTTCTCAAAGTTTAACTTTGCACAATTAAAATTATCTTGTGAGATTTTTAAATAGTTGTTTGTGTAAAGCGCAGCCCTATGCACATTAAATTCTGCAAAATAATTTTTACTATCTCCATTTTGTTCTACCGCTTTTCTATATAAATCCCACCAAAAACTACTATAACCATCTTTTTCTAAAGTGAGTCGTTGGGTTGCATCACAAACAAGCCAATATAAATATTCGTTGTCTTGATTTTTAATGTGCTCACAAAACTTTCTATGATTATCAAATAAGGAATATCCATCTTTAAGCAATGCATAGTTATCAGAAATATTCCAATAACAAAACCCTATATCTTGAAATTCTGTAACAATTTCATTTTTAATAATCGAATTTAGATATGAAATAAGCGATAAATCTTTCTCTCTTTTTTCTTTAGGTGAAATTGCAAAACGTTGTCCTGTAACTTTTAAATCCACAAATTTTCTTCTTATTTGTTCATCCATACAAATCACCAACATTTCATATCTCATTATGTTTATTTTACGTGGACTCTTATGAGATTACAAGACTTGTAATTTTTACTCTATTATGATATAATATATATGACAAATGATACAATTTCTCACTTTAACCGCCGCAAGCAAAACTTGTGGTGGTTATTTTTGCTGTGGCTTAAGCATAAGTGATATTCTGTGCTTTGCACAGAGTGATATTATGCCTTACGGCATAGTGATATTTTTGCCGTTGGAAAAAGTGATATTATATTCGCCCTTTAACTCGCGAAGCGAATATCACTTGCGAAACAAATATAACTGAGTGAAGCTCAATACAACTCGCCACAAGCGAATATAACTGAAAAAACTCTTGTTCTTTTCGAACAAGAGTTTTTTCTGGCGCTACTTCCCAGATTCGAACCAGTGACTTGAAATTTAAAGCAATAAAAACTCCTCAAATCCGCATAATAAAAGGGTTTTGAGGAATTTTTTAATATCTGAATTTTATTAAAAATTTCAATTTTTTATATGATTTTTACTCTGTTTTGACATTTAACAGAAAAGCGCTCCTGTGCCTTATGACATAAATCACATAACTCTTCTATATTGTCAGTTGCAGAGTCGAGCAAAGCATAATAATCTTTACTTACATCGTGCTCAATAACAAACGGTTTTATATTATTTTTAAGGCACTCTTTAAAGACGAGCAATTTGCCAATTCGCCTATCTTCTAAAATTAAAGGGTTTTCTTTTTCAAACTTGCTATGAAAAAGCAAAATATCTTTTAAATTATTCTTTTCGCGAGCGTTATATTCATCCAGCAATAACTTGGCACTGTCAGTAAAGGGTTTATACGATTCTGACATATACCAATCTTCTCTCGATACCTTAGTTCCGTTTTTAAGTGTTAAAAGTAACTGCCTTATAAAATTTTCAGTAAGCTGATACTTTGCATTTTTAATGCACATATCAACACATTTAAAATGATTTACAGTTTCAACAATATCATCAACACTGTAACTGTTTGAATTTACAATATTCAACTCAAACATATGGACGACATCGTTATACAGGAGTTTATTTTCTTCTGTTCGGTTAGAATTATATGCAAAATCAATTTGTAAACGACCGTACATACCGTCATTAATACTAGATTTTCGTTCGTTAAGAAACATATCTAAAACCGTTTCTTCAAACTTTTTCTTTTTTGCAGGGTTAATAGCATTTTCGGGTATCTTCCAAGTTTTACCCACCAAAACCGCATCAGGAATTTTTCCGGTAGCGCAGTAGTTTCGAATAGTACGCTCCGACATTTCCCAAAGTTTTACAAGTTCACTTACTGAATAATACTTTACTTCATTACTCATTCTAAATCACCTTTACAACGGGTTCGCCATTATCCCCTTTTGTGATTTTATAATCAACTAAATATTGCTTATAATCCTTCACACGAGATTTCGTTTTATGATTATAATCTATAAGCTCAAACTTTTCTTTTTTGAGTGCTTTTTGCATATCTTCAAAAAGCAATTGGTCTACTTTAGAAATACAACCGATATTTGAAACCAAGCGCCACCAAGGTGTATTGCAATATATATCAAAAATTTTGTCACTATCTACTGAAGTATGTAAATCTTTAAACAGATTAGCAAATGCAATACATTCAAAACGAATTATATCTACACCATAAAAAGTTTTAAAGGCATTCTCAATATCTTTAATTCTAGTAAGTCTTCCCTTCGGTATCTTATTTATAATTTCGACCAAAATTACAATTGGAATTTCAATTGAGGGCTTTGCCTCAATGCGTATTATCTCTCTCATTACACCCACCTTAAATCAAATTTTGTTCCGTCTTTAATTCTATTATACACACTATCGGCAATTTGTCAAGTGTTTTTATAAAATAAACTTATTTGCCGATAAATTCTTTCTATTTACTATTAAATATTTTCGTCAGCAAAATCAATATGACTTTTTAAATCTAAATATTTATAATTAGTACTTAAAAGAATATGACCTCTAAAGCCATAAAACTTTAAAGGTCATATTTTTATTACATAAGGTTATTATTTGGTTTCAAGTAAACATTAAGTATTTAATAATTCTATTGCTTTCTTATATTTTTCTACCCTCTTAATTGCTTTTTCGCCAACAGTATCGAGTCGAGATAAATCACTATTATGTTTTAAATCTGCAAGTTTAACAGCTCTTGCAATAGGATTTTTCTTTATTTCAGCAACATAATCCATATAAGGTACATCCTTAGCGTGGGTCATTAACGATATTGCTTCTAAAACCGCATCATTAAAACCCATATTTCTCAAATCTTCAATGGTATAATCAGTATCTTCAACAACATCGTGAAGCAAGGCAACCACCGTTGTATTTTCATCAGTCATTTGTTCTGCCAGATGAAAAGGATGGAAAACATAGGGAATCCCACTTTTATCAACTTGGTTTTTATGTGCCTCAAAACATAATTTAAGTGCTTTTTTTGTTGCAACTGTATATATCATTAATTACCACTCTCCGTAAGAAAATAACTTGAATTTAATATTGTTGTTCTTTAAAATGTCAATTAATCTTAATTCAGAATCCAACTCATTTTTGCCTTCTGAGATTAAGTGCTTAAGATTTTCAACAACATTTCTTTTCTTATACTTTTTCTTCAAAACTTTTTCAAGCTTTTTAAAATCTGCGGGCTCAAAGTCATAATGGCAATCATCAGCCTTCTCAATATCTATGCTATAAAGTCTGACCTTATTGTTGCTGTCATGATACACCCTTAGACAGAATAACCCAATATCATCTTAATTAAAAAAATCGTTCATTTTTTCTCCATTAATAATACTTTGACAAATCAACCGTATTATCTTTAATATCAATAATTTTATATGTTTGATCAATTTTTTCAACTGTAAATTCATCTTCGCCGTCTAATTCTCCGCCAGAAGTTAATCTATCGGAATATACACCAATATTTCCATCAGATTTTTCATACCAAGTTGACATTTCATAATTATGTTCAACATACCCTACAGCACCCGTAACAATATACAGTTTGCCACCAAATTCTAAAAAGTTTCTTTCGTCAAAGTCTTGTATTAATGACGAATCGATATAATGCTCGATATGTATTTTGGCTTGATCAATTGTGTGACAACAGGTAGATTCGTAGACATTAAATACCCACTGCTTTTGATATTCTGTTAAATGATCATAAATATCCGCCGGAGCATCAACACTACTGCAACAGAAACCCATATTTGAATAGTTGTCCCATATTTTAACCAAATCAACGGGATTGGTAACATTATTAAATCCTACATTTTGGGTCGTGTCTTCATCTGCGTCCTCATTGTTGTCAACACGGACAATATATTCGCTCACTTTATAAAAAGTCTTATCTAGTTCTTCCTGTGTGAGTTTTTCATTATAATGAGTTATTTTAAATTTGTAATTGCCATATTCGTCGCTAAAATAAAGCCAACAACAATCTTTATTGGAGTCATATTCCCATTCGAACTCCGCACCATCTTTATAAATAATTAATTTGTTTTTATTAACAGAGTAAGTTGCATATTCAGTATCCGATTTATTAGAACCACCTTCACCTCGCATTTCGCTAGTACAGGTGCCATCATCATAGAATATCCATTCATATGCAAAAACATCATGTGGACTATATTCATACCATACGCCTGTTAAAATATCTTTATGCAAATCAGTTGATTTACAAATTAATTGGATTAGTATAATAGTAAAAACAATAAGAGCCAATATAGGTATAAAAATCTTTAGATACTTGGATAATGCTTTTTTATTATCGTTTTTTGTTGTCTCTATTTTATTTCCACAAGCAGTACAGAATTTCAACCCTTCTCTAACTTCTTGTCCGCAATTAGTACACTTCATTCACATCACCCTTAATCCACCATTATTAAACACGAATCGTTAAGACCACTCTCAGATTCAACACTAACAAGGACTAATCCTTTATTCTTGCCTGTAACTTTTCCTGTAGAAGCATCAACAGACAAAATATTATCATCATTACTTGACCAATGCAGCCCACCATCATTAGTGCTTGCTTCTACTGTGAAAGCTTCACCAACTGCTATATGTTTAATATCATCAATTTCTATATATCGTTGTGATGAGTATCCTACTAATGTCTTATCGGAATACTTTATTTGAATTTTTACCCATATTGGATTTTCCGCATCACTTGAGTTATTTGTATCAATTACAGTAACAGAAGAACCTTTCATTTGTTTTACAAAGCTTTCAGGATTTGAAGAATTTGTTAAAATTTTATTATATGTAATGGCTGGTCCTTCACGGAAGTTTAACCAAGAATCCTCACTTACTCGTACTTTTCCTTTTTTATTAAGATTGCAATTTGAAATTGATAAATATTTTCCAGTTTCAGTTTCGGAATAATCAGTTTGTATATTAGGCATAACACCGTATCCCATTAATTCGTATCTATCTACGCAAACAGTAGCGACATCAAGATATTCATTTAACTTGATAAAGAATTCATTATCTTTAGTGGTTGGGGTTTCATCATCATACAGAAGAAGATACTGCATATCTAGTTCATACGCACAATAATTTTCATCAAAACCTGTAAACCAATATCTATAATCATTTCCTGTTCTTCTATTGCCACTTCCTGCAGGGAAAAGATGGTTTCCGTATACTCTCTGTATGTAATTGAGCAACATCTTTTTACCACCATTTTCAGCAAGATATATTGCCCCCGTCTGCCCGTAATCTTGTTCATACAAGGTTATAATTCTTCCGCAGTAAATAGCATATACATTAACTCGGTCTATATCACTATCTGTACAAACACAGACTAATTCATCGCCCGGAGCCTCACAAATATCAACATATTTAACCAGAACTTCTTTAAATAAATGATTTTTGAGATATTTGGTATAAAGTTCACTCACCGCATTAAAAGCATCCTTATCTGATTCGTAGTTTTCTTTAGAAAATTTCACTTCCGAGCAGAAAAAGTTTTCTGTTACTATTTCTTGACCTTTAATAATCTTTATTAAAAGTTCGCCATTTTTCCAAGAAAGTTTTACAGTATCTCCTTCACATACAGGTTTGTCAGTAAAAAACGTGTGAAAAACAATACCATTTTTATCGGCATCGGCATAAATATAAACTGTACCTATTTCTTCAAGACTATCGATAAAATTTTCCATAAGAATTCCATCTGTTCCGGTAGTGGTGAGATTGTCTGTCCATAATTTTCCAAAATCGGAGATAACAAATGCATATTCATCTTTGCCATCTTCATCAATATCATCTTTTATATATCTATAACTTTGTCCCCACCATTCAATTAAATGTTTATTATACGCATCTACAATATCTTTATAATTTTTAGCATCGTAATACCTCGATAACAAGGCATAATGAGAAATATCGGTTGGAATCTCTGATTCATCAGTGTTTTGCTCAACTGGGTTTGCCCAAGCTTCACTTTCACCTTCTTCATTAACAGTTGAAAAACTTATTTCATTCCAACCCTCATTTGTCCACTCTTCATAATGTGTTTCTGAGTGACCGGTAGAGTAATAACCCCATTTCAAACTCAATGTATTATTAAATTCCCCTGTAATGCACGCATCACCTGCAGCACCGAACTGTGTTGCAGTTGCCATAATTCCATTATCAATAGTGTCAAAAGCAAAAACAACCGGTTTTCCTTCGTATACATCGTTATATGAGGTCATAAATAATTCTTTTCTGCCATCGTTGTCAGCATCATGTAAATAAGATTCTTCTATACTTTCCGAATAATAATCTAAGGTGGCAGACAGAGCAGAATAATCTAATATATCACATATTTCAGATATTTCATCTTCCGAATATGTTTTAGCATCAGATGAAATAACCGAAGAAATCAAGAAATACACTCCAATAAATAAAGCGCATAAAATAGGTAAAGAAACCGCAGCAACCAGTGTCCACGCCATTTTCTTTCGTTTAGATACTTCTACTGTAGAATCATTGTCTAATTTGCAATTCTCAACTTCTTCTGTAATGTCAAAATCAGATATTTCAGTTCCACAAAAAGGACAAATACCTAAATTTTCATCGAAATTTTCACCACATTTACAGCATTTCATATTAAATTCCTCTCTAAAACCTGCTATTTATCTAGACCTAAATCATACATAAAACAATGGCTGCAATAATCATTACCAAATGCCGTAAAACCACCATCTTCAAGTGATTTCCCACAGGTAAAACATTTCTTTGCTCCGCAACCGACCGATAAAATCATCAACACAATTACTATCAAACTTAATATGATTTTTTTCATTTTATTCTCTCCATATTAATAATCATAAAAACAATCATTACACCAGTATTCGCCAAACACAGTTTTTCCTTCGTGAAATCGTTCACCGCATTGTGAACATGTGTAACCACTATTTGCAGATATAATAATTATTAAAAGGAATACAATTGCTACAATAATAGCTATAATTATTCCTTTTTTATGTTGACTGAAAAAGCTTGAAACTTTCGATGCTGAATTATCAATATTTTTCTTGTGTTCGTTTTCATATTTACTAATACAGTTTTCACACATATTTCTATAACGTGTACCCATCCAATCATTTATTTCGTGCTTTCTTAATAAAACAGACTCTCTATCACAGATCTCGCAGGTTCCGACAAAAGTGGTTTTGTTCTTTTCATAGAGAGTCGCCTTTTCAGGCGTGTAGCTACAAAATGGACAATTTCCTCCGTTTGCAGAGAAGCACTTATTATGTCTTGAGCAGTTAACAACATCTTCGCACGATTTTTCATTTGTTTCTCTATTCACTGGCTTATTTCTAACACTATATCCACAAGAGAAACACAAACCATAGTCTGTGTCAATTTCTCCTCCGCAATCTGGGCATATTGAATCATTATGTTCTTGTTTACCAGAAGTGGACACTAATTCTAATGCAGAATAACCGCATATAACGCATAAACCAACACCAGCATCGTAACGGTTTCCGCACACAGGACACACAGCAAATATTTTTTCATTATCTTGTGTTTCACATATTTGAGTTACTTCAGACTCAGTCAAAATTTCGTCCACACTTTTGTATGTTGAGATTTCACTTCCACAAAATGGACACATGCCATATTCGGAATTAAAAAATTTACCACATCCGCTGCATTTTACAGCTTCATTTTTAATTTCTGTACCGCATTCACCACAAAAAGCATCGTCCTTTTGTAATTCGGCACCGCAATTTTTACAAACCATTTTAATTACTCCTTACAATATAAGAACAATACAATTAATCTAATACTTCTTTACCAAAGTTTATACTTTTAAGGATACCGTCTTTAGAAAACTCAAAATATGCATGATGGGTATATTCTGTAAGGTCATAATTAATAGTTCCCGTATTCTCATAAACATGACGTTCAAAATCATTAACATTGACAATCTTTTTAAAATCTGTTTCGGACATGCCTAGTTTAATTCCTCCAGACAATTCTAAACCTACATCATCATAATATGAAGTGATGTACATCCTGGTTATCATTGCATCCTCAGCGCTTACTTGCGAATCTGAATAATTTCTGATTCCGCAAGTAAGTTTATTACCATTTTTTTCGATTGTGATTCCATCACTAACACCTTGCTTTGCCGCTACACTTTCAACTTTCTCTGTAATTTTCCAGCCGTTTTTCACAAACTCAGATACAGGAGCAGGAAACGTATAATATGCACCATCGAGTTTAAAGGTATATGACAAGAAATCGTTTGTTAATGTTGTTGGAACTTTATAATCATCTAAATATGCAGGGCGCTCTGCGTTGGTTGTTACATCGTTTGAATCAGCCACCCAATTTTTAGCCTCAAAATTAATAAGTTTGTCATTTTCATCAAAAGAAAAGTGATACCTAACATTATCATCTTTGATATAATCAAGCATTTTACCGTATTCAGAAGCAAGGTTTTCTGTAGGCTCGCCCCATTTATCAATAACATCTTTGCTTGTTGTCTTTGTTTTATCTAAAATTAGTCCTTTTGCCAGTTCAATACTGCAATTATTCCATTCTGAAAAACTATAATTCAGTGTACCAATTTTGCAATCCTTAAATTTCTTAGTATTTCCGCTTAGATTAATAACAGAGAATCCTAATAGTCCATTTTTATTTTCAAATTCATCAAATTCTAAATCTTCACCATTTACACTTTCTTCTTCGGGGTTATCATATGCATAATCCCAACCCGAATTTAAGAAATCGGATAACTTAGAAGGCACAGTATAAACTATACCATCAATCTTGATAGTAAAATCATATAGGTCATCCGACATTTCAACGCCTTTATATGTATTCGTCTCATTTTTCGCTGAAATATTATCAGCATCATCGGTGGAAATTTCCGTATTATCAGTATTATTACCGCAAGCAACACAGCATAAAGCAATCATACCGACTAATAAAATTGCTATTAATTTTTTCATAATCCTTACTCCTTATAACTCTATTGGTTCAATAGTAATATAATAATTATTGTTTAATATACTCTTTGAACATTTTGTTAGCTCTATTAAATATTACCACTGCATAAATAGAAACTATTAGTTCTACAATTCCGCCTAAGGTTGCCGACGCAATAAGTGAAGCTAAAAGCTCAAAACAGGAAAATACTAATAGCCCAATTGCAAAAGCACGACTTTTCCTTAAATGCATACCAAGGGCAAGTCCTAACAAAATAGCGGCATCAATTATTCCAAGTGGTTCTGCCGCCAAAGCAACAACAAAAGTAATACCTGCGCACACATAAGACCAAATCGCAGCGCTTCGAATACTTTTTTTAATGCTCAAAGGAGCAACATTTTCTATAAATTCTCTAAGTGATGAAACTTTCTTTAAAGTAACCTGATTTTCTTCTATAACAGGGGAACCGCAATTTATGCAGAACTTATTTTCTGCTTTTAAAATAGTTCCGCATTTCTTACAAGGTATTCCTTGAATCTCTGCTTGTGTTTCATTAATTTTTGCATCTGAAATGTTATTAGACATAAATAAAATTTGCTCTATCTGAGAAACGGCTTTTTTCATTGTGCCTTTTCCGCCCATACCCACAAAGCCGGTCATACCATACTCACCTACATAAACTCCCGGTAATAGAGCTAGCTTTATCCATGCTTCAACTCTTGCTGTACCATCTACAAATGTTACCTTAACAAAGGTAGGCGAAACAAAGGTGCCATTTCCCTTTTTAAAGACATTTTCGCCATCAAAAGTAATATATTCAAAACCATTGCTTAAAAGTAAAGTATGTATTTTAATAAAGGTTTCGTTTTGGTTACCATAAAATCTAATTTCATTTATGTATCTTGACATTTTGAATATCCCCTTATTCATTTACAGGTATTATATTACTTACTAAGGCATTATTTTCTTCCTTGGTTGAATTGATTATTACTATACTGCACAACCTGTCCCCTATTTTTCTTACATAATAGCTTTGCACCACATCAACTCCAAATGTAGTAGCCTTATAATGCGCAACAACATAGTTTTCGCCAGCAATTGTTATGTCTTCAAATTTTTCAGGTATAGTATATTCCACATTTTCAATGTTTTGTTGCAAAATTCCCACAGAAAGTTGTGATAAAAATATGTTCTCATCAACATATTTTTGGGATGAAATATCAACAAAAGTAATTGCGTACATCTCGTACTGCGGTGATATTAAATATAACCCGCATTCAGTCGTACCACCATCCGAAAAAGAATCATAATTCACACTATTTCCTTCGGTATATCCCTCAGGTGCTGTTAATTTAATATTTGCCCATTCATTTGTATAAATATTATTTTCAAAAGTTCCCTTTGTGTAAGCAACATCGTTTGTATCTTCAGCAAAATCCTCTAAATCATCAGCCAAATCACCGAAAGCAGCATCAAATTCATCATCAATTTTCTGCTTTTCATTATAATCTCTTAAAGTGTTTGTGACAGAAATTATTATAATAACAAGAATACCCGCTATAGCAATAAGTGCGGTTTGCCATTTTTTAAGGGATTTTTTTGTTTCAGTGGGTTGCGGGATTGGTAGAGGTAGCGGTTCCGACGGTCCTTTATTAATCTCATCATTTAAAACAGCAATATTCTGAATTTCCAAGTGCGCTGTTTCGCCGCAGTTTGGACACATACCAAGTTCGCTATTATACTCATTGCCACAATTTGTGCATTTTACCATTTTATTTTCTTCTAAAATCTGTTTTCCGCATACGCCGCAGAATTTAGTGCCTTCTACAAGCGCTGCACCGCATTTTTTACAAACCATTTTAACAACTCCTTTTTAACACATAATCCGAAAGCAACTTAATATCGATCATCACTTCTTGTAAATTTACATGCAAGTTGCTTTCGGACATAAATACCTTCTACTTAAATTTTTAATAAGTAGGAATTTTAAGCGTCATATTTTGCATAGCATCGACATCAACAACAGCACTTCCATTATATCGATATGGGTCTACAACGATATTTATAGATTGCGTGGAACTTCCAACATCAACCTTATACCAAGAACTAGTGTAAGAGCCTGTTGTTTGTCCACCATTCCAAGGCCATGTGCCACTTCTTTGTAGTACTAAGTCTTGCTTTTGACTACCATTTATAGATAGTTTCGAATATAAAGTATAGTTATAATTTGAACTCGCTGTTTTTCTTAATGACCATACCAACTGCACCTCCACTGAGTTTGCAGTTCTATTGCGATATTTGACATCAATATCAAACCAAAAGAAGTCCACACCATTTAATGAACCCCAAACAGCCCCATCGACCAATCTTTGAGACGTAGACACTGCAGTTGGAGAATATGTAAAAGTAATTGTTTTAGCGGAGGTAGAATCCCATTTGATACTTTGTGATGAGGGTGAATTATATCCTGAATATGATTTAGGAGAGATGGTATTCGTTGTTCCATAATTATATTTTGCGGTAGATGTACCAAGCTGTATTCCATTACTTGATTTATATACAATATTATAAGTATAACTATTAACAGACCATTGTGCATAAAGCGTATGGTTAGATGGGTTCGACACAGTGCTACCGCTTGTAATTTTACTTCCACCATTAACTGAAGTATACCATCCATTAAATGAGTATCCCGTTCTTGAAGGTGTTGGCAGCGAACCATAAGTAGCTGTTAAATAGACGGTCGAGCTACTTGTGCTCACACTACCGCCATTTGCATTAAATGTAACAGTAAGAGGTTGTTTGCCTTTGCTAACAACAATACTAATTGTAGAGCCTTCGATTTGAGAGCTTCCTGCATTAGGATTTTGTCTAATTACTTTTCCACTTTCAACGGAACTGCTGTATTCCTCGGATACGGAAACCTTAAATCCTTGTTTACTAAGAGTTTCGGTCGCACTGTTTTGAGTCTTACCAACAACATTTGCAACTGCATATGAAGGCTTACCGCTTGAAACAGTAATTGTAACAGTATCGCCAGATTTAATATTACCGCTCGAAGGGTTCTGGCTGATTACAGTGCCTTCTGAAACTGAACTGTTTTTAGCATAAGAAACACTTACCTTTAAGCCTTTGCCATTAAGGGTACTCTTAGCAGAAGTTTCGCTTTTACCTACAACGTTAGGTACAGCAAAACTAGCGGCTCCTTTTGAAACAGTTATCTTAACTTCTGTTCCAGGTGACACTTCCTTTTTTGCAGCAACAGACTGCGACATAACAAGACCTGCAGCAAAGGAATCACTGTTTTTATATTCAACAGTAACTTTTAGTTCCTTTTCGCCGAGCATAGCTTTAGCATTAGCTTCGGTTGCACCTATAACATAAGGTACAACAACTGTCTTTTTACCGAGAGATACAGTAAGCTCAATCACCTTATCGTTATTGATTACACTATCAGCAGGGACAGACTGTGTCATAACGGTATTTTCGGGCACTGAATCGCTGTATTTCTTTTCAGATACCTTAATAACAAGTTCTGCCTTAGCTGCACTCCTAATTGCATCATTATAGGTCATACCAACAAAATTGATAACCTTAACTTCTTTTGCGGGATATTCTTTTGACGGGTCTCTTCCTTTTGAGATTGTCAAAGTAATAGTGCTACCCTTAGCGGCTTCTTTACCAGCCTCAACGCTTTGTTTCATAACGCATCCTGCGGCAATAGTAGCATCAAAATCTTCGGTTGTTTCACAAACAAAGCCAAGCACCTCAAGCTGTGCTTTTGCATCTTCTAAAGGAAGACCGTATAAATCAGGGACAACTTCGCCGTCAATACCGGCACTTATATGAACATTGATATTGGTCATTTTATCAACAACAGCACCGCCGCCCGGGTTCTGTGATTTAATAAAGTTCATAGGAATATCGTTTGAGTATTCCTGACCTTCTACAAAAATTTTAAGGTCTAATTCTTTAAGTTTATCTTCGGCGGAATGAAGTTCAGTATTGACAACATTTGGAATTCTTGTCATACCCTCAGGAATTTCAGTTTCATTTTTAAGATTAGAATCAAAACCTATTATACCCAAAGCAAAGAGAACACCTGTAACAATAAGAGCAAGTGCTACTAAAGGTACGGATATTTTTGCCCAAAGCGGCCAACGAAGTAGGTCTATCCGGCGAATTTTATTGCCGACGCGCTTTACATTATCGCTTTTAAGTTCGCCGATGAAAGCTGCCATTGTGGGTGTACGGTCTTCTATACGAACATTAAGAGCGTTCATAATGGCATTTTCCGTGCTTTCGGGAATTTCCTTTGCAAATTTATGTAATGGAAATAGAATATCCTTGTTTGATTTTTCAAACTCAACACGACGCTTTAAGGAATCAGGAGGGGTTTTACCCGTAATAGTTCTATAAAGTGTTGCCGCCATAGAATAAACATCAGTATGCGGTCCTTGATCGCCTCTTGTACGATACTGCTCCTCAGGTGAAAATCCGGGTTTTATAAGAACAGTAAGGCTCATACTATAACCTGTTGTAGCATATCGAGCCGCACCGAAATCTATTAGCTTTGCATCGCCATCTTTAGTGATAAAAATATTATCAGGTGCAATATCTCTATGCAAAATACCTTCTTCGTGTACGGTTTCAAGTGATTCCATAATGGGCATAAGCAGAGCGATAGCATCGTCTGCCGCCATTACGCCATCTCTTTTAAGCTTGGCGGCTAAGGTTTCGCCATCGAGATATTCCATTATTATGTAAGCGGTTTGATTTTCTTCAAAAGAATCAAAGACCTTTACGATACCTGTGGTATTTTGAAATTTTGCAAGTCGCTTTGCTTCATCTACAAACTGATTAAGTCCCTTTGAGAACTGCTCGGCCTTATCACCGCTATAAATAGTAAGCTGCGAATGACCTGGAGCACGTGTAGAAAATTCACTTGGTAAATATTCTTTTATAGCAACCTTTTGCTCAAGCTTTGCATCCCAACCAATATATGTAACACCGAATCCACCGTAACCGACAACACGACCGACAATATATCTATCGGCAAGGTATGTGCCCGGTTCCATATGAAGCGGACTTTCGGGTTCACTGTTTTCGATAAAACCGCAATATGGGCATATTTCAAATTCTTCGCTGTATTCATTCATACAGCCCATACATCTTTTATTCATTATCATTCTCCTCAAAGGAATAATTGTCCTTAGCCCCACTTATTACTTGAAGTTCGGTGAAAATCTCGTTTATATAGCTATTAAATGTTGATGCGTTCAGTGGTAATATTCCGCTTTTTACTTCTGCATCAAAATAGATTATATCTTGCGATGCAGACGACAACATAAATTCAAGCAATTTTTTAGCCGCTTTAATTTCATCCTTGGTGCCGTAACCGACACTCCATTCGTTATCAAAGCTACAATAGAACTTTTCAGTATTATTACCAATAACTTTATATCTACCACCGAAAGCAGACTGAACATTAAAATAATCTTTTGTTGTTGATAGTAAAACTTGGTTTTCGCCACTGAAAAACAGTTCTTTACTACCACCTGTAGAATAACTTGTTATTGTTTTAGAAATAATGTCGTCATATTCTTTATCAACACTGATTTTACAATCGCCAAGGTCAGCTAATTCATTAAAATAATCCTCGCTATAAGATATAGAATTGCTTCCCGACACAATAGCGTAAGTTACAGGGATATTAACACCTAAAGGCATTTTGTATTTGTTCTTATAACCTGCTAAGAAATATGTATTCTTACCATTCTTGGTTTTAAGAATTGAAGATATATCAGTAGCGTTGGTTAAATCCTTATCACTAATATCCGTAGAATAAAACAAATGCGGCAATTCGGCATTTTCATTTGCCTTTATAATTTTGCTTTCGTATTCGTCTTCTTTAATTGCAGTAACATTAACATTTACTTGAGGGTAAGCTTCATTAAACTGTTTTACTATTTTGGTCATAGTAACATATTGTTGTGATGTTTCATCACCCAAAGTCCATACCGTTATATCCGCCGGCTTTAATGTTTCCTGCATTTTTTGATATTCCAAAGCACCAAACACACCTGTAATACCGATAACTAAAACTAATAAAGCAGCAACAAGACCAATAAGTCTCCTTTTCTTACGTCTTTTACGCTCTTTTTCAACAGGAAGGACTTTTAAGTCGCCTTGAATCGCCTTCTTAAAATCCGATACATTTTGAAAGCGCATATGCATATCAATAGCCATCGCTTTCATTACTGCATTACTAAGTTGTTCACTTATTTCGGAATTTACTTCCATAGGTGTTTTTAATTCATCTAATACCTTGCGGTCGGCTGATGGTTGAGGCTTTTCTCCCGTGAGTAATAAATACAGTGTTGCACCTAAAGCATAAACATCCGTCCAAGGCCCTTGACGATTTTCCTGTTCATATTGTTCGGGTGGTGCATATCCCGGTTTTATAACTATCGGCAACTTATTTTTGCCATCTGGAAATTCTGCTGTACCAAAATCGAATAACGATATAACCTTATTATCACAAATCATAATATTATCAGGACTTATATCTCTATGTATTATTCCTGCCTTATGTAATGGTGCAAAAGCATCGCATAGTTCGGTAACTATATTTAATGCAACATCAGGATCTAATTTTCCACCACTTTGTTTTAAAACAACATTCAAGGGCGTTCCATACAAGAATTCCATAACCATATATGAAGTATTATTGGCTTCGAAAAATTCAAAAACATTAACTATATTTTTATGCCCACTAAATTTAGCTACATTTCTTGCCTCTTGCAAAAGTCGCTGCTTACCATACTCAAATTCCTTATGTTCCTTAACCTTTGCAAGAAACACCTCTCCTGTTTCTACATCCCTGTTTACAATACCTTGCGGATAATACTCCTTAATTGCTACAATGGTCTCTAGTTTCATATCCCAAGACTTATATACATTACCAAAGCCACCGCTACCAACAGCCTTGCCTATAATATAACGTTCTAACAATATGGTACCCGGAGCCAATAAATATTTATCTCTAGATATTTCCTCATCACTTTGTCCGCAGAATGGACAAAATCCTAGTTCTGCATCATATTCTTTAAAGCAGTTATAACAAATTGCCATTAGTTAAAAATCCCCTTAAGTTATTTTATATAATTATCCCAACTAAATTTATCGCCACACAAAGGAATAAAAATCAGTTCACAATCACCTAACTGAATTTTATCGTATGCATTTAGTTGTTGCGGCATTAACACAGGACTATCATTTAAATAGGTCATTTTATCTGTTTCGCCTGACTGTATGTAGAAAACATTGTTTTTTGCATCAAAAATAATATAAGCGTGTTTTTCTCTTGAAACACTTGGCTCATTTTCTAAAGCAACCTTGTTGGTGCGCATACGACCTATAGAATTTTTTCCGTCATTAAGTTCAAAAGATAAGCCCTGGGAAGTACTATTTGTCGCGACCAACCAGCCTACAACAGGCTCGGTTTCTTCGGTAGTATATCTGCCGGTTGTCTTTGCATCAATTGTGTTAGCTTTTTCTTGTACCTGCTTTGAAAGAGAAGGCGGGGTTTCTTTTTTGGTTTCTGCCTTAATGGGTTCAGTAATCACTTCTTCATTGCCTTGTTCTTCAATCTCTACTTTTTCCTCAATCTCTACAGGTGATACACCTCCACCTTGTGTTTGAGGAATATCATCAAGCCCTCTTGTTTTTTCATCGGGGATGTTAATTTCATCCACTTTCTTTTTACGATGTAAAAAGTCAAACATTCCAACCTTTTCTGCAACTTCTTCTTTTTCTTGCTTTTCAGGCTTTGGTCTGAGTTCCACAATCTTAGGTGCAACTTCTTCCTTTTCAGGTGCTTGACAGATAGGACAAAGTTCATATTTGTTCCCATCGAAAAAATGACCGTTTGTACACTGAACTTTTCTGATTGACATAAATATTCCTCCGCTTTTATTTAATTCTTATTAATGAAATGGTTGTATTATCTAAAGAACTGCCCTTGGTAGTTCTTTGTGCCTTTTTAATTAGAGCTTCCGTCGCCTCTTTAATATTAGAGAAATTTGAAATAATTTTCAAAATTGTTTCATCATTTAACGCTTTATATAAACCGTCTGTAGTAAGTAAAACTCTATCATCCGGATATAGTGAGAATGGTTCAGAGTTTATATCAACAAGCTCTAATCCACCGACCCCAAGAAAACTAATAAGTGCTTCGCCATCAATGATTTTTTCTTTATATTGTTGCAAAGAAATTTTGTTTTCTTCGAGTTGATTATCTAATCTGAATTTATAATTATGGTCTTTTGTTACTTGTACGATTTCATCACCACGGATGATATAAATTCTGCTGTCTCCAACAGATGCCCAGTGAATCAATCTTTTCTCAACATAAGCCGCAACCAATGTAGTACCGGCTTTCATAGCTGTACCGTCAGAATTCTTAAGATTCATAACTTCAGAGTCGAGAGTATCCAATATATTTAAAAATATTGATGGTATATTTGCGTTTTGAGGCTTATTATTGAAGTTTTCAGCCATTTTCTCTGCAGCAATACTGCTTGCCAACTTGCCACCTTTATGACCGCCCATACCATCACAAATAACTATAATTCCATTATCGTAATTTAGTCTTATAGCGGCACTGTCCTGTTGTTCCTCACGTGTGCCTATAATTGACTTTAAGCTAACTTCAAAACAGCTATTTTCTTCGTAAAAATTGTAATTATCTTTAATAAATTGCAAATGTGGTAACTCCTTTACCTGCAAAATACTGTTATGGCTGAAAAATTATCCATATCATTGCCTTTTCCATTAGCTTTAACTATTTCAACCATATATTCACACCATTCTTTAGCAGTCTTACTTTTCTTCAACGCCTTTTGCATCATTTTTTCGTCAATAAAATCCCAAAAACCGTCAGTGCATAAAAGAAATGCTGTGTCTCTTTTAAGTTCTACCGGATTAGCCAGTTCATATTGTGGCTCATCCCATTCAGTACCTATAACCTTTAGAAGCATATTTCTATCAGTATGTCTGCGAATGTCTTTTTCCTTAATGTCGCCCGCAAGTGCTAACATCTGCGGCACACTATGGTCAAGTGTACGCCATTTAAGTTTGTTCTTTCGGAAGCAGTAAAGCCGTGTATCTCCCACATGACCTGCATAAGCAATACCATCGTCAATAACTAACGCTACTAAAGTGGTTTTAAGTTCGTGTGGTTTGTGTTCTTCTGTTTGTCTTTTAATTATGTACTTTTGGGCACATTCAGTTGCTTCACCTATAAGATTTACAAGGTCCTCCGAACGATAGAATACATCTGTAAATGTACTTGTAGCAATGCTTGATGCTATTTCTCCTTGACCGTGGCCACCAAGCCCATCACATACCACAAAGCAAAAGTTGCCTTGTTTTTCAAGACATACTACACTGTCTTCATTTATCTCTCGGTCACCTTTATTAGAAAACTCAAAATAATCTATCATCATTTAATATTCAACACCTTGAAAATCTATTTTGTGCGTTCTCTTGCGCAGAAGAATATTGTTTTGCGCATTCTTTTAAATATTTACTAAATTGTTCAAGATATGCGATCAGCTGCTTATTGTTACTGTCACCATCAAGTATAACTTTTTGAAACTTATCACGGAATTTTAAATAATCCTCACCACGCCAAGCAGCCATAAGCTCATCATGTAATTTTTGTAAATCATTATTTCTTTTTTTGCAGTTAGCCACATAATCATCAATAGCAGTCGCTGCAGTTAAAAAAGAGTCGATATCTGTAATTACTTTTGACATGTTATCACCTATTAATTAGTAGAATTTTTATTCGTTAATTGTTTTTATAATTCTGTGTACTTATATAACAATAAAACTTAAAAATCATTCACCAAATCCGGCTTTTTTCTTCATAGCATCATTCCACCATCCCATAAAATACACTCCATCTATTTCGGTATGGCAAAATTCAATTAAATCACAACACGAATCAGCACCTTGTGGATAATGAAATCCTTTATATTGTGTTTTATCACCAGACACATCAACACTAACAATTAAAACTTGTCTATCGTCTATCTTAACCACACTTCCGAGTGGAAAGCAATTACCGTAAGCCCAGATTTTTAATCTTTCTTCATCTTTTTTTCTTTCTTCCCAATCTATTGGCTTACCATTTGCATCAACAATTTTATATTCTTCTGGTTGAGCTATAAATCTTTTCGACGGTTCTGTATCAAATGTATATTTTTTTGATTTTTTCCAAAACATCCTAATCCTCCATATCTGTAATTACTTTTGACATAGTTATAAACCACCCTATACATATGCTACCCACCAAGTATTTTTTATCAAATCATCAATTGACCAACCATCGAAAATAGCCTTTTCCCCTTTTAAATTATAAGATGTTGTATCTTCCCATTTGCGTGGCTGACCCCCATCTATAGGATCCACAAAAAAATATTCTCCATTACTTCCCTGCGTTATCAAAACTGCGTGATCAGTTGTTTCACCCTTTGCAAAAACCACAACACCTGACGGATGCTGCTTTAATAAATCATCAATTTCATTAACACTGATTGGTTTGTTGTTTAATGGACCGTACTTAATTGTATGACTAAATCCATATTCCTTTTGAACTTTTGGATTTAAAACACTTGAGCTTAAAGACGGACCACCATTTAAATCGTAGATTTTGCTTTTGGTAATTGTAACATTTTGTCCAACATATACTTGTTGTCTACGATACAAATTAGTAATAGCAGTAATAACACAACCCTTTGAGATATAATTTTCATCTTTTTTAGTGCTATTATTTTGAATTGTTCCAGCTTGATCCATTTTCTGCACTAAATCATTAGTGATGATTTGCGAATCGGTAGTGTTATTTGCATAAACGTGTGATAAAACAGAGGATACCGCTCTGCTAACATCAAACAATTGCTCTAACAGATTCTTATTCGTCTTTTCGGCCTCTTCATATCCAATTCCAACAGCATCACATAAAAATTGAGCGAGTTCTCGTCTTTCAGTAATTGAAGGCTCAAAAAACTTAGCCTTAATTTCATCAAAGCAGGCAAAAGCAGCAGCAGAAACTTTATGCGGTTGTTGCCAATCGGTTCTTAATCTATTAATAGCTTGCTCCACCGCAGAAAAATTATCTCTATAACGATTGTTTATATCAATCATTTCACCTGCAATAGTTTTTACTTTGGAGGTATCTATATTAGGCATTTTTACACCTCAATTCATACATATTAATTTTCGTTAATATAATCATTAAGCAATTTTATATGTTGCTCATATTCTTCATTTATATATCCCTTGAATTTAACATCAACTATATCCTCTTTGTTAAATAGGAAAAAGGTTTCAGCATTTAAAAAGCCTTCAGGATATAACACAGCTATATAATCGTATATCTTTTCATTTTCATCGCTTTGCATAATACCTATAATCATCAAGGATTTAACTCCGTCTTTTAAGGTAACAACTGTACCTATAGGTAACAAATCTTTCATATTTTTCTCCTTTTGCTCTATTTTTTTATACCGGAATACGCAAAGGCCAACCATCATTATCTATAATGGTGTTCTTATTGTAGCTTCCTTTTGTATAATCGGCTAATGTTTCAATTTTTCCTTTTTCGGGGTCAACAACCAGAATATCGGCAGGACCTAAATTGTTAGGGTCTGCACCATCTCGAATTCCAACAGCGGTCATATGGTGACCATAATTTTGTTTGGCTGCATTTTTAACTCTGAACATTACAGGTGTACCGTTTTTAACATTTTCGTATATCGTTTTGTAAGTATGTTCAGCCGAGCAATTTGTTGTACCCTCAATAGTCTTTGAGTGGTTCCATTTAGCACCATTGCTACCCCAACCCATTTCATTTGGGCTAACTTCTTCATTATGATATATGGAATAAGCTATTGCCTCAGCTGTTGAAGTACATCCGACATTGTCATTGTAGGTATTACTCCAAAATCTGTTATAATCATTTTGGTTATAACAATACTTTTGGTCCAATCCCTTGATAACAGAAAAGTTTTGATTTCCGTACGAATATGTTTTTAGCTTTTCATTAAGCGATAAACTTTCATCCATTGACGAATTTTCATTTTCAAAAACACTCGCAATGTCAGTACATATTGGAACAACTACGTTATCTTCTTTCATTCTATCGAAAATTGATCTAACTAAATCTCCTCCAATAATGGTACAAGCTCCAACATGCAAATTATTTTTTAAGTTATCGGTATTAGAGTACTCTTTCTTATATTTCAAAAATATATTCGTGATTTTTAAAACATTGGTTTTAATAGCATTGCCAACATTTTCTATTGCTTTTTTCAGCGAAATATAAAGTCTTTGTAAAACAGTTAGAGGTCTGAAACCATTAAGTGCATCTAATCCATTAAGCAATAATCCACCGGAATTAACAGATTTCTCTGTACTTTCAAATTCATTAGCGGTAATGTTAAGAGTATTTATACAGTTTTTAATCTTCTTATTGTCATTATAAAGAATGTTTGACTGCATAATCTTCCATACATCTAAATGCCCTGTTTGCCAATAAAGTCTTGATATTTGCGAATCCAGAGAAGAAATGCGCTTTGTTATATTGTTGAGTCTTGACGCATTATATTTCAAATTTTCATTGTCTATATTAATATTATTAGCCATTTCTCCACCACCTAAAATCTACCGCCACCGGAAGTATTATCCGGGTCAAGATTAATTTGTTCAAGTTTTGATAAAAGACGTCGATAATCTTGCGAAATATTTTTTAGACTTTGCGTGCATTTTTCAATTCCGACTCCTTGATTTGAGTTAAGGTCATCGGAAACATTTATAATTTGGGCAATGATACTTCTCAGTTCGTTTTGTATATTCACAAGTTCTTGTTTAGAATTCTGAGCCATACTTTCGCCTCATTTCTTTCAAATTAATATTTTGTAGGAGAATGTTGGACATTCTCCTACATCCACTGATTTACTTAAACTGATTTGCAAGAGAATCGTTCTTAATTTCTGTTTGAAAATATCCTTGTGCCACTTTTTCTCTAAGAAATTTCACATAATTAGCAACTAATTCCTTATACGATTCAAAATATTTATTAGCGAAATTGTTGAAAGAAGCCATTGTAGAATCATAAGCTTCGCCTTGCCAAGTGGCACCTAATGCTCTAACAGCATTTTGTGCCTCGAGTAATTTGTCATTGAGTTTGTTATTAAGACTTTCTATAGTAGTAGCAGAAAGTTCTACTTCTTCAGTCGTAATTCTAATTTCTCCAGCCATTGTCGTTTCCTCCTTATTTTAAACCATCAATAACAGCTTGTTGTTGTGCGAGATAATTGAGTCTTTCTGTGTCTATCAAGTCTGCAGAACTGTTAAGAGCGTTAATCATCAGTTGTAGACTATCCAATGCAGAGTTGATTTTTTCTGTAAACACTCTATTATCTTCACCTTGCCATTTGGAACTAAGGTTAGATACCTCACTGAACATCTGCTCTCGAATACTTTTGTATTCGTTTGCAAAAGAGCGAAGTTCTTCTACTGTTTTTGCCTGTTGTTCGGGGGTTACTTGAATTCTCATTTTTCATTTCTCCTTTTCAATTTATATCAACATAAGTCGACTGCCGTTCTTTATTCCAAGTTCGGCAACAAACTTGTTAATATCTAAAATTTTTCCACTTTGGGCATCACATAAAACAGTGGTGTTATTTGCGATAAATCTTCCCTTAGATAATCCTTCCAACTGTTTCATTATAAGCATTGCTACTTCACCTAATTGACTGTCAAGCGGGATTCGTACATCATAAACCTCACCTGATGCCGGAAGGAATACTTCAACTAAAACCTTATTCATAAGACTACCACTCCTTTTCAGCTAACGGCAATTTAATTGGCGTAGCAATTCCATCAATAATAGCAAAGCCTTGATTTGATTCCGTGCTTTTAGCATAACGATTGTTGCGGTTTTCAACATTTATTCGGTACTGTTCGGCAAAACCGCCGCCAACCCATATGCCATTGTTATTACCAATGTTCTGCTTATACCACAATTCACCAGCAACAGAAAACAATTTATCGCATACTTCAGTTAATACAATATTCATACCAAGGGCACTAGAACCTTTTTGCAGAATTAAATCAATCCGGTCACGGTCATCTGAACTTAAATTTTCTCTCAGCTGGGCAATATTGTTAATAAAAATCAGCTTTCTTTCAAATGTCGCATTTGCATTTGATTTCAATTCTTGGAAGCGCTTGACGGTTAAGTCAAACAGTTCACGGACATCATCTAAGCTTTCAGGATTTAATACGATTGTTTTATCATCACTGATTAGGTCGTAGATAGCTTTAGAAAATAATGCAGGATTTTTACCATTACCCGTTATTAAAGTGATATAACGGTTATACAACGGGTAGTTGAATATCGCTGTATCTTCGGAATTAAATCCTATTGGAACAATATTTGAATTAACTTCAAAATGACCTCTTAAATCCTCGATTGTCACATTATTGGGTATTACCGAGATTCTTTTTGCATTGTTTGAATATTTGTTACCAAGAGATTCGCAGAATTCCTTTATGTGCTTATATGTATTTCCTTCATTTGTGATATTAGCAGTTTGAAATTCAAGAATTTCATTCTTTTTAAACAAACCTCTGCCCTTAAACTTATCGGGATATAAACCATCCGTTTTGCCGATAACGTTTGCATATTCGCCCTCATCAGAAAGCTGCATAGTAAATATCTGACCGAAATTTTGCATCATTCTATAGCGAATAGTATTTGTATTAGGCACAGTCATCACAAAATAAATTCCATATTTAGTGCATTCTCTTGTAATTAAAGCAACGGCTTCCTCTATTTCCTCATACTGTTCAATGAACGCAGCATAGTTATTTATCGCAACAACTATATTAGGAACTTTAGTTTCAGCCTCTGCCAAATATGACCTAAAATCACCGCCAAAATCAGCAAATAATTTTTTCCTTTGCTTTATTTCATTTAACAAATAATCAAAGAAACGATTGATTTTTTCTTTTTCATCAGAGAGCATTACCTCTCCAATATGCGGCGCTTTTTCAAAAGCTTTTAATGTCTCAGAAGCAAAATCCAAAACATATGCTTGAACTTCATCTGGTGTATACTGAGAAACCAATGAATAAAGCATAGTCGTTAAAAATGTAGTTTTACCACTACCTGCAATACCATAAACCAAAGCGTTGCCGCATTCAGATAACGGTAGTGTACTAAGTCCTTTT
The DNA here is from genome assembly GCA_045593385.1 of Acutalibacteraceae bacterium. Classification (GTDB taxonomy): domain Bacteria; phylum Bacillota; class Clostridia; order Oscillospirales; family Acutalibacteraceae; genus UBA737. The sequence goes on from JAZNWP010000057.1 coordinate 26,291, forward strand.
TGCTGATTATAAGGATTATCATATTCACCAATAGGTAGGTTAAGAACAAAGGGTAATTTATTAAATGAATACTCCTTAATTAAATCGCCAATAGTTCGTCCTGCTTCAAGCGGCGGCAACCATAACGGTCTTACCGAAATGTTTTCCTCATCTGCAACAAATCTTAAATGCTTTGTTATTGCATCCATTTGTTTCTGAGTATCTAACCCGTAATTGATATTAGCAGGTTTAGCCTGACTAATTATGTGTCCCGTTTTGCCGATAACTTCAACGCTATTATTCTTTTCTTTCACATTACTGTCTGCGGGGTAGTAATTTGCCCCTGCCCATGCAGACTGACCGAGTTCAAACAGTTCGTTATATCCGACCTGTAAATAAAATCTTCCTGTTTGCGATAGCTCTGCAGCATCAGGACGTTTTAACATATCCATACTGTCGGAACGTTCCTGAACCTTAAGACAAACTCGGAATTTGCTGTTACTCCAAATTTGGTCATCAACAACACCACTTGGTTTTTGTGTGGCAAGAATAAGATGGATACCGAGACTTCTACCGATTCTGGCCGCACTTACTAACTGTTCCATAAAATCAGGCTGTTGTGTTTTAAGTTCAGCAAACTCGTCAGCAATAATAAACAGATGTTGTAATGGTTCTTTAACCTTACCTTCACGCCTTAATTTTTGATATTTGTAAATATCAATATTACTTACGCCTGTATCCTTGCTAACCTTAGCGAAAATTGCTTGTCTTCTTTTTAACTCGCTTTGAATAGATACCAAAGAACGTTTAATAGAGCTTCCATCGAGATTTGTGATTATACCTGCGGTATGCGGTAGGTTTTCAAAAGATTTTGCCATTCCACCGCCTTTATAATCTATGAGTATAAAGGCAACTTCATCGGGATGAAAATTTACTGCCATAGAAAGTATGTAGGTAATAATAAATTCCGATTTACCCGAGCCCGTCATTCCGGCAACCAAACCGTGAGGTCCGTGGAATTTTTCGTGAAGATCTAACTTAAACAACTTTCCGTTTGTATCTACGCCAACAAACGCCTCCAATGATTTAGAAGGAATGCTTTCTTGCCATCTTTCCAAAACGTTTAAATGTTCAACTTTACCAACATCATATATATTAAGGAAACTTACTGTATCTGGAAGATTAACAGCTTTCAAATTAGGATCTAAGGGGATGTTTGAGATTTTTTTCGCAATCTCAGTTAAATCTTCGTTTACAGAAATATCTGGTTTAAAAATTGAAACTGTATCAGAGATATTATTCTTGTCATAAAGTTTTCCGTCAGAGCCACTTAATTCAACAACTATAGAACATTCTTTAGGCAATTCTTTAAGTTCATGATAAGCGAAAAGCGTGCTTATGTTAATATTTTTATTTATAGATAACAGTTTTTTTATAAAATCTGTTCCAACACCAAGGTTTTTATCTAAAACAAAAACAATGTAATACGGTGAAGCGTCTTTAACTTCGGTTTCATTAATCTCAGAACGATTATTTATAATTTGCTCGAAATAAGATGTAAGGTCTTTTCCATCCTCATCGTTTGTTGCAATAAAACGATAGTTCATTTCATCGTCCCAAACATGAGGTAACCACTTTACAAACTCAAATTCTTCAGATTGCTTCTCATCGTATAGAAAGACCAGTTTTACATCGTCTTTGCTGTAGAAGGTTATAATTTGAAGTATTAAACCTTTAATAAAGGAATATAATTCTTTTTCATTTCCTATAGCACCAGAAATGTAGTTTTCAAACAATGAAATAGTTATCGGAATGTTTTTTAATATCTTTGGGCTCTCACAAAGAGTAAGCATATCCTCATTAAGATTATCTTCATCCAATGTAAACCGTCTTTCAGAGTATAAAATTTCGGCATCTAATTTTTTTATTCCGGTGCCAAGTCGCAGTTCTAATAAATCCTTATTATTTAAGGTTCTTTCCCATAGTGTTCTGCTTACATCATTAATACGTTCTATACATTCGGGTATAGTAACACTGTTCTCTCTGAGTATCTCTTCTTGATGAGCTATTTCATCGGTTATTTGGGCTTCTTTTTCTTTAAGGTATTCACTATACTTCTTTTGTCTTTTTTCTTCCTTTTTAAGACGTCTGTTTTTATCATACCTTTTTGAAATAACAGGCCATAACATTGTTCCCAAAAGCATACTAACCGACATAGCGATAGAAGGTATAGCATTACTGATATTACCTGTTGTAATAGCATTATTAATTGAAAATACCGCCATAGTAACAGATGCCAAACCCATTGTTATTGATGGTCCCAAAACTAGCATTAACGGCATTTCTTCGCCGAATTGATTAGACGGCGGATTATCAACCTTAATTTTTGCGGTTTTTACCTCTCTTCTAAATCTTGGCGAACGATAAAAATATTCAGGTTCGTCTAATTCATATTCGTCAACTGCTACATCGAAATTTGGCTTATTAAAAAGACCAACATTTGCTTCATTAACAACAACTTGATTATCTGGATTATTAATAGCAAAGAAGCAATCTCCAATAATTAACTTCATACCCATTATGTAAATAACATCACCAGGTTTTAAAAGCACTTTGTTCACAGGATAGTTGTTAACATATGTTCCATTTCTACTTTCTTTATCCTCAATGTGCCAAACGCCATTCTTGTAAGATAAAATAGCATGTGTTTTAGAGACAAATGGATTATTGTAAAAAATATCACAATCCTGTGTTTTTCCAATTACTAATTCGATATCATCAGGTACACCATATTTAACATAGGTAGCCCTGTTTTCAGTTATAGGCTCAGCAAAAACAAACGAGCATTGTTCTGTTTCTTTTGAAAAAACTCGATTAATACTCATCGGTTGTAAGAATGTTTTTTTGATTTCATTACCGCTTTCATCTAATAAAACATTGTTTTTATTAGACTTTAAGTGCCATTTTTGTTCTGCGCTCTCAATACTTACTATATTTTGATTATCAGTGTCCTTAATCCAATACCTGCCGCTAATTTTTTCTGGCAAAACAAATGATTTTATACCGTCAATTGAAATATAAGTTATTTGCATATTTTATTCTCCCTTTCTAATATCTAGGAAATCATCCAATACAGTTCTTCGTTCATTTGTTATTGCATTCCAATTCACCTTAAAAAAATACATAAATGCAACGAACGTATCCCATGTCATTTCAGCTTCTCCGCGTTCTAATAATGAAATCATTTGACGGCTTTTCCCGACTTTTTTCCCAAAATCAGTCTGAGATATACCAAGTTCCTTTCTCATTTGCGGTAAAACTCTTTGAAAAGATTTAATCATCATCTGCTGCTCATTTGATAGAAAATCATTAGCCAAAGCAACACACCCCTTTAAATCAACTGTATTTGCGTAGAACTAAAAGTTCTAAACGATATTTTGTTTTTTTGAACTAAACAAAGGCTTTAGTGATTTTTTTGACCACGTATTTGACCATTAATAAATTTTATGCGGTTAAAGCACATAATTTTTCTATTTGAATTCGCTTATTATCCATAGATGGATGCACATACGTGTTGAGTGTTATAGAAACATTAGAATGACCTAATATTTCACTTAATGTTTTAACATCAACTCCTGCTTCTATACATCTTGTCGCAAAAGTATGCCGTAAGGCGTGGAAATTTAATTTTGTTATACCGCACTCCTTTAATAATTTTTTGTATCTATATTCAAAAGTTCGAGTACTAACAAAATCCGCATTGTCAGATACAACATATTTTGATACCGCCGATTTCTGCATTTTGACTAATACCGGTAATAAAGCAGAAGATATTGGAATTTTCCTAATGGAAGAATCTGTTTTTGCTCTATCAATAATTAGTTTAGATGTTGAATTTTCATAGTTGTCGCATCTTACTCGAGTAACAGTATTCTTAATGTTGATAATTTTTAATTTGAAATCAATATCTTCCCATTTAAGAGCGCAAATTTCTCCTAATCGTAATCCAGTTTGAAGTACAATATAAACACCTAATTTTGTTGTGTTTGGGTTTGTTAAAATCATCGACTCTAATATATTTTGTGTATCAATCGTTAGTATTTTAAGTTCTTTTTTCTTTATTGGTGGTTTTAAGATTGGAGAATTTAATTGTGAACAGTAACCTTCTCTTTGTGCAAATTTTAATGCCGATTCTATGATAATTGCCAAACTTCTAACATAAGAAGGAGACAAACCATCATTGCAGTTCTTTTTACCGCACTTTAATTTTTTCTCTAAAAAACTATTAATTGTATTTGAATTTAAATCGGAAACAAAAACATGACCTAACTCTGACAGAATATGAGTTTCAATCATATTTTGATATTTTGTAATTGTTGATTTTTTTACATGAATTTGAGTGATTGATAGCCATAAATACAACACATCTTTAAATCTTTGTTTTTCGAATTTAGATATATCGTTAGTATTATTAAAGAATTTTTTATTTTCTAATTTGTTTTTGCACTCTAAGTATGTATGTCCGTATACTGATGCATATTTTGTGCTGCCATTTTCCTTATAACCTACTTTATACCTACCTTCCCATCTGCCATCTTTACGTTTTCTTATGTTTTCCCCTCTACGAGACATATTCGTTCTCCTTTAACAATTTTTTGACCATATTTATGACCATAATTAAATTATAAAAGAATAATACTTCCTTAGATTAGCTAAAATTTTATTTTTTGCAAAGTTTTTACACAAAAGATATTGACTAATGATTAGTCATTTGATATAATGATTTTGTCAAATTGGTAAATTTTATATCGTTTAGAACTTTTAGTTCTACGCAATCACTAGACCGCTTTCTGTTATGAAAAGCGGTTTTATTTTTTGCAAAATAAAACAATTATGCAACTTCAGTAATTCACTGTACAGAAAAACTGTTTTCACATTATACTGAGTGTCAAACATATATATTACACTAACAAAATTAGTAGAAAATATATGTTTGAGGTGATTTACATGAATGAAAGGCTTATAAGAGAATGTGTTTCAGTTTTATGCACTAAAAAAGATGTGTCTAAATACAAAATGAGTTACTAATTAGGTCATAGAAAAAGTTATATTCAATCAATATCTTTCGGCAGAACCTTGGAATCCTTAAGCGAGTTCTTATATTTGAGATTATCTATGAGTTAATAGAAAAAATTTTGATACAAACATAGAAGAACCCGCTTTATTACATAAATTACACGTGAAGGCTAAACTGATGAACTAAGATGACTTAAGAGCCCTTCTTACAACAGTTGATATAATTACAAAGAAATAGGCTAATGCACTTATTCTGCATTAGCCTATTTCTTCAAATTATACATAATACTCAATAAAATTAATTGCTATATCTTTTTAAAAAATGCAGAACTGCTAATCATAGCAATTCTGCATTTTAATATTATTCCTGTGGTTTTCCAAATGAAAATACGAAGTTTTAAAAACTTCGTATTTTCGTAATGTGAGTTATAAACATAAAATTATTGATATCTTAAAACTGTTTAAGCACCCTTCTAACATGGGCATATACACTTCCGTTTTTATTGTATAAATATTATTGAAAACTATCTTAAGTTTTTAATTACTATATTTTTTGCAACATCTTGGCTGCGCTTATTAAACGCTTTTTCTATATAATCTTGTGGAGAATTTTCGAAATCTTCCCATTTGACTAAAACACAATACCTTTCTTCCTCTTTCCAAGCACACTTATCCGGTAGACAATAATAATTTTTACTAAATTCTCGTATTACTGTATAATCATTTATGGCTATATAATTGTGAGTTTTTCCACACTTGTTACATTTATATGTACCCTTATAAATTTTCTCGTACATATTAGGTAATACAACACCTAATATTCCATTTCTTGTGTTACCTTTACCGTTATATAGCGAGGCTTGTAATTCTCTTTCTATAAAATAATTTTTATCTCTTCCATAAAGATCTGTTCCTTCTTTTTCGGAAGAATGCTCACCAATAATGAAAATAGTTACGGTAGAATCATGCAAATAATCTTCACGTATTACTTGCATTATATAATCACCATCTTCGCTATCTATAATTCTATCAAGAGATTTATCAATATGCTGGTTTTCGTCTAACAAATCAATAATATTGTCTTTATAATCTTTGTCTTCTTTTTTATAGCTAATAAAGCATTTATGTCCCATAATTATTTACCTCCAACAAATTAATCATAAACCGTATATTGAAACTTCGTCGCGTCTTCCTTTATAAATAACAATATGTATATCTGTGTTTATAAGATTTTTATTAAAACGAAAAGCGTTTACAATATATTCTAACAATTCTCTTTCCTTTTTCTTATTATTTAAACCATGTGATCCTATGATTGGCATATAAATAGGAATTTTTTGCGACCTTGTATTACAGTATTCTATTAGCGATTGAATAGTACTAACATATTCAATATCAGACGTTTCTGCATGCAAATCTTTATTAAAGACAGACATTCCAAGGAAAAAATAAGTTATGTTATCATCATTACGATTTTTGAATTCTGCGATTGTTCCAGCCGGATAACGCTTCAGATTGCCTTTTCTCTTTTCGTCTAATGTTAATTCAATTTCAGGGTTAATTCTTCTTTTAGATAAATCCTTTTGCAACGCTTCATTTAACATTTGTTCTGTAAAATCACTTACACATATTTTCTTTATTGCCTTGCCATGAATCGTACTTGAAGCGATAATATCATCATCAACAATTGTATCAAAACAACGATTAGCAGTAATCACAATATTTCTTTTTTCATTGGTTTCTTCTAACAGGTCACCATATTCTACATATAAATGATTGTTGCTTCCATCATTTATAACTTCTACGATATGATTTTTTAATACTTTATAAGAAATAATAAAAAACATAACAAGCCAAATTATTGATACAACACCTATACTTATTAGTGCTCGATTTATGAATTTTAATTCATTTGGGAAAATATCATTAAAATCATTTAAAAAACAGAGAAACTGAGAAGCTGCAACAACATAACTTGTCCAAATCGAAGCCTTTTTTGCTATATATTTAAAATTCAGTATTATTTGTTTAAAAATTTCTTTGCCTTTTTTACATATTCCCATTTTGACTCACCAAAATACATTTTCTTATATATACGTTCAGGACGATATTTATACTGCTTTAAACATTGTATATGTATGCTTTTCTTTTGCAATTAAAACCAAGTGAATTGTAAAACTAAAAATTTGATTTTTTAGCTAATGCTATCTTCACAAATATCACTATTTATTCCATATTTTTTTAACATCCAAAATATTTAATATATTTTTACCTTGACTATATTTTATTTTTAATTTTTAAAAATTTGGGGACTGTCTCAAAAAAGAGACAGTCCTGTTTTTTGATTTAGAAAGTATATGTTTTGCTTGTGCAATCCACATTTTCGTAATTGCTTCCTGCATAAACCTTTGCTTCAACCTTAACGCGATGTGTACCACTGTCAACCGAGATGGTATAAGTAGCATCATTGTAATAAGTGTAGGTTGTTTTTGACCAGACCTGTACGTCACTCCACCAGAGCAGAGTTTTCTTCTGTAAAGTCATAGTCATAACGATTTTTGTTGTTGTGCCATTGTAACCGTTAACGCTTCCAACACATAGCGCCTTACCGCTTGAATTCGCTAGTGTTGCGCTAATTGTGTTGGTATAACTGTAACGTGGTTGAACTTGATTTTCAGTGGTTTCAGCGTTTGCTATTAATCCTGTACCGCATAGCATAACAATACACATAACCAAAGCCAAAATTTTCTTAAACATAAATGTCGCCCCCTTTCGTTTATAAATAGAGATAATACTCTTTGTTATATAAACGAAAGGAAACGACATTTTGTGACAATTTTTATTCTGTTTTTATTGATTCCGCCATTTTTATAAGTTCATCAAACGGAACCTGTCCATAAATAGTATACATGTAAATTTTATCTGCAAAGACCACAGTATTTATTCCGTTTTTAATATATTTAATTCCCTCCAGAGAATTAATTTTTATTTTCGCATATTCCACTTCTTCTGTATTCACATTGTTAACAATGCCAAAATCAATTTGTTGAATATAATCAATAGTAATATTATCAAGGTTGCTATATATTATCCGATAAAGCGCATCTGACTTTGTTTCTTTCTCTAAAACATAACCCTCTGGTATATACTGTGGCGAAGTTTTTACAAGTAAAGCTTGTGTATTGGGTTCATCGTTTTGTACGGTTATCTTTGTAAATTTTTCGAAGGTTTCGGTAATAAATTCGATAACACTTTCTCTAATTGCTTTCACACCGAAGGTAGTGGCAGTAAAGCTTATCACTATTGCTAAAATAATAATTGCCACTCTTTTAGCAACAGTATTAATGAGATAATAGTATGATTTCTTCTGTGCCCTGATTAGTTTTTGCATTTTCTTTTCAAACGCTTCTGAAAATGTTATATTTTCAAGTTCTTCATCGGTAGGCAAAGATTCACAAAGCTTTTTATTATAAATTTCAAATGCTTTTATTAACTTTTCATCAATGTCTTTAGACAGAAACATATTCTTCACCCCGTTCAGCAAATTCCTTTTTCAAAATTTCCCTTGCGCGTTGTAATCTTTTTCTGACCGTTGCATTGTTAATACAAAGTATATCGGAAATTTCTTTATCTGTTAAATCATAGTATACCTTTAATTCAATAACTTCTCTATATGTATCGGATAAAGATTCTATTGTCGAATAAAGATGTTCGAGTTCAATGTTTTCAAACAAATCGTTGCCGACGTATCCCATATTGTCAATTTCTTCTAAACTAAAGGATTTATCCCGTTTATCTTTTCTAAGCATATCCAAACAAACGCTCTTAACAATTATAACGATAAATGCTTTTGTTTTGTGACGGTCGTTTTCATCAATACCATTAATGTGTCGAGTTAATTTGATAAATGCTTCGTGAACAGCATCTTCCGCTAAATACTCATCTTTAAGCATATCTTTAGCAATGTATTTCATTAATTTCTTATACTCGTAATAAAGTCTTTCGAATTTTGATTTATCTTCTGCAGCTTCAATTAGACTTAAATAAAATAGTAACAAATTTATCCCCTCCTAAATCTTTTACATTATATCATTTGCATTGATAAATTTCCAGTATTTAGTAAGAATCACTGAGTTTTTGTCACAAAAGTTCATGTTTTATCGTTCACAAATGCGGTAAAGTATATGTTTTTCCTTTTAAAATATAAAAATGGGTAGGAACTATATTTTGAGAATTATAGTTCCTACCAAATTATTCCAAAATATCTTAATGTAAAACTTACCTTCGACATGAAGTGTGAGGTTTCTACAATGTTTTCAAATGAATTGGCAACCAAAATTTTAATGCTTATTGATGAAAGGAATATGACATTGGAAGCTTTATCCGAAGCATCAGGCCTTTCAAGAAGATTTATCAACAATGTCACAAGCGGTAAACAGGTTCCTACACTAAACAGCTTAGAAAAACTCTGCTCTGCTTTAGAAGTGGAACCGAATGACCTGCTAATAAATGAAAAGTCAAAAGATCAGGAAAGGTCCGTGGCAATGTTAGTTAATACTGTTTACTGCAATTGTAAGGAAAACCCATCTACATATACACCAATTTGCCCTTTCTGCAACACATTATTACAAAGCGATTGGCAAAGTTTTTGTGACAACTGCGGTCAAAAATTAAGTTGGAAACATTTTTTAAAATCAAAAGTGATTATGCAGAAACCTCAAAAAAAATTAAGGGCTGATAAACTTTGCAAGTAATATATACACTAAGAACAGATATTGTGACCGATGAGGACAACCATAAACATATTGTGTACGGTATCAATGCACTTGATATCTTTGGAAGTGTATTAAAATCCGTTGACGATATATTTTTTGACAAAAATAAAGCCGAATAATTCGTAAAACTTTGCAATGAAGAAAAATTAGAGTTAATTCATTTGCAAGATGTGGCAGAAGATGCATTATAAGCACATAAAAAACAACAAGAGTGGTGTTTTTTCAACCTCAAATGATAAAGTAAACTAATTGCCTGTCGGAATGTTTTTATTTTAAATTTTATTAAATTTCTGTCTAAATATTATACATTCTACTACTCTATCTACTATCAGTCCTCTGTCTCGTTCAGGATAATATTCAAGCAATGGTTCAAGTTCTGACCCAATATCTTTTCTCGTTAATTGAGGCATATTTAACTGTTTACCATACAATGACCTTGCAGTATTTATTTGCCTTGTAAAACTAGTATTAAACGGACGTGCAACAACATCTTTGATAAGTCCCTTAGGTTCAACATCCATTGGCGAGAACTGTGTATTGGAAAGCAGACCTGCGCCGTTATCAAAAATTGGGCAGTATTTGAATTTTCCGTTTTGCTCAATGACCGCTATATTGTTAAGATGACGGTCATCATTTAGGAATAGAGCATCTACCTCAAAAAGCAATGTGAGATACTGCGGAAACTCTTTAAGTCCTGTATACTCAGAGGTTGCTTCAGCAAGATACCGAATACGCTTTTTGTCGCTACTAAACTTTTCTAACTTATCTTTGAGCGAAGTGCCAAGCTGACGGGAGAACAAATGACTGAGCGTAATAATTGATTGGCCATCCTTCAAAAAGTTTTTGCTTGAGCAACCTGTTCTATCTCTGCCGTGAACATTCAGTCGTTCCATCTCGTAACGTGCGAAAGAAAACGGTGTATCGCTCTCGATATTGCTCTTTTCAAGCAGTTTTGAAATCATTGTTTCGGTTAAAGCTTCATAGCCGAATTGATCGAGCTTATACCATTTATCTGTTTCTTTATCAAACCATTTTTCTTGATTGCCTTTTGAAGAAGTTTCGGCAACCTTTTCATTAGTTACAAGTTTAACTGTCATTGTATATCCTCCAATTTAAGCCATTGGTTATCTTCTGCCATTCTGCCGTTTGTTTTCTTTATAATTTCAAGCGGATTATATCCCTCTACTCCGATTGCTTCCAAATACTCTCTAATACCGCTGCGGCTTCTTGGCACACAACGTTCCTCCAAAAAGTTTTGAAAATCCTCCCAAGTCGGTACTTCATTTTTTCCAAACGCAGTCTTCACTATACGCTCGGTTGTGTTTTGTACAGACAAGGTTTTGTCAGTAAAATCGGCAACAATTCGAGTGCACAAAATCTCTCCGTCATAAAACTCAAAGCTCATAAGTTTATGACCAAATGATTTTTTCTTTTCTAAAAATTTATCCATAGACAAATGTGGTGAAATAATAATTCTTTCGCCATCAAATGTCATTTCCATTTTAGAATCTGCAAGACCGAGTTCGGCAACCCATTTACTAGGCACCGACACCTTATAGGTTTTCGAGTCCTCACTTGCGGTGCCTCCCGCCTTGCCTACAATTAATTTTGCTATTCGTCTTTCCATAACTATCACCACAAGAATTATAGCATATTCGTAACGAATAGTCAAGATTTTGTGTCAATTAAATTATTCCCCAGAGAGTGTTATTATAGCGGTTCGATTGGTCTATGTATTTTATTTTTTGACGTATTTTAATAACACTCGGGAACATCAAGGGAAGTTGGCGTAAATCTTAAGCAGGGCTATAACGGCGACCTCACTTCTAAACAGGCTGGTTCTATCGGTGGACAGATGGTTAAGAAAATGATCGAGTCTTACGAAAACAGCATGAAATAATCAGAGTTTTTTCTCAAATAAAAGGCACCGAGCTAAATATGGCTCGGTGCTTTTTCTAAAAGAATATTTAAAAAGTTTTCGGGAAAAACTATAAATGCAAGAAAGGGGTGAAACTATGCTTGATAGAATTTGTCTTGCTTTAATAATTGTAGGCGCTCTCAACTGGGGGCTTGTGGGTCTTTTCAGCTTTGATTTAGTTGCTTGGTTATTTGGTAGCTCCGCCGCCCTAATGAGCCGAATTATCTACACAGTTATTGCTCTTGCAGGCGTTTGGTGCATATCACTATTATTCAGAGAAAGAGAAGTAAATGTTTCTCATTCGCACCACGCGTAAAAAGATTAACAGCAGGTCAAACGACCTGCTGTTTTTTTACATAAAAACAATTTTGCCATCAAGAAAATCACATTTAATTTTACTACCCCTTGAAAATTCACAACCCAAGATTTTTTCACTTAACGGGTCTTCAACACTACGCTGAATTTCCCTTCTCAAAGGTCGCGCACCATAGATATCATCAAAACCCTTTTCAGCAAGAAAATCAACGACATTTTCGGTGAAATTGATTTGGATATCAAGATTATCAAGGCGGTTTTCCAAGTTCTTGAGCATATTTTTTGCAATTTGCTTTATAGCGTTTTTATCAAGCTTGTCAAAAACGATAATATCGTCCACACGGTTTAAAAATTCGGGTTTAAAGGCATTTTTAAGTTCGCCCAAAACCTTATCCTTAATATTATCGTTAGCATTTTCGTTATCGGATACAAAGCCAAAGTTTGTTTTCTTTTCGGTAATCAGACGAGCACCGATGTTTGATGTCATAATAATTACAGTGTTCTTAAAATCGACCTTTCTCCCTTGGGAATCGGTTAGAACACCATCCTCAAGAATCTGAAGAAGAATATTAAAAACATCTGGATGGGCTTTTTCGATTTCATCAAAAAGCAAAACGGAATATGGTTTTCTTCTTACCTTTTCAGTTAACTGACCGCCTTCATCAAAACCAACATATCCGGGTGGCGAGCCGATAAGTCGGGATACCGTATGCTTTTCCATATACTCAGACATATCAAGACGAATCATCATATCTTCACTGCCGAACATTGCTTCTGCGAGGGCTTTGCAAAGCTCAGTTTTACCTACACCCGTAGGTCCTAAAAAGATAAAAGAGCCAATGGGTCTTTTAGGGTCTTTTAATCCCACTCTGCCCCTTCTGATTGCCTTCGCAACAGCAGAAACCGCCTCATCCTGACCTACTAATCTGTTGTGCAAAACCTCTTCAAGTTTAAGAAGACGCTCGCCTTCCTCTTGCGTTAATTGAACAACGGGAACACCCGACCAATTTGAAACAATTTCAGCAATATGCTCTGCAGTTACAGTGCCGACAGAATTAGAATTTTCCTCATTTTTTCGGGATTTATAGTCGCCGATTTGTTCTTCATATTTCTTAATTTTATCTCGGATTTCAGCGGCTTTTTCAAAATTCTGAGCGGATATTGCCTCATATTTTTCGGCAGCAGCATCAGAAATTTTTTGTTCTAAATCCTTGATTTCATCAGGAACTACCGAGAATGACAATCGCACTTTTGAACCTGCTTCATCTATCAAGTCAATGGCTTTATCGGGCAAAAATCTATCATTAAGATATCTTGAAGAAAGTTTAACAGCCGCTTCAATCGCTTCATCAAGAATTTCAACACTATGATGCGCCTCATATTTATCTTTAAGACCTTTAAGAATGAGTATAGAATCTTCTTCGCTTGGCTCATCGATATTAATGGGTTGAAAACGGCGCTCTAAAGCCGCATCCTTTTCAATATTTTTTCTGTACTCGTTAATTGTGGTAGCGCCAATCAGTTGGAAATCGCCTCTTGCGAGTGAAGGTTTGAGTATATTAGCCGCATCGGTTGAGCCCTCGGCAGAACCAGCGCCAATTATAGTATGAATTTCATCAATGAAAACAACAACATTATCAGATTTAATTACTTCATCAATAATCGCCTTTATTCTTTCCTCAAAATCACCGCGGTACTTTGTACCCGCAACCATACCTGTAAGGTCGAGGGCTACAACCCTTTTATTTAAAAGAATTTCTGGCACATCGCCCGAAACGATTTTTTGCGCAAGACCTTCTACAACAGCAGTCTTACCCACGCCCGGTTCACCTATAAGGCAGGGATTGTTTTTGGTGCGGCGGCATAAAATCTGTATAATTCTTTCAATTTGTTCTGTTCTGCCGATTACAGGGTCAAGCTTGCCTTTTTTTGCATCTTCCGTAAGGTCATGTCCGTATTTATCAAGAGTAGGTGTTTTGCTATCTGCTTTTGCTCTGTCTTTAGTTGTGGCGCTGTTGACGGATATATCCTCTGCTCTGGCTCCCACCGCTTTAAGAGTATCATTTACAATAGCATCTGTATTGACACCTAACTTATTTAAAAATCGTATGGCGTAATTATCGTTTTCGCTTAAAATTGCAAGTAAAATATGCTCTGTTCCCACATATTTTTTACCCAGATTATTACTTCCGCTAACCGCTGTTTCCAGAACCCGTTTGGCCTTTGGAGTAAAATAATCGGGCGATAATTTAGTTACTGTGCCATAACCAATGGTCTCCTTTAAGAGTTCTTCAATTTTTTCATCAGTAACATCATTACTGTTTAAAACAGTGGCGGCAACACCGCTTCCAACACGAAGAAGTCCTAAAAGCAAATGCTCACTACCCACATAAGTATGACCTAACTGTTCAGCCGAATTTATTGACTGATTTAAAGCGGCATTGGCCTTTTCCGTAAATCCGCTGAAATTGTATTTCATAAAAAATCTCCTTAATTACTAAATATTTCCCGTATCAGAGAGGCGCGTTTTATGTCTCTTTCTTCGGGATTCATATCCCCAAATTTGCTCATTAACATATAGGGTTGACCTTCTATTAATGACTTAACTGGGTCGATGTTTTCATCAATGATACCCATACTGATACCGAGTTTTACACGACTTAAAAGTTTTATCATCTCTTCGCTACTTAAAACTCTTGCGCTTTTTAATGTTCCAAGGGCTCGATAGCACAAATCCTCTGTTTTCAATAGATTCAACGCACCTCTTAATGCCCTTTCTTTTTCTATAAATTGCATTGATATTGTTTTTAAATTATCAATAGCGTTCTTCTCGCTAATTCCAAGTGTAATCTGATTTGAAATCTGGTAAAAAGAAGCAATAGCCGAGGAACCTTCGCCATACATACCTCTTACCGTAAAGCCGATTTTTTCAACGGCCCGAGATAAATTTTTAATTTCGCCCGTGCTCTCTAAAACGGGTAAATGCAGCATAAGCGAGGCGCGAAGACCTGTACCTAAATTCGTAGGACATTCTGTTAAAAAACCTAAATTTTCATCAAATGCTATATCAAGTGTATCACATAAAAGTGTATCAATGCGCTCAGCAATATCATAGGCATTTTCAAGTTGCAAACCGCTTAAAATCACCTGTATCCTGATATGGTCTTCCTCACCAATCATTATACTAATACTTTCATCTTCTGATATTATTATTGCCTTATTTTGGCAATTAGAAACAAATTCAGGACTAATAATATGCCTTTCAACCATAGCATAACGCTCATTTTCAGGAATATCCTTCATGGCAATATAACTAAGATTACGAGAAAAAGGCGTATTACTATTAGTAATAGCGTTTTTAATCTTATCATTAATTTGTTCACGCATATAATCGGTCATTCTTGAAGGGAAAGGATATCCGTTAATATTTCTCGCAAGTCGTACCCTTGTGCTTACGGCGATATCGCCTTCATTGCCGATTTCATTAAACCAATATCCCATTTTACTCCTCCTCCAATTTTTTAATTTTATCCCGTATAATTGCAGCTTCTTCAAATTTTTCCTGTCTTACAAGGTCGTTAAGTTTCATTCGAAGGTCGCCAACGGTATCCTCTTGTTTTTTAACAGTCAACGGTGCACGATTAGGAATTTTTCCTGAATGCTTTGTACTACCGTGCACCCTCTTAAGATAAGGTAAAAGTTCATTATAAAAGATTTTATAACACTCGGGGCAACCGACTTTGCCCTTAGAAGCAATATCTGAAAAAGTAGAATTACAGCAGCTGCAACGAATCGAATTATCAGCCAGAAGCGCCGAAGAATCATCAAACATTGAAGCTAACATCTGCGCAAGACCTTTATGCGATAATCCGTTATAACCCTCTTCTGCGGCGCAATAGCCACAAAGATTTTTTTCTGTAACAACGCCGTTAACCACGGTGCGAATATGAGTAGTGGCGTTATTTTTTCCGCACTTTTCACACAACATATAATTACCTCCTATTGTCCTATCAAAACAAGTAACATTTCTTTTAATATGGCGGCTCGCACATAATCCTTGCGGCTTGCCTCAATGTATCTCATAACACTGTTTGAAATCGCGGCGCACATAATTTTTGCCTTTTGCTCATCAACGAAACCTGATTGCAAACAATTTTCAATAACAACCCTTGCGCTAAGCGGGTCAATTTTTTCGCCAATCGAATTAATAAGGTGCATAATCGCAGAAGACTGCCTCATTACCACCCTTTTGATGCGGATATATCCACCGCCGCCTCTACGGCTTTCAATAATGTATCCATGCTCAGGTGTAAAACGGGACGCCAAAACATAATTAATCTGACTGGGAGCGCAACCTAAAAGTCCCGCAAATTCATTACGCTGAATCTCTGCAATGTTGCCATCCGACTCATTTAACATTCTTATGATTTCTTCAGTTATTAAATCACTAATTCTCATATTCATCACCTTTTTGACTTTCCTTGACTTTCATTATACACGAAAGTCAGGAAAAGTCAATACCGAAATTTATTTTAGTTTTGATGTAACACAGAATGCGCCGAATGCATAGTATGTGGTGAAAGACAAAGGAGGTCTTTTTAATGTGTAATAATGGCTTTGGCGGAAATTGTTCTTGGATTCTTATCCTTATTCTCATCCTCGTTTGCTGCTGCGGCGGTAACAACGGCGGATGCGGCAACGGCTGCGACAACAACTGCGGCTGCTGCTAAGAATCAGCAATTCCATAAAGTAAAATCCCGTTGGGTTCGCCCAACGGGATTTTATTTAATTAATCATATTATTAAATTCATCCTCTGTGATAACCTTAACACCGAGAGCGTTTGCTTTTTCCAGTTTACTTCCTGCCTCTTCCCCTGCCAAAACATAATTAGTCTTTTTAGAAACAGAAGATGAAACCTTTCCGCCTAGTGATTCGATTATCTGACCCGCTTCACTTCGAGTATAGGTAGGTAATGTTCCCGTAAGAACAAATGTAAGACCTGCAAATATATCGCCCTTTATTTCTTTTTTGGATACCATATTTACACCCAAAGATTTTAGCTTGTCTATCATAAGCTTGGTGCTTTCTAAAGAGAAAAACTGCACTGCGGACAATGCCATAATCTCACCAAACCCTTCAATAGATAAAAAGTCATCTATAGTGGCATCTAAAATTGCATCCATATTCAAAAAATGCTCTGAAATAAGTTTGGCCGCCTTACTTCCTATATGGCGGATACCAAAGGCGAATATAAGTTTAGAAAGGTCATTTTCCTTTGATTTTTCAATTGCGTTTAAAAGATTATTAACCGACTTTTCGCCTGTTCTTTCGAGGGTTAAAACCTTTTCACCGTCAATAGTATAGATATCAACAATATTTGAAATGATATCCGCATCCAGTAACTGTTCAAGCACCGCGGGACCAAGTCCCTCAATATCCATAGCATCTCTGGAGGTGAAGTGTATGAGATGACGCAATAGCTGCGCGGGACACTCGGCATTATGACACCTGATAACTGCCTCCCCTTCTTCACGGCTTACTGGCGAATTACAGGAAGGACAAAATTTAGGCATCTCATAGGGGGGATTTTCGTTTTTATGACAGCTAACCGATAATACTTCTGGTATTATTTCACCTGCTTTTCTAACTCTGATAACATCGCCGATGCATATACCCTTACTCGAAATAAAATCTTCATTATGCAAAACTGCACGGCTAACGGTAGTGCCTGCAAGTTCAATAGGGTCGAAAACAGCGGTTGGTGTAAGGGCACCTGTTCTTCCCACATTAATTTCAATACTTCTTAAAACCGTGTCCTTTTCTTCGGGGGGATATTTATAGGCGACCGCCCATTTAGGATATTTTGCAGTGCTGCCAAGCTCGGTGCGGTAATCAAGATTATCAACCTTAATTACCGCGCCATCTATATCATAAGGCAAGTTTCCGCGTGTTTCACCGATACGGACAACCTCACTAATCGCCTCATCAATAGTGACACATTTTTTATATGAAGGCAACACATGAAATCCCTGATTTTTCAAAAAATCAAGGGTTTCGATATGTGAAGAAAACTCTTTTCCTTCTATCAACTGAATATTAAAAATAAACATATCGAGTCCGCGGCTGGCGGTAATTTCAGAATTTTTTTGTCTTAAAGAACCTCCCGCCGCATTTCTTGGATTTTTGGCGGGCGCTTCACCCAAAAGTTCCTGCCTTTTAACCAATTTTTCAAAACTGTCCCTCGGCATATAAACTTCGCCACGTACCTCTAAGTAACCTTTAAATTCTATGAATTTAGGTATAGGGTCAATTCTTAAGAGGTTCGCTGTAACATCTTCACCCACAAGGCCATCGCCTCTTGTGGAACCGCGTACAAACTTGCCGTTTTCATATTCAAGCGATACAGAAAGACCGTCAATTTTCGGCTCAACAGAAAAAGATGTCTTTAAGGTATCAATTTTTTCGCCGAAGCTTCTTAATTCTTCAATGCTGAAAACATCCTGCAAGCTCTCCATTTTAACGCTATGTTCAACAGGAGAAAACAAATTCTGAGCCGCGCCGCCTACTTTTTGTGTAGGTGAATCGGCGGTAATAAGAGATGGAAATTCTTTCTCTATTGCCTTTAATTCTCGCATTAGCGCATCATATTCAAAATCCTCTATTTCGGGGGCATCTTGATTATAATAAAGTTCGTTATGGTAACGGATAATTTCGGTTAGTTCTTTTAACCGTTTTTTTGCCTGCCTGATTTCCATAAACATCCTCCAAAAAATTATTGGCCAAAGTTAAAAATTTCATCGGCGATATCCTCGCCATCGTCTTCCTCAACATTTGTAAAGCTCTCGGGTACAGTACCTACAATAACCGTCTGGGCTATAATAGCGGTGGTAGAAACCGAAAAACCTTCGGTAAATCCCCGTAATAAAACAGAACCAGACATATCTATATGAAGTAAAATTCTGTGCAACGTCTGATTAATGCCTGCCGATTCGAAGTGACTTTCAAAATTTACTACACACATAGGCGCCAACTGAAATTTAAAATTAATTTTAGGGCCTAACCCTGAGGTAAATTCGCTTCCTATTAAAGTTCCGATATGAATATCGGTGCTGTAATACTGGGAATCCGCTGCTAATTCGCCAATAGTCTTAGATATACTGCTTTTAATTAGGTTTGCAGCAAATGTATCTATTTCTATACCTTTAATATTACCTTCGTTATCTCTTGAAATTCTTGCGATATCATCGTAGGATAAATTTTGTTTTTCCATTATTTCGAGTACCGCTTTATCTGCGGCACTTACCAAAATCATTTTTCCTTTGTTTACCGCAGCCAAGGCAACTAAAGGTTTAACCTTGAAAAAAACGCCACACAACAAAACCAATATACAAAGTATAAAAACAAGCCAACTTCTTATTATGTAAGCAAACTTTGACTTCAAGAAAATCACGCCCTTCCGCATTATATTTTACGGAAAAGACGGAAATTTGTTAAAATACATATATAGTATATCACAGTTTATTTTTTTATTCAATTAAAACCGCAAAAATAAATAAAACTCTTGACAAAACAGTTGAAATCATATATCATATTTGATATGCCGCTGTGGCGGAATAGGCAGACGCAAGGGACTTAAAATCCCTCGGTGGCAACACCGTACCGGTTCAAGTCCGGTCAGCGGCACCAAATTAAGAGGTATAGACCTTTAGGTCTGTGCCTCTTAATTTTTTATCCATCGCGAAAGTAATTGCATATCACCACTCGTTAGCGTGTATATCATCAACGCGGCAAAGCGGTGTTGTATCTCATCACACCTTTAGGTATGCATCAATAATCAAAATTTCATATTAATTTATACCTATCGCTTATATAAAAAATGGCGATGGGTATTTATATATGCAATAAAGTATAAAATATGCATTATATTTTGCATATTTCTGCATATTGACGAAAATTTTTCGCATAAATATAAGGTTTTTGCTTGACATATGATGAATATTTGTGTATAATTATGCTTAATTTATATATGTGGAGATTCCTTATGACAAAAATTTTTATTGATGGAAGCGCAGGAACTACAGGACTTCGAATTAATGATAGATTATCAGGGCGAAATGATATCAAACTGCTCACGATACCTGACGAACTGCGAAAAGATATAAAGACTAAATCAGAGATTATAAATTCTGCCGATATTGTATTTTTGTGTTTGCCGGACTCGGCCGCAATTGAATCGGTGGGTTTAGTAAATAATAATAATACGGTTATTATTGACACCTCAACCGCGCATAGAATTTCAGATGGCTGGACTTACGGCTTCCCTGAACTCATCGGTACAGAAAAAATTAAAACTTCAAAAAGAATTGCAAATCCTGGATGCCACGCCAGTGGATTTGTCGCCCTCATAAAACCCCTCGTTGATAACGGTATAATAAAACCCGATACCCTTCTCTCCTGCTTTTCTCTCACGGGATACTCGGGCGGCGGGAAAAATATGATAGCTGAATATGAAAGCGAAAATATGAACCCTTTATATTTAGCACCCCGCCAATACGGACTTACTCAAAATCACAAGCATTTAAAGGAAATGGTTAAAATATCCGGACTTGAAAATTCTCCCGCATTTTCCCCTATTGTTGCGAATTTTTATAGCGGCATGGAAGTTACCGTTTCATTATTTAAAAAAGATTTAATGGGTAATATTGATAACATAAAAGCGGTTTATAAAGCAACATATCAAAGCGGTTTAGTAAAATTCTGCGATAGTTCGGAAGAAAATGGATTTTTATCGGCTAACGCTTTTGCGGGACGGGATGATATGGAAATTACCGTACACGGAAATGAGGATAGAATTATTCTCGTGGCGCGTTTTGATAATCTTGGCAAAGGCGCCAGCGGTGCCGCCATTCAAAATATGAACATAGTTATGGGAATAGACCAAAATAAAGGTCTTAATGTTTAACGGAGGCAATTTATGAAATTAATTTCAGGCGGTGTTTGCGCCGCAAAAGGTTTTAAAGCAAACGGAATTCACTGCGGAATAAGAAAAAACCGCACAAAAAGAGATTTGGCGGTGATAGTAAGTGATGTAAAAGCAACAGCCGCAGCGGTATACACAACTAATCTGGTTAAGGGCGCTCCACTTATCGTTACAAAAGAGCATATAAGTGACGGTTATGCAAGAGCAATAATTTGTAATAGCGGTAACGCTAATACCTGCAACGCCAACGGCATTGAAATTGCCGAAGAAATGAGCAATATTTTGGCAGATGCCGTAAACATTAATCCATCTGACATAGTAGTAGCGTCTACAGGGGTTATAGGTCAACCTCTGGACATCACACCAATTAAAATTGGTATGTCTGAACTTATATCGGGACTGGATTATAACAATAGTACCTATGCGGCTGAGGCAATTATGACTACAGATACCATTGATAAGCAAATCGCCGTTGAATTCGAATTAAATGGCAAAACTTGCAAAATCGGAGGTATTGCCAAAGGCAGCGGAATGATTCATCCTAATATGGCCACTATGCTGGTGTTTATCACCACTGATGTTGCCATTTCCCCTCAAATGCTATCTGCCGCACTCAGCACCGACATAAGCAATACATTTAATATGGTAAGCGTTGACGGTGACACTTCCACAAATGATATGGTAACCGTTCTCGCTAACGGTCTTGCTGAAAATGAAGAAATAACCACATTTGACGATAATTACGCAATATTCGTCGAAGCACTTAACACAGTTACCGTTCATCTTTGCCGTATGATTGCAGGTGACGGTGAGGGCGCTACCAAACTCCTTGAATGTAAAGTTACGGGCGCCGAAAATTTAGGCGTTGCCAAAACCGTTGCAAAGAGTGTTATATGTTCAAGCTTATTAAAGGCGGCAATGTTTGGCGCCGATGCCAATTGGGGCAGAGTTTTGTGCGCCATAGGTTATAGCGGAGCCGATGTTGATGTAAATGAAATTGATGTTTCTTTTAAATCTGCAAAGGGTGAAATTTCCGTTTGTAAAAACGGCGCCGGCATTGAGTTTTCCGAAGAAAAAGCCAAGGAAATTCTACTTGAAAAAGAGATAGAAATTTTAGTTAACCTAGGCGACGGCGAATATGATTCGTGCGCTTGGGGTTGCGACCTTACTTATGACTATGTAAAAATTAACGGTGATTACCGTACTTAAGAGGTTTATTATGGAACAGAATTCAGTATTTTCAAATGCTCAAAGAGCTGAGGTTTTAACCCAAGCCCTCCCCTACATTCGTCTTTATAACGGAAAAATTATTGTTATAAAATACGGCGGCAACGCAATGATTGACGAGCAATTAAAACAGCAGGTTATGGAGGATATTGTTCTTTTATGGCTAATTGGCGTTAAAATTGTTCTTGTTCACGGCGGAGGTCCGGAAATAAACGACCTGATGAACAAGCTTGGAAAAAAGCCGCAGTTTGTTGACGGTTTGAGGGTTACGGATAAAGAAACTGTTGATATAGTTCAAATGGTTCTTGCGGGCAAGGTAAATAAAACCCTCGTAAACCTTCTTGAAATGAAGGGTGGCAAAGCTATGGGAATTTCGGGAATGGACGGTTGCCTTATTGAAGCCAAACCCAAGAATGAAAAACTTGGTTTTGTAGGTGAAATAACTAAGGTAAATATTGAACCCGTTACCGACCTTCTCGAAAAGGGATATATTCCTGTTATTTCCACTATTGGTTGTGACAAAGAAGGTAATACATATAACATTAACGGTGACACTGCCGCCGCATATATCGCGGGCGCTATGAACGCGGAGAAACTATTTATGATGACCGATATTGACGGTATTTTAAGAGATAAAGATGACCCATCAACCATTATCCCCCATCTTACTGTTTCCGAAGCAAAGCAATTATATGAAGATGGAATCGTTTCAGGCGGTATGATTCCAAAGGTGGATTGCTGTATAGAAGCCATACATAAGGGTGTAAAAAATGTTACTATTATGGATGGTCGTGTTCCCCACTCTATTCTTATGGAGCTTCTGACCGACGAAGGCGCAGGAACAATGGTAGTTGGTGACTGATATGGGTTATATTAAAGAACTAGATAATGAATATGTCGCCGCTACATATAATCGTTTTAATGTTGAATTAGTTTCGGGCAAAGGCAGTTTGTTTTTTGATAGCGACGGCAAAAGTTATATAGATTTAACATCGGGTATTGGCGTTACGGCTTTTGGTACCGCCGATACCCAATGGATAAATGCCATAAATTCGCAACTAAACAAACTTCAGCACACCTCAAATTTATACTACACTGAACCTT
Source organism: Acutalibacteraceae bacterium (assembly GCA_045593385.1). GTDB lineage: Bacteria > Bacillota > Clostridia > Oscillospirales > Acutalibacteraceae > UBA737. The sequence goes on from JAZNWP010000057.1 coordinate 49,666, forward strand.
GCGCAAAACTTGCAGAATTGCTATGTAAAAAAACGGGTATGAGTAAGGTTTTCTTTGCTAATTCGGGCGCAGAAGCAAACGAATGCGCCATTAAAATTGCAAGAAAATTTGCCGCAGATAAAAAAGGTGCAGAATATTACAATATTATTACCATAGAAAACAGTTTTCACGGCCGTACACTTACTACCCTTGCCGCCACAGGACAAGAGCATTACCACGAACTTTTCAATCCCCTGACCCCCGGTTTTATTCATACCCCTGCAGAAGATATTGAAACACTTAAGGTAATCCTCGCCGAGAATAAATGCGCGGCCATAATGCTTGAGTGCGTTCAAGGTGAAGGCGGAGTTATACCCTTAAGTTCGGAATATATAAATCAGGTGGCTCGCATTGCCAAAGAAAAAGATATTTTGCTTATAATTGATGAGGTGCAGACGGGAAACGGAAGAACGGGCGAGCTTTATGCCTATATGAATTACGGTATTACTCCCGATATCGTTTCAACCGCCAAAGGACTTGGTGGCGGACTACCCATAGGCGCCGTACTAATGAGTGAAAAAGTTAAAAATGTCTTGGGATTTGGTGACCACGGCTCTACCTATGGCGGTAACCCCGTTTGTTGCGCCGCGGCTTATGAAATATTAAGCCGAATTGATGAGAATTTGCTTAATGAAGTTAAAGCCAAAAGCAAATTCATATTTAATTTTTTCAAAAATGTTAAAGGCGTTACTGAGGTTAGCGGTCTTGGACTTATGATAGGCATTAAAACAGATTTCAGTGCCACAGAAATCGTTAAGGAATGCATTAAAAAAGGCGTGCTTTGTTTAACTGCAAAAGATAAAATCCGCCTTCTCCCCGCCCTTAATATACCGATGGAATTATTGGAAGAAGCTCTCGTTACAATTAAGGCAGTCATAGAAGAAAGGAATGAAAATAATGGTTAATCTGAAAGGCAAAAGTTTTTTAAAGCTTCTTGATTTCACCACCGAAGAAATCGAATATCTGATAGATTTATCCGCTAAATTAAAAAAGCAAAAGAAATCGGGTAAATCTCAAAGAAAGTTTAATAATAAGAGTGTGGCTTTGATTTTTGAAAAAACCAGTACCAGAACTCGTTGCGCATTTGAAGTAGCAGCAGCCGACCTTGGAATTCATCCCGTTTACCTTGACCCTACGGGCTCGCAAATCGGTAAAAAAGAAAGCATTGCCGATACTGCCAGAGTTCTTGGCCGAATGTTCGACGGAATTGAATATAGAGGTTTCGGTCAAGAAATTGTCGAAGAATTGGCAAAGTATGCAGGCGTTCCCGTATGGAATGGATTGACAAACGAATTTCATCCCACACAAATTCTTGCGGACTTCCTGACTATAAAAGAACATTTTGGTACCCTTAGGAATATCAAACTTGTTTATATGGGTGATGCCCGTTATAATATGGGAAATTCATTAATGGTGGGTTGCGCAAAAATGGGAATGCATTTTGTGGCTTGCGCACCTAAAAAATATTTCCCCGATAAAAATCTTATAAAGCAATGCGAGGAAATTGCAAAAGAAACGGGAGCAAAACTTGAGTTTATTGAAAATCCCGATGAAGCCGTTAAAAATGCTAATGTTATTTATACAGATGTTTGGGTATCAATGGGTGAACCTGATAGTGTATGGGAAGAGCGAATTCGCGAACTTTCACCCTATCAAGTCAATATTGACTTACTTAACAAAGCGGCAGAGAACTGTAAATTCATGCACTGCCTTCCCGCCTTCCACGATTTAAAAACAAAAATAGGAAAAGATATTTTTGAAAAATTCGGCATTGACTGTATGGAAGTTACCGATGAAGTTTTTGAAAGTGAAAAATCAATAGTTTTTGATGAAGCGGAAAACCGTATGCATACAATTAAAGCGGTTATGTTGGCTACACTATAAATTTAAAGGTCTTCTTTAGAAGGCCTTTTCTTTTAATATTGATTTTGTATAAATTTGTGTTATAATATAATGGCTGAAAATGAAGGGGGCGAATTTATGTACAAATATGAAATGCATCTTCACTCTAAAGGGTGCAGTTTGTGCTCTGTTGCCACCGCAGAAGAACTGATAATTGCCGCTAAAAACAAAGGTTATAGCGGCGTAGTGTTTACTAATCATTTTTTTAGAGGTAATACTAGTATTGATAGAAAATTACCGTGGGAATCCTTCGTTTCTGCCTATGAAGAAGATTATTTAAGAGCTAAAGCATTTGGTGAACAGTTAGATTTAGATGTTATTTTCGGAATTGAAGAAGGCCTTGGTAAAGGTAAGGAAATTTTAATCTATGGTCTGGGACCCGAAATCATTAAATCAAATCCCGAATTTAAATCAATGCAACTTCCTGAACTTTATAAATTTATTCATAAAAACGGCGGATTTGCTGTGTGTCCCCACCCATTTAGGCGACGCGATTATATTATTGAGCCCGATAAAGAGCCCGATTTGAGATACTTCGATGCTATTGAAGTAAGCAACCATTGTAATTCCGTAGAGGATAATCTAAAAGCCGCCATCTTTGCAAAAAGAACAGGTATACCCACTATAGCAGGCGGAGATGCCCATAGCGTTGGTGGTCTGGGCTATAGCGGTCTTGCATTTAAGAAAAGAATTTGCAATTCAAAGGAACTTGTAAAACAGTTAAAAGCAAATAAATATAAATTGATAGTAAACGGTCAAATCATTTAATTACTATATAAAAAAGGCGGCAGATATCTGCCGCCTTTAATTATTTTCTATAGTAGGTATAATACGCAGTTACCGAATCATAATTTCCCGAAACCTTATTCTCTCCTTCAACGGTAACACCATCACCGCTCAGTAAAAGAAAGTACTTTGAATTTGAAACTTTTGCGCGGAAAACATCGATTTCGCCACAAATAATTTTGATTTCATCACCTATGACGGCAATTCTACCACTCTTTCCAACAATTAAATGAGTTACGGTTCCATCCTCATTTACTTGTCGACGGGTAACATATTTAACCTGCCTACCGTCAAAAGTATTTAACAATTCGGTATTTTTCCTTCTGAATAAACCCATATTATTCTACAACAAATTTAACGATAACTTTTTTACCCTTCTTAACGATAACGCCATCATTAAATGTAGCTCTATCTACAGAGAAAGATGCATCGGTAATCTTTTCATCGTTAACACTTACGCCGCCTTGCTGAACAAGTCGTCTTGCCTCACCGTTAGAGGTTGCGAGCTCGCCTTTAACCATCATGGATAAAAGCCCTATTTTACCGTCTGTGAAATCTTCTTCAGCAAGGTTAACTGTAGGCATATTAGAGTGGGTGCCAACACCCGAAAATACTGCCCGTGAAGTTTCCTGCGCTTTGTTTGCTTCCTCTTCACCGTGAACAAGTTTAGTAAGCTCATAAGCTAAGATTTCCTTAGCAGTATTTAACTGACTGCCTTCCCAAGAATCCATAGCGTCAATTTCCTCAAGAGGTAAGAAGGTAAGCATTCTAATGCATTTAAGAACATCGGCATCGGCCACATTTCGCCAATACTGATAAAATTCATAGGGTGAAGTTTTTTCGGGGTCAAGCCATACTGCGCCGCCAACGGTTTTACCCATCTTCTTACCCTCGGAATTAAGAAGAAGTGTGATGGTCATAGCATGAGCATCCTTACCGAGTTTTTTACGAATAAGTTCGGTACCGCCAAGCATATTGGACCACTGATCGTCGCCGCCAAACTGCATATTACAACCGTAATTCTTATAGAGATGATAGAAGTCATAACTCTGCATAATCATATAGTTGAATTCAAGGAAAGAAAGACCATTTTCCATACGCTGTTCATAGCAACGAGCGCGCAACATATTGTTAACCGAGAAACAAGCACCTACATCGCGAAGCATATCAATATAGTTAAGGTCCAAAAGCCAATCAGCATTGTTTACCATCTGTGCCTTGCCTTCGCCGAATTCAATAAAACGGCTCATCTGTTTTTTAAAGCAATCACAGTTATGCTGAATCGTTTCGGGAGTCATCATAGAACGCATATCGGTTCTTCCTGAGGGGTCCCCGATATAACCTGTTCCTCCACCGATAAGAGCGATGGGTTTATTGCCTGCCATCTGCAATCTCTTCATAAGGCAAAGGGCCATAAAATGACCAACATGCAAACTGTCAGCTGTAGGGTCAAAACCTATATAAAATGTTGCTTTACCACTATTAACAAGCTCACGGATTTCCTTTTCATCAGTAACCTGTGCAATAAGTCCACGGGCTACGAGTTCATCATAAATTTTCATAAATACTACTCCTATCAAGCAATTCCTTAGCGGAATTATATAAATTATCAGTCATATCGGTACCCGACATAATACGGGCAATTTCTTCAATTCTGCTATCGCCCGAAAGCAGAGAAACCGCAGTATATGTTCTACCGTTATCCACTGTTTTTTCAATAAGCAAATGGCTATCGCCAAATGCGGCAATCTGCGCTAAATGTGTTACACAAATTACCTGACGGTTTTTTGAAACCCTTTTAAGTTGTATGCCAACCTTATCTGCGGCTCGACCGCTGATACCGCTATCAATTTCATCAAAAATAAGGGTATCCACATCATCTTTTTCGGCGAGTACACTCTTAATAGCAAGCATAACTCTTGAAAGTTCGCCGCCCGAAGCAATTTTATGCAAAGGTTTTTCGGTTTCGCCCGCATTGGTTTTTATCATAAACTCAACAAGGTCGCAACCCAGTTTTGTATATCTACCCTTTTCACATTTAACGGAAAATTCAACATCGGGCATATTGAGATATAAAAGCACATCTGTTACCGCTTTTGAGAATTTTTCGGCGGCGGCAACACGCGTTTCGGTAAGTTTATCACCTAAATCAATTAAACGCTCTGTTGATTTATCAAGCTCTTCCGAAAGATATAAAACTTTCTCATCCGAAAGTTCAATATCCTTAAGTTCTTCTTGCGCTTTACTCAAAAACTCAAGCATCTGCTCTTCGCTATTACCGTATTTTAGCATCAACCTATGTAATATGTCAAGGCGTTCACCGATTTTATCGCTATCTAATTCACCGAGGGATGAATTATTGATATATTTTCTGATTTCTGCCGTTATATCCTCAAGAACTAATACGGTTTCGTCAAGCTTTCCAACAGCAGAATCAAAATCCTTCAGAGAAAGTGATGCGATATCCGATTTAACATTATTTATAACGGAAACTGCGCCATCGGTATCATCGCTACCTGTTAAAGCGGAGTGCGCGCTATTCAGCACCGACATAACCTTAGTATAATTATCGGCTATTCTAAGTTGCTCTTTGAGAGCAGCAATCTCGCCCACCTTAATATCCGCATTTATAAGTTCATCAATTTGAAACTCTAAAAGGGATTTACGGCGAGATTTTTCATCCTCATCCATATTTGCAGAATTTAATTCTTTGCGAATCATATTGAGGTGTTTGAATTCCTCATAATATTCACTCAAGATATTTTGATTTTCTGCAAGTTTATCCACATAAAGATAATGAAAATCAGGATTCAATAGACTTTGATTATCGTGCTGTCCGTGAATATTAACAAGATACTTTCCAATAATTTTAAGCACCGATGCAGTGGCAGAAATACCGTTAATTTTAATAACGCCGTTACCGTTCACACTTAAAGTGCGCATTATTAAAAGATTTCCCTCTTCGTCAACATCATAACCGTTTTCGCGAAGCGCAGATATGGTCGTGTCGGAAAGGTCGCAAAAGAGGGCGGAAACATTTGCTTTATCGCATCCGTTTCTGATTAAATCTTTAGATGTCCTTTCCCCAAGTACCGCATTGATGGAATCAATAACAATCGATTTACCTGCGCCTGTTTCACCGGTAAGAGTATTGAAGCCGAAAGATAAATCTATATCGGTTTTCTCAATGACGGCAATGTTTTCTATATGCAAAGATTTTAGCATTTCTATCCCGCCGTTAAATCATTTTTTTAATTTCTTGGGTTAATTCTAATGCGTCCTCAACACTACGGGTAACGATAAATATTGTATCGTCACCTGCAATAGTACCTAAAAATCTATCGCCGAAAATAGCATCAACAGCAACACAAGCTCCCGAAGCCATTCCGTTATGGCAACGGATAACAATATCATTAACTGCACAATCCACACTTACTGCAGAGGACTTAAACATTTCATAGTAATGAGAAAGAGACTTACTGTGGCCACTCTTTGCGGCGCATATATAACGATAGTTGCCTTCACTATCATGCCCCTTAATAAGTTTTAATTCCTTAATATCTCTTGAAACTGTAGACTGTGTTACGGTAAAGCCCATTTCGGTAAGGGCATTTTGTATATCCTCTTGGGTTAAAACGATATTATTTTTGATAATCTCGAGGATTTTCTCCTGTCTTTTATTCTTCATCAGTTGCTACTCCTTAAATCAGAAAATTTTGCCGAGAGCGTTTTATAGAACGAGCGATTGTTAAGTTTGATAAGATTAACCGTTTTTTCGGAACGGGTTATATGAATTTCGGTATAAGGTTTAACATTAGCAACCTTTCTGCCATCAACCGAAAGATAAATTTCTGCTCGTTTTTTCGAAAATGCCTTTAATTTAATACTGCGATTAGCATTTAATATGATGGGTTTCGCAGAAAGAGAGTGTGAACAAATCGGTGTTAAAGCAATACACTCGGTTATAGGGTCAATTATAGGACCGCCAGCTGACATTGAATATGCCGTTGAGCCCGTCGAAGTAGAAACGATTAAACCGTCCGCATGATAACCGATTTTATCACCGTCAACAAAGGCAGAAATATCAATAATTCGTGAAATAAATCCGCTTGTAATAACCGTATCGTTTATTGCCGTATATTCACCGATAACCTTGTCATTTTCACAAACCTTAACATCCAGAAGCATTCTGCTTTCGGTGGTGTATTCCCCGGTTTTTAGTTTAGATAAAAGTTTATATTCATTCTGCTCTAAATCCGCAAGATAACCCATTCTACCTGCATTTATTCCCAAGATGGGTTTATTGTGTTCTGCGGCATTCTTGGCATATCTCATTATCGTACCATCGCCGCCGATGGTAACAATAAAATCAACGGTTTTATAAAGCTCATCTATTGGGAGATGCTCAAAGCTTGAACAGCAAATATTATCAGGCAAATATGCCTTTATTCCCTCTTCTTTGAAATAAGCGCCAAGTTTTTCAACCGTTTCGGAAGCGCCGCGTTTATCTAAATTAGGTATTACGCCAATGGTCATATAAACTCCTTTCTAACCGAGCGCCGAGTATGAAGCATCTACAATGCTTTCTGCGGAAACTGCGATATTATTTTCTTCATTATAACCTTTTTCAATATAGCAAAGGTATTCAATATTTCCTTCTGGACCTTTAACGGGTGAAAAATCAAGTCCCAGAAGGGTGAAATCATTCTCTTTTACAAGATTTATAATCTTTTCGATAACTGCAATATGAACGCTTTTTTCTCTAACAACGCCCTTCTTACCAACATTTTCTCTTCCTGCTTCAAATTGTGGTTTAATTAGGCAAACTGCTCTGCCTGATTTTTTCAAAAGAGTACTCATAACAGGAATTATCAAGGAAAGAGAAATAAATGAAACATCCACCGAAGCAAAATCAAGTTCTTCGGGAATTTGCTCTTTGGTAACATATCTGAAATTAGTTCGTTCAAGATTTATAACGCGCGGGTCTGTGCGAAGTTTCCAAGCAAGTTGCCCGTAACCCACATCAATAGCATAAACCTTCTTAGCGCCGTTTTGAAGCATACAATCAGTAAAACCGCCTGTTGAAGCGCCGATATCTGCGCAAATACAGTCACCTAATTGGAGGGAAAAAGCCGTCATTGCCTTTTCAAGCTTAAGTCCGCCACGGCTAACATATTTAAGCGTGGCACCTCTTACCTCAACAACATCATCGGGCTTTACAGTATCCCCTGCTTTATCACATTTTTGATTGTTTACATATACTATGCCTGACATTATCAGCGCCTTCGCCTTTTCTCTTGATTCGGTGTAACCGAGAGAAACCAAAGCGCAGTCAAGCCGTTGTTTTTCTGCCATATTTAATTAAAAGCGGAAATCATTGAATCGGTATCAAGGCCATAGGTTTTAAGAGCTGAAGAAACATCATCAGCCGCAACAAAACCGCCCTCTATGGCGTGTACCGAATATTTTTCAGCAAAGCCGATTTCACTCAGACGACAACCAATATGCTCACCTATACCTCCGCTTTTTACACCCTCCTCAAAGAAATGGATTTCATTATATTCCTTTAGCAAATCGATAACCTCTTCACTTATAGGGAAAATTTTATTAAGCTTAATAATATCAATATCGTTTTTCTGCTTTGCGGCCTCTACCGCATTAGAAAATATTCTTCCGTAAGTTACTATCGCCTTTTTGCTACCGTTTGAAACTTTAGTATAGTCACCAGAAATTTCACCCTCGAAATTATTGTTTTCGCAACCTCTGGGATATCTTATAACGCAGAGCTCTTTATCATCTGCAGTTTTCTCAATAAGGTCTTCAAGTTCTCTATAATAGCAAGGAGAATAAATATTCACATTGGGAACAGCAGTCAAAAACGCCACATCAAATACGCCCTGATGACTTTCTCCGTCTTCCCCCACAATACCTGCTCTATCAACTAAAAGTTTAACGGGTAAATTGGCGATTGCAGCATCGTGGATAACTTGGTCGTAACCTCTTTGTAAGAAGCTTGAATAAACTACAAAAAACGGAACTGCGTCGCCCTTAGCGAGACCCGCGGCAAAAGTGACCGCGTGTTGTTCTGCGATGCCCACATCAAAAAATCTATCAGGGTATTTTTTAGCAAAATCAGATAAACCCGTTCCCGTAGTCATAGCGGCAGTTATAGCGCATACACTTTTGTTTTTTTCGGCAAGTTTGCAAAGCGACTCACCTGCAACCGCAGAAAAATCTCTTTTACCGCTTAATTCCGCACCGTTAACTATATCAAAGGGTGAAACGCCATGATAATTTTTAGGTTTATTTTCAGCATAAGCATAACCTTTGCCCTTTGTAGTAACCACATGGACAAGACAAGGTCTATTATAACCTTTAGCAATTTTTAGAAGTTCCTCGATATGCTGAATATCGTGACCATCAACCGGCCCTAAATAGTTAAAACCTAAACCAACAAAAATATTATTACGGTAAACAGCGCCTTTTATAATCTCTTTAATGTGGAAAAGGAGATTATAAATTGGTCTGCCAACAATCGGTATTTTAACAAGAATTTTATTAATTGCAAATTTGAAACTGTGATACTTAGGTCTATTTCTTAATTTGCTGAATGCTCTAGCCATAGCGCCGACATTACGGGAAATAGACATTTTATTATCATTAAGCACAACAATAAAATTACTGTTTTCATCCCCTGCATTATTAAGTGCTTCATAGGCCATACCGCCAGTCATAGCACCGTCACCGATTACGGCAACGGCAGTCCCCTTTTGACCGCTAATAGCTTTTGCTTTATAAATACCATAAGCGGCAGAAATAGAATTACTGCTATGTCCCGTAACAAAGGCGTCGTGTTCGCTTTCATCGGGACGCATAAATCCTGAAAGACCGCCTTTTTGACGGATGGTACTAAATCTATCATATCTACCCGTAAGCAACTTATGGGTGTAACACTGATGACCTACATCGAAAATAATAGCATCCTCGGGTGTTGAAAATACTCGGTGAAGCGCCACCGTTAATTCAACGGCGCCAAGGTTAGATGCCAAATGCCCGCCGTTTTTAGAAACAGTATCAATGATAATATCCCTGATTTCTTCGCAAAGATGGGGTAGCTCATTATTATCTAACGCCTTTACATCATTAGGGCCTTTGATTTTACATAACAAATTATATTCCAAAGAATATCATTCCTTTAAAAATTCCTTAAAAGCAAGAATTCCGTAATTGCTATAAGATTTGTTTTATCACCGCTGAAAGCATTTAGAGATTCTAAAGCTTCTTTAGTTAGGATATCGGCAAATTCGCGACATTTTTCTACGCCGAATCTTGCCACAAGGGTTTTCTTATCGTTCTTACTGTCACTACCAACGGGTTTGCCAAGTGTTGCCTCGTCACCCTCGGCGTCAAGAATATCATCAATTATCTGGAAAGCAAGACCGAGCTTTTCGGCATAAACTGCGGCCGCCTTCTTCATCTCATCATCAGCGCCTGCAAGAATAGCGCCGCAAACTGCAGCGGAATTTATCAGGGCGCCAGTTTTGAGTTTATACATAGCCACAGTATCATCGGCGGAAATCTCATCGGTATTTATAAGGTCAATTACCTGACCGCCTATCATACCGTTAATACCCGCATTTGCGGATAAAACTGTCATTGCCTCAACAATTCTCTCTGCGGGAATTCCCATAGTTCTTGAAGCGGCGTTAAATGCTTCAGTTAAAAGCGCATCACCCGCTAAAAGCGCCATGGTTTCGCCAAACTGCTTATGGCAGGAGGGCTTACCTCTGCGGAAATCATCATTATCCATACAAGGCAAATCATCGTGAATAAGCGAATAGGTATGAATCATTTCAAGCGCGCAGGCGAAATTGAATGCACAGTCATCATTACCGCCGCAAAGTTTATAAAATTCAAGCAAGAGAATCGGTCTTATTCTTTTGCCCGAGGACAATAAGCTATATCTTGCCGCCCTTACAACCTCATCATATTGCCTATCGCTTTCGTTAAGTAATATATCAAGTCGGGCATTAATTTTTCCTTGATATTCACTGAAAATCTTATCAATCATTATCTATTTCCTCTGTCTCGGTTAAGGTGATAATCTTCTGTTGTGCCTGACCGAGTATTCTAGAACATTCCTTTGAGAGTTTCATTCCCTCCTCGTAAAGAGAAATAGATTCTTCTAAAGTAGTTTCACCGCTTTCAAGTTTTACGGATATGGTTTCAAGCTTTTTTATGCATTCTTCAAAGGTTAAATTTTCTTTCAAGCTAATCTATCCTTTCGGTATTTCATTAACGGTACATAAAGCAGAGCCATCGGCAAACCTAAGGGATATTTGTTCACCCTCATTAATATCTTTAATGGTTTTAATTACCTTGCCTTCCTTTTCGGCAACGCCAAAACCTCTTGCCATAATTTTTAAGGGACTAAGCCCCTCAAGTTTTGTCACCGTAAGCGAAAAATCTTTTGCCTTAGTTTCAAAAATTTTATTTATGAGAGTTTTATTTTTATCACAAATACTGTCAAGAGTTTGCATTTTACTTTCTATCAAAGCATTTGGATTCGTAAAAGCCCTCAAAGACATTAAAGCAGATAGTTTTAATGCAGCAATTTCATATTTAGATAAAAATGCATTTTTCATCGTATTTTCAATTTTTTCTAAATCTGCTTTAAGTTTTAAAATATCGGGTACTGCAAGTTCTGCCGCTTCCGAAGGAGTTGCGGCCCGTTTATCAGCAACAAAATCACAAATTGTAAAATCAGTTTCATGACCAACTGCAGAAATCACCGGTATGGGCGATTCATAAATTTTTCGGGCCAGTGCCTCGCTGTTAAAGGCGTTTAAATCCTCGGCAGAACCGCCGCCGCGACCGATTATAATGGTATCAATATCAGAAAGCGTATAAACCCTATTAAGTGCTTTAAGCATATCGGGTACAGCGTTTTCACCTTGTACCGACACAGGACACATAACTATCTCACAAACGGGATATCTTCTATCGAGAATATTTATCATATCCTGAACAGCCGCACCTGTATTCGAAGTAATAACGGCAATTTTTCTAGGAAACTTTGGGAGTGGGCGTTTGCTCTCTATATCAAAAAGCCCCTCTTTTTCAAGTTTTTCCTTCATCATTTTAAATTGGAGGGCAAGGTCGCCTTCCCCCGCTTCATACATTTCCTCAGCGTAGAACTGATATTGGCCATCCTTTTCGTAAAGAGAAACCCTTCCCCTCACTGTGACGAGCATCCCGTCACTTGGTATGAATTTCACCCTTGCCGCGCTGCCTTTAAACATTACCGCTTTTATGGACGCGTCTTTGTCCTTAAGGGTGAAATACCAATGGCCACTGGAATAATGATTTTTAAAATTAGAAATTTCACCTGTCACCGCAGTATAAACCAAGCGAGAATCACTTTCGAGCAGCGACTTAACATAGAGGTTTAACTGCCTGACCGTTAAAACATTATTATTCATCGGCCTTGGCAACCGTAGCAAGAATTCCGTTTACAAATGCAGAGTCATCTTTAGTAGCATATTTTTTGCATAATTCTACTGCCTCGTTTATGGAAACAGAAACGGGTATGCTATCAACAAATTTCATCTCGTAGATAGCAAGACGCAAAACTGCAAGGGCGACCTTCGAAATTCGTTTTATACTCCAACCCTTTGCATTCAGGGAAATACATTCATCGATTTCCGAAAGGCGCTCAAAAACGCCGCGAAAGGTATCTTTAATATAATCATCAGCGACAATATCACGAACCTGCTCGTTAATTTCAAGTAGGGTTTCAACCGACTCATCATTGAATTCCTTTTCAAAAACAAGAATAAATGTTTCTTCTCTGGCTTGCTTTCTTGTCATAGGGCACCAACTTTCGCAAATATACAGATTTATTATACTATATATTTGCATATTTTGCAAGATTTTGCATAAAAATATTCGAAATTTATATTTACTCTGTTTATTTAAAATTTCCATTGACTTTAACGATTTAAAGTGTTATATTATACTAAAATATATTTGAGGAGTAAATTTATGAATTTTTTTGAAGAATTAAGCAGTTTTGACAGTGAGGTTGCTACGGCTTGCGATAAAGAACTTGCCCGTCAGCGCCATAATATTGAACTTATTGCTTCTGAAAATATTGTTTCAAAGGCGGTTTTACTAGCGGCCGGCGGAGTACTTACCAATAAATATGCCGAAGGTTACCCCTCCAAAAGATATTACGGTGGTTGCCAATGCGTTGATATAGTTGAAGAAATAGCAAGAGAGCGAGCCAAAAAGCTCTTTGGCGCAGAACACGCCAATGTTCAGCCCCATTGTGGCGCAAGTGCAAATCTCGCCGTTTTCTTTGCTCTTTTAAATCCCGGTGATACGGTTATGGGTATGAATCTTCAGCAGGGCGGTCACCTTTCTCACGGTTCACCTGTTAATATTTCGGGTAAGTACTTTAACGTTGTACCCTATGGTCTTAACGATGAAACCGAAATGATAGATTACGATGAGGTTAGACGCATCGCTCTTGAGTGCAAACCAAAATTAATTGTTGCAGGCGCAAGCGCATATTCAAGAATTATTGATTTCAAAAAATTCAGAGAAATTGCCGATGAAGTTGGAGCATACTTAATGGTTGATATGGCGCATATTGCAGGTCTTGTTGCCGCAGGCGTTCATCCCTCCCCTGTTCCTTATGCTCACGTTGTTACAACCACCACCCATAAGACCTTACGCGGTCCCAGAGGCGGTATGATACTTTGCACTGCGGATTTGGCTCAGAAAATCGATAAGGCCATTTTCCCCGGAACTCAGGGTGGACCTTTAATGCATATTATCGCCGCTAAAGCCGTTGCTTTCGGTGAAGCACTTACCGATGAATTTAAGTATTATCAAAAACAGGTTGCCATCAATGCGGCAGCTTTGAGCAAAAATCTTCAAGATAAGGGTGTTAAACTTGTTTCCGGCGGTACGGACAATCACCTTATGCTCCTCAAATTAACCGATTTCAATATTACAGGTAAAGAGCTCGAACACCGACTCGACGAAGTACACATTACCGCAAATAAAAACACCATTCCCAACGACCCCAACAGTCCCTTTGTTACAAGCGGTCTTCGTATTGGTACACCTGCCGTTACAACAAGAGGTTTCAAGGAGCCCGAAATGACTAAAATAGCCGATTTCATTTACGATACAATGACCGATTTTGAGGGTACAAAAGAGCGTATCACAAAAGAGGTTATTGAACTTTGCGAAAAGTTCCCTATCTATTAATTATGATTATGCCGCACTCTAAAGAGTGCGGCTAATTTTTTATTGAAATTTCCACTAAAATATAGTATTATATATAAGATTTATCAAATAAATGGAGTGATAAAATGATTTGGCACAGTTCAGATAAGTCGGATGTACTTAAAGAATTGTCTGTAGATGAAAGCAAAGGTCTTGCCAACGGCGTTGCGGAACTCCGAGCCGAAGAATATGGCAAAAACCTTACGAATGAAACAAAAAGAGATTCTTTCGGCAAGATTTTTCTTTCAGGACTTAAAAGCAAGCTTACCGTATCCTTATTTATAATTTGTATTATTTCTCTGATAATTTCTTTAATCTACAAGATGGAAAATCCCGCTTCTCCCCTTCTTGTAATCGCCATAGTTCTTTTAAATTCAGGTGTAATTGCCTTTAATCTTTTCAGAGGAAACCGAGCCCTTGATGATTTAAAAAATGCCACCAACCCCAAGGCAACGGTTTTACGCGAAGGAACTGTACGGCAAATTCACTCATACGATTTGGTGCCCGGTGATATACTAATCCTTAATGAAGGCGATTATATCACTGCAGATGCACGACTTATTGAAGTTAATAATTTCAGATGTAATGAATCTGTTCTTACAGGTGTTAATATTCCTGTTGATAAAAGAGCCGATGAGGTTTTTGAGGATATAACCCCTGTATCCGAACGACTTAATATGGTATATGCAGGTTGCAGTGTTACTCACGGAAGCGCAAAGGCCGTAGTAGTTGAAACAGGTGTAAATACCGAAATCGGCAGAAACGAAACCATTATCAATCAAACGGGCGCAGATACAATGCCTATAGAAAACGCCCTTCACTCCATTTCTAAAATATCCGCAACAGCTATTTGGGTTGTATGCGCTCTCACATTTATTATTCAGTTCATTATAAACATAAATGCCGAAGGACAATTTGCCGTTTTGACGATAACCGCTCTTTTAAATTCTATTGCTTTAGCTGTTGCGGCCATTCCCGAAGGCATCACCGCAATTTCGGGATTTATACTAGCTCTTGGTATTCAACGAATTATTAAAGACAATATTGTTATTAAAAAGGCGGAAGCTATTGAAGCTGTGGGCAAGGTTACTGTTATCTGCTCCGATAAAACAGGCATCCTCACCCGAAATAAAATGACTCTCAAAAAGATATTTGACGGTGATACAGTCTTCGATTCCGAAAGCGACGAAATCACCGAAAAGAGTGCTACTGTGATTAAACTTGCGGCTCTTTGCTCGACCCTCCAAAACGATTCAACGGAAAAAGCCATTGAAAATGCATCAATAACATATAATTCGAAGGGTAAAAGTGAATTCGAAGAACTTTATCCCCGACTTTGCACCATCCCCTTTGATGCAAGCCGTAAAACAATGACCAGTATTAATATGATTGAGGGACGTCCCGTTGCGATCATTAAAGCAGCCGTCGAAGCAATTGCCGACAAGTGCATCAACTGCAACAGCGAAACGATTCATAAAATTAATGATGAATTCACAAGTGATTCCTTGCGAGTTATCGCTATAGCAATGAAACCCCTAAATGAAATTCCCGCAAATCCTAATCCCGAGGATATAGAAAATAATCTTATTTTCGTAGGTCTTTTAGGTTTTGACGATGCGCCTCGGGCAGATGCAATAGATGGTATCGAAATCTGCAACAGCGCTGATATCAGAACTATTATGATAACGGGCGATAATCTTCTTACCGCCAAGGCGGTTGCAAGAAGAATAGGCGTTTTAAGGGATGGTACCGAGGCCATTTCGGGAGCGGAGCTTGCCCAACTTTCCGATGAAGAATTATTTGAAAATATTGAGAAATTCTCCGTCTATGCCAGAGTTTCCCCCGAAGATAAAATTAGAATTATTTCAGCTTGGCAACAAAAGGGCGAAATGGTTGCTGTTACGGGTGACAGTATGGACGATGCAGATGCCCTTGCCGCCGCAGATATCGGTTGTGTTATGGGCAAACACGGCGCCGATGTAGCAAAAGGCAACGCAGATTTAGTTATCGAAAACAATAGTTTTTCCGCCATTGTTACAGCCATAAGAGAAAGCCGCGGTCTATTTGCAAATATTCAAAACGCCGTTTCCTATATGCTTACTTGCAATCTTGCAGAGCTACTTGTATATATTATTGCACTCATTATTTTCGGTGTAAGTCCCCTCACCCCTGCAATTTTACTTCTTATAAATCTTCTTACCGACTGTGTTCCCATTATGGCGCTCGCTACAGAAAGGTCAGAGCTTTCCGTAATGTCTAAAAAGCCATCATCATTGCTCGGCAGAATTTTTGATAACCATACATTAATTTCAACCCTTTTAGACGGCGCATTTATGGTTATTTTAGGCATCGTTGCTTTCAGTATAGGCAAAGTACAAGGACTAGACTATGCAGCTACTATGACCTTTGCAACTCTGAGCTTCACTCAGATTTTCCACTGCGTTAATGTTCGTACAAAGGGCTCGGTTTTCACCGCAGAATATAATTTCAAATCCTTCTTTGCAATTTCCACCCTTGCTACAATTTTGGTAATAACAATACTTTCCATTACTCCTATTGGCGCTGTTTTTGGTCTTGCAGCACTTAAGGGAAAGCAGTTTATTTTAACTCTCGTTCTTTCACTACTCATAATTCCCTTTAGCGAAATTATGAAGGTCTTAAAGAAAAGAAGATAAAAATTAAAACTCCGAGGCAACTCGGAGTTTTTATATGCTAAAATATTCAAAAATTTCGTTTTGAGGCGGCGCGGTAAAATTTAACACCTCTTTATTTGTCGGGTGACGAAAACTCAAAGAATAGGACCATAGAGCTATATTTTGACAAATACCAATGCCACCGTATCTGCGGTCGCCGCAAAGAGACATCCCCCTGCTTGCAAACTGAACTCTTATCTGGTGAGTGCGCCCCGTCACAAGTTTAACTTTAACAAGAGAGCATTCGCTCTCTTTTATTTTTTTGCTTTCAATTAAGGTATATTCAAGCTCCGCTTCTTTCACCCCTGCCCTTTTTCTTTTAACGGCATAGGACTTATTCTTCCTTCGGTCAAAATAAAGAAGGTCTTTAAGATTTCCTGCTTCTTGAGGTTCGCCTTTAATTACAGCAAGATACTCTTTATTAAATTCGCCTTTAGTTATTTGAGCCGATAGATTAGCGGCAGCAGTAGAATTCAAGGCAAATACCATAACACCGCCCGTGGTTTTATCAAGGCGGTGAACGGGATAAACATTTGAATTTGCAATTTCCTTTAATATATCAATTGCGCTTTCACTACCCCTGCTGTCACTCTCGGAAAGCACACCGTAGGGCTTTACACAAACAATTATATCTTCATCTCTATAAATTATATTCATATACCAAGAAGCGCAGCAGCAATGCTGAAATAAATAATCAAGGATACCGCATCAAGAATCGTAGTAACCAGGGGGCTTGCCATAACTGCAGGGTCAAAGCCAAACCTTTTAGCAACAATAGGAAGTATAGTTCCCACAAGCTTTGCTACAATAACGACAATAACAAGGGTTAAACATACCGCAATGATTTCCATTATTTCTACGCCGGGGTCAAAGTTGTTAAGCCATAAATAATCTACTAAATACATCTTAACAAAATTAACAATACCCAAAACAACACCGCAAACGACAGAAACCCTTAATTCTTTCCAAATAACTCTAAAGATATCGGAAAAATCAATATCGCCAAGAGAAATTGCACGGATTACGGTAACAGATGACTGACTTCCCGAATTACCGCCCGTTCCCATAAGCATGGGAATAAAGGCAATAAGGGCAAGACAAGCAGTAAGCTTTGATTCAAAACTTGAAATAATAGCGCCCGTAAAGGTTGCCGAAATCATAAGGAATAAAAGCCAAGGAATTCTGGCTTTGAAGGTTTCAAAAACGCCTGTTTTAAGATAGGTCTTTTCACTAGGCAAAATAGCGGCCATCTTTTCGATATCTTCCGATGCCTCTTCTTGCATAACATCGATAGCATCGTCAACCGTAACAATACCAACAAGACGATTTTCCTTATCAACCACTGGAATTGCCAAAAGGTCATACTTTTCAAACTGTAAAGCAACATCCTCTTTATCGTCAAGAGTATTTGCAAAGATGATATTTTCATCCATAATATCATCAATAAGGCAATCCTTTGGATTAAGTAACAAATCTTTTACCGAAACAATACCTAAAAGTTTACGGCGCCTATCGGTAACATAGCAAGTATAAATAGATTCGCTTTCAAAGCCAATTTTTCTGATTCTATCGAAGGCCTCATCCACCGTCATATTCTTCTCAAGGTCGATATACTCGGTAGTCATAATACTACCCGCGCTATCCTCGGGATATGCGAGGAGTTGATTTATCATTTTTCTGGTGGTGGCATTGGTTTGTTTTAAAATACGCTTTGCAACATTGGCGGGCATCTCTTCAATGATATCAACGGTATCATCCATAAAAAGCTCATCCATAACCTCTCGAAGCTCTTTATCACTAAACGCTTCAATGAGGAACTGCTGCATATCGCTATCCATTTCAACAAAAACCTCTGCCGCAAGTTCTTTGGGCAAAATACGGAATATAACAGGAATATCTTTTTCTGTTATTTCTTCAAAAATCGGAGCTAAGTCGGCAGGATTAATTTCGGAAAGGGTTTCTTTAAGTAACCCGAACTTTTTGCCTTCTATCATTTCAATTATCTGTTCTTCCACAAAAAATCCTCCTCCTTATTATTTTAATAACAAAACCCCGTCATTTTTTGACAGGGTTTAGTTGTAGGTGAATCACCTTAATAATTATATATTTTTTTTGGTTTATTGTCAATAATTTTTATTTCACAACAATATTTACCAAGCGTTTAGGAATATAAAGTTCTTTAATGATATTCTTGCCTTCGATATCGGCCTTAACTGCAGCTTCTTCTTTAGCAAGCGCTATTGCATCATCAGCAGAAATATCGGCGGCAACATTAATTCTTGCTCTGATTTTTCCGTTAACCTGAACGGCGATTTCAACAGATGAATCTACGCATTTCGCCTCATCATAAACAGGCCATTTTGCCTCATTAAGCATACCGTCAAAACCGTTTAATTCCCACATTTCCTCAGTCAAGTGAGGTGCGAAGGGATTAAGTAATGTAATAAAGGCCTTAAGTTCTGCTTTGTTTACCTTTCCTGTTGCGGAAATAGCATTAAATAACGACATTAATGCCGCAATAGCGGTATTCATCTTGAGATTTTCTATATCTTCACTTACTTTTTTGATGGTTTTATGAAACTCGGTTTCAAGTTCTTTTCTATACTCATCGCCATCAATAACATTATCGCTAAGTGAGAATACTTTTTCAAGGAAACGCTTGCTACCTTTAATTGATGCTTGACTCCAAGGAGCCGCCTTTTCAAAGTCACCAATAAACATTTCGTAAACACGCATAGTGTCGGCACCGTAATCCCTTACGATATCATCGGGGTTAACAACATTACCACGGGACTTGGACATCTTTTCGCCGTTTTCACCCAAAATCATACCGTGACTGGTACGCTTTGCATAGGGCTCTTTGTTTGGAACAACGCCGATATCATATAAGAAATGGTGCCAGAAACGGCTATAAAGAAGGTGAAGAGTTGTATGCTCCATACCGCCGTTATACCAGTCAACAGGTCCCCAATATTCGAGAGCTTCTTTAGAAGCTAATGCCTCATTATTTTTAGGGTCGCAATAGCGAAGAAAATACCAGGAAGAACCTGCCCACTGAGGCATTGTATCGGTTTCTCTCTTTGCTTCGCCGCCGCAATGAGGACAGGTAGTTTTAACCCAGTCGCTCATAGTAGCCAAGGGGGATTCACCGTTATCGGTGGGCTCATAGGAATCAACATCGGGAAGCATTAAGGGAAGCTCGCTCTCATCCATTGGCACCCAACCGCATTTTTCACAATAAATCATAGGAATGGGTTCGCCCCAATATCTCTGACGGGAGAAAACCCAATCACGAAGCTTAAAGTTTGTCTTTATTTCGCCAATTCCCTTTTTAGTTAACCACTCTTGCATTGCCTTTTTGGCTTCTTCAACGCTTAAACCGTTAAGGAAATCGGAGTTAACCAATATACCCTTATCGCACTCAATATAGGGCTTTTCGTTAATATCGGTATCAGAGCCCGAAACAACCTCAATTATAGGAAGGCCAAATGCCTTGGCAAATTCAAAGTCACGGGTATCGTGACCGGGTACAGCCATAATGGCGCCTGTACCGTAAGAAATAAGAACATAATCAGAAATAAAGATGGGTGTTTCTTTATTATTTACAGGGTTAATTGCAACAACGCCTTCAAGCTTAACACCTGTCTTCTCTTTAGAAAGCTCCGTTCTTTCAAAATCGGATTTTTTAGCGGCGGCCTCTTTATATGCCTTAACCTCATCAATGTTAGTGATTTTATCGGACCACTTTTCAATCAAGGGATGTTCAGGTGACATTACCATATATGTAACGCCGAAAAGTGTATCTGCGCGGGTGGTGAAAATTTCGAATTCATCGCCGATATTGGTTTTAAACTTAACCTGAGTACCGTAAGACCTACCAATCCAGTTTCTCTGCTGGGTTTTAACGCGGTCGATAAAGTCAACCTCATCAAGTCCGTCTAAAAGCTTATCGGCATACTCGGTAATTTTAAGCATCCACTGACTCTTATTCTTGTGAACAACCTCACTGCCGCAACGCTCACAAACGCCGTTAACAACCTCTTCGTTAGCAAGAACGCACTTACAGGAGGTACACCAGTTAACCGACATTTCTTTTTTGTATGCAAGACCTTTTTTGA
Organism: Acutalibacteraceae bacterium; assembly: GCA_045593385.1. GTDB lineage: Bacteria > Bacillota > Clostridia > Oscillospirales > Acutalibacteraceae > UBA737. The sequence goes on from JAZNWP010000057.1 coordinate 70,502, forward strand.
AAAGCTGAAGGAAAATCCACTGAGTCCATTTATAATAATCAGGGTCGGTGGTATTTATCTCTCTCACCCAGTCAAAAGAAAATCCTAAAGATTTTAACTGACGCTTAAAGTTTGCGATATTATCCTCCGTTACCTTTGCAGGATGGATATGATTCTTTATAGCAAAGTTTTCGGTAGGAAGACCGAAAGCATCCCAACCCATAGGATAAAGCACATTATATCCCTCAAGACGCTTTTTACGGCTTACGATATCAAGGGCTGTATATGAACGGGGATGGCCAACATGAAGTCCCTGACCTGAAGGGTAAGGAAATTCTACAAGACCAAAAAATTTAGGAAGTGTATAATCATCCTTTGCAGCAAATGTCTGATTATCATCCCAGATTTTCTGCCATTTTTTCTCTATATCAGTATAATTGTATTTCATAATTAATCTCCTTCCGCTTGGTCAAGAATGCCGCTTAAATCTATTTCTGTACCGTCTTTCCACATATTATCAAGTCCGTAAAACTCTCTTTGGTCGGGAGTGAAAATATGAACAATAACGGTATTATAATCAAGCACAAGCCAACCTGTCGCTCTGCCTTCAATGTGGTGAGGCGGCAAGCCTTCTTCGCTTAATCTATCCTCAACCTCATCACAAAAAGCGCGAACCTGGGTTGATGAATTTGCAGTTGCAATAAGGAAATAATCCGCAAAGGATGTTAATTCTTCAACCTTAATGCATTTTAGCTCCTTTGCTTTTTTGGAATTTAAGGCATTAGCCGCAATTTTTATGATTTTCTCAGTTTCCATTATTTAAATTTCCTTTCAGAACGGTTTCATTGTATGCGTTTATAGTATCGAGATGAAGCGCTCCACCCTTATCAACTATCTCTTTTATGGTGTAGCTAAGAGCATAAATTAACGCTTCATCAAGTGATTTATCCACGAGCGTTCTCATAACATCAACATCCTCATAATCTCTATCGGCAGATGTAAAATCCGCAAGATAAAGTATCAAAGACAAAAGTGACATATTAGCTTTGGCTGTTGTATGGTATCTGATAGCGTCATATATTTCCTCGTCTTCAATATGAAGTACATATTTTACATAAGCCGCGCCTGACATTGCGTGCCACAGTTTTTCTGTAGTTCTTTCAATACTGTTTAGCATTATACCAAAGGTATCGAATATATTCAAGTGTTCTTCTTCGGTTGCGTTTTTTGTCACATCGTGGAGAAGTCCTGCAAGGTACGCTTTTTCACTATCTGCGCCGTATTTTTTCGCTAATCTCTTAGCTTCATCGGCAACACATAGTGAATGGTGGTATCGTTTAGGCGTAAGCCGTTTTTGGAGTAACGCTTTATATTTTTCTAAATTATTGTCTGACATTATAAATTCCTTTTTCGATTATATAATCATAAATTTTTTGCGGTAATAAAGTTTTATCGGGATTATTTCTAAAATCAGTTGAAGAAACATCCGGAATATCCACAAACACGGGGACAATTTCGGCGCCCATATTTTTATATTTCCTAAGTTCTTTTTCGAAGCCTTCAACAGACTCCCTTTCAAATGCAATAAATGAAGCTTCCCGAATCAGCTCTTCATAGTTATACCATTCATCAAGGGTACTTAGCATATCGCCGCCGATGACGAAATAAAAGTCATCCTCAGGATATTTTTCTTTTAGTGCTTTAATAGTATCAACAGTATAACTTTTTCCCTCTCGTTCAAAATCAATAAGGCACAACTGCGCCTTAGAAAATTCCCCGCAGATAATCTCACACATTTCTATTCTGTGCTTATCAAGGGGCATATAATCGCAAACCTTATGAGGCGGAATTTTATCGGGCAATAAAAATATCTTATCAATAAAATCCAAACCGCAAAGGCATTCAAGTATTTTATAATGACCTATATGAAATGGGTTAAATGTACCGCCGAAAACCGCTATTTTTGACATTTATTTCACCAATTTTATTGTTTTATTATCCTTGCTTTCGCGATATAGTATAAATCTTGAGCCGATAACCTGAACAACATCCGCTCCTACCTTCTCGGCAATTTCATCAGCCGCACTTCTTGAGGTTTCGGGAGAATTTTCAAGGGTGCGAAGTTTAATAAGTTCTCTTGCCTCAAGGGCCTCATCAACCTGTTTTAAAAGTTGCTCATTTATTCCGCCCTTTCCCACCTGAAAGATGGTTTCGTAGGAATTTGCCATACCGCGAAGCTGCGCTCTTTGTCTACTATTTAACATTTCTTTTCCTCTTTTATATACTCTTTTAATTTTTCTTTGAATAACCTGAGGGCTTTACCTCTATGGCTTATGCTATCCTTTTCCTCATCGGATAAAAGACCAAAGCAACCGAGCTCACTAATAAATAACGGGTCATAACCGAATCCTTTGGTTCCAACACGCTCAAACCCGATTTTACCCTCACATTCACCGCGAACTGTAAACCTTCTACCATCGGGAAATACACAAGCAATAGCCGCTACATATCTACCCGTACGCTTATCTTCGGGCACACCCGAAAGCTCACTTAAAAGTTTATCGTTATTGGTTTCATCGTCACCGTGCTCGCCCGAATATCTGGCTGAATATATTCCGGGGGCGCCGCCTAGGAAATCCACACAAATACCCGAATCATCGGCAACCGAAATGAGCCCTGTATTTTTAAGTCCCGCCATAGCTTTTGTTATGGCGTTTTCCTCAAAGGTTGTACCGTTTTCTTCAACATCGGGAAATTCTTCGATATAATCCTTTTGACTTAAAACTTCAAAACCCATAGGAATAAGAATTCTTTCAAGCTCTTTTAATTTCTTTTGATTTTTAGTAGCAATAAATATTTTCATTATTGTTCCTCACCATCAAAAATTCCATCGGCAAATTCGGTAGCTTTAAAGGGTTGGAGGTCATCAATGCCCTCGCCGACACCAATGAATTTAACGGGAATTGAAAGTTCATTATGAATTGCAACCACAATACCGCCCTTGGCAGTACCATCAAGCTTCGTTAAAATAATTCCCGAAATATCGGTAACATTCTTAAACTCTCTTGCTTGATTTACTGCGTTTTGTCCTGTTGCCGCATCAAGCACCAATAAGGTTTCCACACTTGAATCGGGTAATTCTCTTTTTATTACGCGGTTAATTTTAGCAAGTTCATCCATAAGGTTTTTCTTATTGTGAAGTCGGCCTGCAGTATCACAGATGATAACATCTGCGCCCTTGGCCTTAGCAGAAGTAATTGTATCAAACACGACGGAAGCGGGGTCTGTGCCCTCGACACTTTTAACCATAGGCACTCCTGCCCTTTCGGCCCATATACCTAACTGGTCAATAGCGGCAGCCCTGAAGGTATCGGCAGCGCCTAATAAAACACTTTTATTCTGCGCCTTTAAGCCAGCGGCAATTTTACCTATAGAAGTGGTTTTTCCAACGCCGTTAACACCGATAACCAAGATAACCGAAGGTTTTGTATCAAGGTGCAAACCATCATCTTCGCCCAACATATCAATAATAATATCCCGCATAAGCGTTTTGATTTGCTTGGGGTCGGTTATTCCCTGCTCTTTTATTTTACTTCTTAAAATATCGCAAATTTCCACCGAGGTTTTAACCCCTATATCTGACATAACAAGTAACTCTTCAAGTTCTTCAAAAAGTTCTTCATCAATCTTTGTAAAACTATTAATTAAACTTGTTACGCCATCGGAAATCGATTGCTTGGTTTTCTGCAAACCCGCTTTAATTTTACTGAAAAATCCCATTTAATCACCAAATTAGCCAAAGCATTTAAAACTATAACTATTATGCTCCTTGATTTTCCGCAAGAAGCTTCTTTTCAAGTTCTGAAACATTGAGTTCCAAAAGTTTTGTAACGCCCTTTTCCTGCATTGTAACGCCGTAAAGCATATCAGCAGCTTCCATTGTACCTCTTCTGTGGGTTACGCATATAAACTGTGTCTGGAATTCGCTACGCTTCATATAATCGGCGAATCTATCAACATTGATATCATCAAGGGCGGTATCAACCTCATCTAAGAAACAAAACGGAGGAGCATTTACCTGCATAATTGAGAAATAAATTGAAAGAGCAACAAGCGCCTTTTCACCGCCCGAAAGTCCGTCAAGACTAGGAACATTTTTACCGGGTAGGCGGGCTTCAATATCAATGCCGCTCTCCAGAATATTATCGGGGTCACTGAGTTTAAGACACGCCGAGCCGCCGCCAAACAAATCACGGAAGGTCTTAGTGAAGTTTTCATTAATTTTATTAAATCCAACGATAAAGAGCTCCTGCATTTGAGCGGTAAGCTGGTTAATAAGCTTATGAAGTTCAGTTCTTGATGCTTCAAGGTCATCAATCTGACCCTTCATAAAGTCATAACGCTCCTTAACCTCTTTATATTCTTCAATCGCCGAAACATTAACGTGACCGAGAGAACGAATTTTTGATTTAACCTCTGCCAAATTCTTTTTGGCTTCGGCAGGTTTCTCAATTTCTACGGCAATTTCTTCTGCCTCGCTCTTGGTAAGCTGATATTCATCATAGAGTTGACGGATAACATCGTCATACTCCTTGACCATAATCTCCTTACGCTCGCTAAGACGGGCGATTTCTCCACCGATTCTTTCGCGTTCACCCGTTCTTTCTCTTTCAGAAACACGAAGTGCTACGCCGTTTTTCTCGGTTTCATTGCGCTTGTTCATCAAAGCGGCAATGGTATCATTGCACTCTTTGATTTTTAAACCTAAATTATCAATTTCATCCTTGGTTGCATTTATATCCTGAAGCAACTGTTCATTTTTAAACTGCAAAGCCGCTATTTCTGATTCTATGGCCGCCGTTCTTTCTGCGCGACTGCCAATGGCAGACTCAAGGTCATTAGCATTGGTAATAAGAAGCTGAGCATCCTTCTCACCTTCTATTATCTGCATTTTTGCGGAAGTTATATCATTTGAAAGCGCTTCGCGTCTTTCAGCAATATTATCCCTGCCGCCTGTCATACTGTCAATATCATTTTGAATAGCAGTTTTGGCGTTTTCAATTTCTGAAATTTTTATCTCGGCTTCCTTATACTGAATATTTAAAGCGGCTGTTTTTTCATCACCGTTCTCTTTTTCTGATGTTAAATCTTCAAGGGTTGCAGTATTATTGGCAAGTAATTCCTCAAGGCGCTTAAGTTCGGCAATAGTTCTTATTCTATCCTCGTTTGCAGTTATAAGGTCTGCCTTAACTGCTGTAATATCTGCCTCTACACAAGAGAGTTCACTTATTGCTTCATCTAAATCCTTGCGGACATTCTTTTCCTTTTCGATAAGTTTTTCAATGTCCTTATTGATATTTTCAATATCTGCGCCTCTCGAAAGAAGACCTGCATGTTTAACAAGTGAGCCACCTGTAAGTGAGCCGCCAGGATTGATAACCTGACCGTCGAGGGATACAACCTTAAAACGATAGTTATACTTTTTAGCGATATTAACGGCAGAATCAATATCTTCACTTACAACGGTACCGCCTAAAAGATAGCGTATAATTTCGCCGTATTTATTATCAACTTTAACAAGGTTTGAAGCAATGCCTACAAAACCGTAAACACCGTCTACGCCGTCTTCCTTAAAATCTCTCGCTTTCATTGAGGAAACAGGCATAAAGGTAGCGCGACCTGCATTCGCTGATTTAAGGAAGTTAATAGCCGCCTTTGCATTTGCTTCATTCTCAACGACAATATTCTGAATAGCATTTCCAAGAGCTGTTTCAATGGCAACGCTATATTTTTTATCAACCGAAATAAGCTTTGATACAGGTCCGTATATACCACGAAGTGTACCCTTATCGGATTCTGCCATAACCGCTTTGGCGGCGTGAGAGAATCCTTCCATATTCTTTTCAAGGTCAACAAGTATCTGAACTCGGCGCTTTTTGGCCTCGATATCAAGATTTAGTTCATTAACCTTTTGCTGTAAATTTTCAACAGTTTCTTTGCGATTAGCAAAACGAAGCTCATAACCCTTTATGGTATTATTGTATGAAGTTATATTTTCTTCGACCGTTTTAAAGAGTTCATTGGTTTCGTAAAGTTCTTTATCAATAGCTTCCTTTTCCTTAATGCATTGTTCTATTAACTGGTCAACAATATTTCCTCTGGCGGTTATTTCATCAACCGCAGTTTTAGAGGTCATCATAAGAACCTTACAGTCAGAACTTTCAGCAGTTAATCTATTAAGTTCTATAATTTGTTGTTCAATCTGACGTGAAATATTCTCGCTATCACTTAATAGACCTGCAAGTTCGGTTTCAAGGGCTTCTAATTTTTCCTTAATAACATTTACGGCTTCAGTTTTTTCATCGGCAAGACGACGCTTTAAGGCAATTTCTTCCTTGGCGGCGCTATCTGTACTATCAAGCTGAGCAATTTCGTTTTTGAGGCGGTCAATAGACTCGTTATTGTGGGTAATATCGTTATTGATAACCGAAATATCACCGTTCAATTTAACGATTTCTTCATTAGATGAGGAAATGAGATTGCGCTGATTTTCGATTTCCTCGGTAATTCTTGCAAACTCACGGGAATTTTCCTCAGCTTTGGCATCAAAATCGCTTAATGCATCTTCAATTTCTTTATACTGAAGCTGGGCGGCGGCAATTTTGCTTTCCTGCGCACGAAGAGCATCCTTGGAATTATTAAGAGTATACATCCAAAGACTGATTTCAAGCTGTTTCTTATCAGCGGCAAGCTCTAAAAAGCGCTCGGCTTTTTTGCTCTGCTCAGCAAGTGGACCAACGCGAGATTCAAGCTCGTCCATTATATCCTTAAGGCGCAAAAGATTATCTTCTGCGGCGGTAAGCTTTGATTCGGCGGCGCCTTTTCTATAACGGTATTTAGAAATACCTGATGCCTCTTCAAAAATATCTCTGCGTTCATTGGATTTTGAACTTATAATATTATCAATTTTACCCTGACCTATCATAGAATAACCGTCACGGCCAAGACCTGTATCCATAAAAAGCTCGTGCACATCCTTAAGGCGTACAGTAACATTATTTATAAGATATTCGCTTTCGTGAGAACGGTAGTATCTTCTGGTGATAGACACAAAATCATTATCGAAATTAAGGGAGCGGTCGGTATTATCGATATTTAAAGTAACCTCGCAAAATCCGTGGGGGCGACGGGTATCGGTACCGCCGAAGATAACATCCTCCATAGATTGACCGCGAAGCGATTTGGTTGACTGCTCACCCAAAACCCATCTGACTGCATCGGCAATATTACTTTTACCGCTTCCGTTAGGACCAACGACTGCAGTAATGCCCTTGCCGAATTTAAGGGTTGTTTTATCCGCAAAAGATTTAAATCCCTGAACCTGAATTGAACTTAAAAGCAAAGTTTTTCACCTTCAACTCTCATATCATTTTTATCTAAAGTTTCATCTGTTTTAACGCTACAAACAAAACCCAATTCTTTAAGTTTATCCATATTTTCTCTGTTCTGACCTATCATTTTGGAAACAGAGGATTTATTAACAAAAATTATATATTTCCCTTTTTCTTTCATCATTGAAACTGCATTTTCAAAAAACATCTTTGACTGACAAATTTCACTGAAGGCGGGATGCCAAGGACCTGCAACAAAGGCATCTTCCTCAATAGAATGAAGACCTAATCTTATCACATTTATATTGCTTTCCTCAAATATTTTAAGGAGTTTACCGCACAAAATTGCGGCGTTATCCACAGTTTGAGGAGTATACAATCCGTCATTATAACGTTCGGCTAACCGAGTATCCTTAAGAACGATAGTAGGATATATTCTTACAGTATCAGGAGCAAGTTTTGTTATTTCCTTTGCAGTAAAGATATCTGTATCATTATCCGAGCCGTAAAGTCCCGTCATCATCTGAAGACCTAAAGAAAAACCAAAATCTTTTATAAGTTTTGATGCGATTTTTACATCTTCGTTTTTATGCCCTCGATTATTCATTCCAAGAACTTTATCGCTCATACTCTGAGCGCCAAGCTCGATAGCGGTAACTCCATATTCTTTTAAAAGATTTAAAATTTCCGTGTCTATAGCATCGGGACGGGTTGAAATACGGATGCCCGATACCTTTTTATCTTCCACAAAGGGCTTTGCCGCCTTTAAAAGCGAAAGCATATATTCTCTATCAATTGCGGTAAAACTGCCGCCAAAAAATGCGATTTCCGTATTTTCGTGACTGTAATTTTTAGAATTTACTGCCACAGACACAGCATTTTTAACATCATCAGGCGTAGGCGCTATAGATGCGCCTGAAATATGGCACTGATTACAAAAACTGCACTTGTTGGGACAACCGATATGGGGAACGAAAATAGAGATATTTGCGTGACGACCCATTAAAGCTCACCCATAAGAATAAGGGCTTGCTTTGCAGCCATCTGTTCTGCCTGTTTCTTGCTTTTTCCGGTTCCCTCACCGATAACATTGGAATTAAGGTGAACCTCAACCGTAAAGCTCTTATCGTGGTCAGGACCTTCTGAAGCGGTAAGAATATATGAAACCGTTTCTTCGGGATTACGCTGAATAATCTCTTGCAGAATGGTTTTATAATCCTTGGTATTTTCTTCGGTGTGGGCATCAATTTCGCGAAGTACAAATCTCATAACATGCTTCTTTGCTGCATCCATACCACCGTCAAGATAAATTGCGGCTAAAACCGCCTCAAAAGCATCGGCAAGAATAGAATCTCTATCTCTTCCACCGCCCTTATCTTCACCTTTACCAAGATAAAGAAAATGGCCTAAATCCAACTCCCTTGCAAATCCGCATAGCGCTTTTTCGCAAACAAGTGAAGCACGAAGACGGGTGAGTTCCCCTTCAGGCATATTAGGAAATTTATTGAAAATATGGTCAGAAACTATGAGTGAAAGAACAGAATCTCCCAAAAACTCAAGACGCTCATTTGAAGTAACGCCGTTTCTCACTTCGTTGGCATAAGAGGTATGAACAAGAGCATTTTTAAGCAAGGAAATATTATTAAAATTATAACCTAATCTACTTTCAAGCGATAACATATTTACATCCTACAATTTTATTCTAAATTACTTGCAATTTTTCCGATAACATCGGTTTCTGCAAAAGTTTTGGCCTGACGGATAGCATTTTTAATTGCCTTTGCATCAGAACTTCCGTGGGCTTTAACAACGGGTTTTGAAACGCCGAGAAGTAATGCTCCGCCCACCTCTGAACTATCCATCATACTCTTGAGCGAATACAAATCTTTCTTAATAACCAAAGCGGCAAGTTTATTTGGAAGGGACTTATAAAGCACTTTTTTAATCATCGAGAATAAAGTACTTGCGGTACCTTCAATTATTTTAAGGGCTACATTTCCTGTAAATCCATCGGTAATTACGGCATCGCAAACGCCTTTAGGCATATCGCGCGCCTCAACATTACCAATAAAGTTAAGGTCAGATTCACTTAAAAGTTTATATGCCTCAAGGCGCAATTCATCACCCTTTGTATCCTCAACGCCGATATTAAGAAGTCCGATTTTAGGGCTTTCAATGCCGCATACATTCTGTAAATACACATTAGTCATAATACCAAACTGTTTAAGCATTTCGGGGCGGCATTCTGCATTGGCGCCCATATCCATAAGCATATAGTGACCGTTCGGCGAAGGAAGAGTTGCCGCTATAGCAGGACGCTTAACACCTTTTATCCTCTTAACTATGAGTGTTCCGCCAACAACAATAGCACCTGTGGAACCTGCGGATACAAAAGCATCGGCATTGCCGTCAACAAGTTCTTTAAATGCAATTCCCATAGAGGAATCTTTATGGGCTTTTAAAATGGTTGTGGGGTCATCGTGCATTGAAATCACATCGTTGGTATGTATGATTTTAAGGTCGCCGTAAAAGGACATATTATTATCCTTTATAACCTTCTCGATGATATCTTTGTCACCCGTAAGAGTAATATCAACCTTATATTCAAATGAAGCAATAGCGGCGCCGATGACAATTTGTTCGGGAGCATTATCTCCGCCGAAAGCATCTACAACTATTCTCATAATTTTACCTCACATTATTTAAATTCTTCACGAAACCAATCAAGTGAACGCTGGGATAAAGCAGCATATCGCTCTCGCTTATCTCTTATATGTTCAGCAAGAGGCGGTAAAACGCCAAAATTTGCGCCCATAGGTTGAAAATCGGTTACAGTATCATCGCAAATATAGGAAAGCAATGCGCCGACCATTGAAAATTCGGGAAGAATAAGCGGCTCTTCCCCTTTTAATTTTCTAACGGCGTTAATTCCTGCAACTATACCTGATGATGCCGATTCCATATAACCTTCTACACCCGAAATCTGACCTGCAAAGAAGATATTTTCATTGCTTTTGAGTGAAAGATTTCTGTTTAAAAGTTTGGGCGAATTAATAAATGTGTTTCTATGCATAACACCGTAACGGGCAAACTCGGCATTCTCAAGACCTGGTATCATAGAAAACACCCTTTTCTGTTCGCCAAATTTAAGATTGGTCTGGAAACCCACCATATTATACATAGTGCCTTTAGAATTTTCTTTTCTCAGTTGAACGACCGCCCAAGGCCTATGGCCTGTCCTAGGGTCGCGAAGTCCCACAGGCTTCAAGGGGCCAAATCTTATAGAATCTTCCCCTCTTTTAGCAAGAACCTCAACGGGCATACAACCTTCATATACCGTAAGCGGTTTATCAAAGCCGTGAACCAAAGCGCCTTCGGCATTTATAAGTTCGATATAAAATGCCGTATATTCCTCTTTATTCATGGGACAGTTGATATAATCGCCCCCATTATCATCATAACGGGAAGCAATAAACGCTTTAGAAAAATCAATGCTATCCGCCATAACCACGGGCGCTGCCGCATCAAAGAAGCTTAAATGCTCCGAATTTGAAACCTTTTTAATATTCTCTGCCAAAGCGCCATCTGTAAGAGGACCTGTTGCTATTACGGTTATACGGTCTGTGGGTATTTCGTCCACAACATCATTTATAACATTGATATTGGGATTTGCTTTAATTTTATCGGTGATGTACTTTGAAAAAATATCCCTATCAACCGCTAAAGCGCCACCTGCCGCAACAGAAGAAACTGCGGCGGCCTCAAGGCAAATCGAACCCATCTTTCGCATTTCTTCCTTTAATAGACCTGCGGCGGAATCGATTCTTGATGCCTTTAAGGAATTGGAACACACAAGCTCCGCAAAACTATCACTACGGTGAGCGGGAGATTTTTTTATGGGCTTCATTTCGATTAAATCTACCGATACTCCCAAGTTCGTTATAGTATTGGCCGCTTCACAACCTGCAAGACCTGCGCCAATAACAGTTATCTTATTCATTATTTCTTATCCTCGGAAGATTTTTTCTTTCTCGAAGGACACTCGGAATTCATGCAGTACTTTCTGCCGCGAAGACCGCTTATTATATAACTGCCGCATTCTTTACACTGTTCACCAGTAGGAACACCGGGAGAAGCAAAGTCACAGGCGGGGTAATTGGTGCAACCGTAGAACTTATTGCCTCTTTTTGAAACCTTTTTAATAAGCTTACTGCCGCACTTGGGACAAGGTTGCTTGATTTCATTTTCGGGGGCAGGCATTGTATTTTTACACTCGGGATAACCGGGACAAGCTAAAAACTTACCGAAACGACCGTTTTTCACTATCATTTTTCTGCCGCATTTATCGCAGATAATATCGGTTTCTTCATCGGGCACCTTGACTCTCTTACCAACAAGAGAATCCTCGGCCTTTTTATAGAGAACATCAAAATCTCCATAGAAATCGTGAAGCATTTCTATCCAGGACATTTCACCTGCGCCAATTTTATCAAGTTTCTTTTCAAGACCTGCAGTGAACTTAACATCAACGATTTTCTTGAAATATTCATCTATTAAATCGGAAACAACCATACCGAGTTGGGTAGGCTTAAAGGATTTTTTATCCCTTTCAATATAAGTTCTCTGCAAGATATTGGAAATAATCGGCGCATAGGTAGAAGGTCTGCCAATACCGTTTTCCTCGAGAGCTTTAATAAGGGTTGGCTCGGTATATCTTGCGGGGGGTTGAGTAAAGTGTTGATTGGGTATCAAACTCTTTAATTTGAGAATATCTCCTTCGCTCATTTCAGGAAGAGCTACGCCATCGCTTGAATCATCATCCTTACCCTCTTCGTAAAGAACAGTGAAACCATCAAAACGGACTGAATATCCGTTTGCTTTAAAGAGGTAATCCCCTGCATTAATATCAACAGCAACAGTATCCTGTACACAAGCAGCCATCAAAGAAGCGATGAAACGCTCCCAAATAAGTTTGTAAAGCTTATACTGTTCAGCAGTAAGTGAATCCTTAACATCCTCAGGTGTAAGGTTAATTGTTGTGGGACGGATGGCTTCGTGAGCATCCTGAGCGCCGCTCTTTGTTTTGAAATAACGGGGTTTAGCGGGTAAATAATCGTTACCGAATCTTTGAGCTATATAACCGTTAGCAGCCGCTCTCGCCTCTTCTGAAATGCGAAGCGAATCTGTACGCATATAGGTAATAAGACCTGTAACGCCGCTATGATGCACATCAACACCCTCGTATAACTGCTGAGCAATCTTCATTGTGCGCTGACCTGTAAATCCGAGTTTACGGGATGCTTCCTGCTGCAAAGTAGAAGTGATAAATGGAGGCGCAGGTTGTTTATTACGGACACCCTTTTTAATATCGCTAACAATATATTCACAATCATTAAGGTCACTAACAATTTTATTTGCGGTTTCGGCATTTACTATGGTATCAAGCTTATCGCCATTGGCGGTACCATAGAGGTGAGCATCAAAGGATTTTCTGCCGCTTACGAGTTTGGCGTCAACAGTCCAATACTCCTCACTAACAAACTTTTCAATTTCACGCTCTTTCTCAACTATGAGTTTTAATGCAACGGTCTGCACACGACCTGCAGAAAGACCGCTCTTAACCTTTTTCCAAAGGAACGGACTTAATTTATAACCCACAATTCTATCAAGAACTCGACGGGCTTGTTGAGAATTAACCAAATTTATATCAATCTGTTGAGGATTCTTTATACCCTCTTTAACCGCTCTTTCGGTAATCTCATTGAAGGAAACTCTATTTTTTTCATTCAAATTGAGACCCAGTATATCGGCTAGATGCCAAGAAATCGCCTCACCTTCACGGTCAGGGTCGGTTGCGAGAAGAACACCATCGCTGTTAGCTGCGGCCTCTTTAAGTTGACGAATCAATTCCTTCTTCTCAGCCATATTTATATAATCGAGTTTAAAATCGTTATTAACATCAACGCCAAGTTTTGATTTGGGCAAATCACGAATATGACCTTTGGATGCCATTACATCATATTCAGCGCCAAGATATTTCTTAATACTCTTGATTTTACTTGGTGACTCAACGATTACGAGTTTTGCCATTTCTTTACTCCTTTTCATCTAATATATAAGCACCGCCGGGTTGGGCTTTGATAACACCTTCCATCTCAAGCTCTGTAAGAGCGGAAAGCAGGGCGGTATCATCTAGACCCGATTCCAATAAATCATCGGCAGTGAATTTTTGCTTATCTAAATAATTATATACTATTTTGGCTTCATTTGAAAGGGTTTTAATAAAAGTTTTTTGATTTTTTTCAATTTTTTCCTGTTTTTCAACCTTTTCAAAGGCCTTTGCAATATTTATCTTATCGGCAAACTGATAAATATATTCGCTAAACACATCAGAACTATCTAAAAGTGGCTTCGCTCCATCTCTCAAAAGAGCATTTGAGCCCTTATAACATTTAAAAGTAGGATTACCCGGTATTACAAAAACATCCCTACCCTGTTCCGCCGCGTGTTTTGCGGTGATGAGTGCGCCGCTATGTTCGCTGGCTTCCATAACTGCCACACCCAGTGACAAACCTGACATAAGGCGGTTTCTAACGGGAAAAGTAAATTTGCTAGCAGGTGTATAAGGAGGATATTCGCTTATAATACAGCAGCTCTTTTCGATAGACCTTCGAAGTTTTTCATTTTCCATAAGATATTTGCTACCGATTCCACAGCCAAGAACTGCAATAGTTTTACCGCCGTATTTGAGCGCGCCCTTATGAGCATAGGAGTCACAACCCAATGCTCCGCCGCTAACAATAACAAATCCCGCTCTTGATAATCTCGATGAAAGCGAATATGCTGCCTTTGCGCCAAATTTCGTCACCTTGCGTGGACCAACAATACAAAATATTGGCTCATTATCAATATCAGGAAAATTGCCGCGGAAGAAAAGCACCAATGGCGGCGAAGGAATATTTCTAAGGCGCTCTGGGAAATTCTCGGACTCAATTGTTAAAATCCTTACTTTTTCCTTTTTGCAATCAGCAATAACCTTATCTGCAAAATTTTTATTTACTTCCTCAAACTTAATTCTTTCGGATTCGGTCAAAACATTTAAAACACTTTTTCTATCCTTATCAAGAAGTTTATTGGTTTTTAATTTATCGTAAACCTTATACGCCTTAGCGGTACCATAACCGAATGCCTTTTGCAAGATAAGGAGATTTTTAACAGTTGAAATTCCAAGCATCATTTAGCCCTGCCTTTAAGTTCCCACATAGCGATAGCAGCGGCAGCAGCGGCATTGAGGGATTCTGCATTTCCCTGCATTTTAATCGTTACGCGACTATATGCCTTATCCTTGGTTTCTTCTTTTAAACCATTACCTTCATTACCGATAAGAATAACATCCCCATCTTTAAAATCAATGTTGCTAATACTTTCGGCATCTCTATCAACTACACAAGCAAAAGAACGAAGATTATTTTCACGGATAAATTCAATTATATCATCGGCAATAAAAACGGGCATTCGAAGGAGGGTACCCATAGATGCCCTTAAAACTTTTGGACTAAAGGCATCACAACTATCACCCGAAATTATAATTCCGCTAATACCAAGAGCTTCGGCGGTTCGGGAAATTGCGCCCAGATTTGATGGGTCCTGAAGATTTTCGAGGGCTATATATCTGCCGTTATTTTCAATTTCAGAATTTGTTTCAGGCATTTTGCATACCGCTAAAACACCTTGGGGATTTTCTGTATCGCATACTTTTTTAAATAAAGCATCGGTAAAAACATAGGAATTTTGTGATATTTTTGCGAATTGATTTATCTTTTCCGCATACTTCTCTAAGGCGGTTTTTGAGACAATAAGTTTTTCAAAAACCACGCCGTTTTCCATAGCATCACTGCAAATTCTTAAGCCCTCAATAACAAAAAGACCTGCTTCTTTTCGGTTCCTTGCACTGCTTTGCAAAGAAGAAACAAATTTAACAAGAGGGTTCTCACGGCTTGAAATTTCACTAAAATTCACCATATTTTCACATCCAATTTATATAAATAAAAAGCAAAATTCGCCCGAGCTATAACTCGGGCGATAATAAATTATTTTGCTAAAGCTTTGCTTGCAGCATCAACTAACTTAGCAAAACCTGCAGCATCGTTAACTGCGATTTCAGCAAGCATTTTACGGTTAATCTGAATACCTGCTTTATTAAGACCGTTCATAAATGTTGAGTAGTTCATACCGTTCATTTTAGCGGCGGCAGATATACGGGTAATCCAAAGACGACGGAAATCACGCTTCTTAAGACGACGGCCTATATAAGCATAGTTTCCGGATTTCATAACTGCTTCTTTAGCAGTTTTAAAGAGCTTTGATTTAGCGCCAAAATAACCTTTGGCAAGTTTTAAAACTTTTTTTCTTCTCTTGCGTGTTGCTAACGCACCTTTTACACGAGCCATTTAAGTAACCTCCAATAGTAATTGATTCCGCTTATTTATAAGGAATCATTTTCTTTACTGCTGCTACATTGGTTGCATCAGCACATACGACCTTGCGAAGATTTCTCTTACGCTTTGTTGTTTTCTTGTTAAGAATGTGAGACTTGTAAGCGTGAGCACGCTTTACCTTGCCTGTTTTGGTGAGCTTGAAACGCTTTTTAGCGCCACTGTGTGTTTTAATCTTAGGCATTATAATTCCTCCTGAATATTTTTATTTACCGGATTTAGGTGCCAGGAACATAAGCATATTACGTCCCTCCATTTTGGCGGCCTTTTCAACATTAGATGCATCTGAGCAATACTCTGCGAAACGCTCCATAATTTCAAGACCTATCTCGGGATGGCCGAGTTCGCGACCTCTGAAACGAATGGAAACCTTTACCTTATTGCCGCTTTTTAGAAATCCTATGGCGTGATTACCTTTAGTTTCAAAGTCATGCTTATCGATGCTAAGACCTAAACGGATTTCCTTAACCTCAACAATCTTCTGATTCTTTTTGGCTTCCTTCTCTCTCTTGGCTTGCTCAAAACGATATTTACCGTAATCCATAATTTTGCACACGGGGGGTTGGGCATTTGGCGAAATATTAACCAAATCCAACTCCTTTGCATATGCCGCTTCTATGGCTTTATCAATAGGCATAATACCGAGCTGACCGCCTTCTGAGTCAATTACGCGTACCTCTTTGAATTTAATTTCTTCATTAATGGCCAATTCTTTGCTGCTGATTGTGAAGCACCTCCATAATTCAGTAAAAAACATAAGACGCGAACAGAAAACCGTCCGCGTCTAATAAACATAACTATCCCTAAAGGGAAACACATTTATTAACCCAAGGATAACACACACGAGGGTGAGAACACGGATAAGTTCTGCTTCATTGTCCTTAACATTATAACACAAAATATGCTTTTGTCAAGTGTTTTTTTATTCAATTTCAAGTTCCTTAATAGAACGCATTTGGTAATCCACATTTTTAAGCATATTAGGATGGCGTAGGGCCGTTGCCGCGCCTCTTACAACACTATGTATCGGGTCCTCAAGTTTATGAACAGATGCATCTACATAATCTGCAATCATTCTGTCCATACCGTTTATTAAACTGCCGCCGCCCGTTAAATAAAGACCTGATTCTTTAATATCCGCAACTAAATCCGGGTCGGTTTTTAAAAGCACCTCTCTAATGGCGTTACAGATGCCCAGTGCAGTTTCTCTCAATACCTCGTATATTTCACTTGAAGATATTTCAAAGCTCTCAGGAAGTCCCGTGAACACATTTCTGCCCTTGGCAACCATAGCAATTTCAATTGGTCTTTCAACAACTGAACCAATCTGCTTTTTAATGGATTCGGCGGTTAAAGGTCCTATTTCAATATTGAATTCCTTGCGGACATGCTTAATAATCTGACGGTCAAAATCCGTTGATGCAATATGGCAGGAATCACAAGCCGCGATACCTCCCAGTGAAATAACGGCAATATCAGTAGTACCTGCGCCTATATCCACAATCAAGATACCCTTGGGCTCGGTGATATCAAGCTGAAGACCAAAAGCAATGGCAAGTGGGCCTTCGATTACCGAAACATTTCTACCGCCTGCCGACTCAACCACATTTGCAAGAGAGTGGTGTTGCAGTTCTGTAAGTCCGGGCGGCAAGGTTGCCATAATACGAGGTCTTACCACCCTATTTGCAAAGGCCTTTTCCATATATCTTTTAAGCATTGCTTCAGCTAAATCATAGTCCGCAATAACTCCGCGCTTAATAGGCGAAATACAGGTTAAACTATCGGGTGTTCTCCCCATAGTCTGTTTTGCTTTTTCACCATAGAAAACGGGGTTCCAACTATCATTTTCCACCGTTACCACGCTGGGCAATTCAAGAACAACCTTTGAACTTGAAAATATAACGGTTTTTGAGGTTCCGATATCAATTCCTATATCGGTGGTTTTCTTCATATTAATCACCGCCATCATTATATACTAAAAAGCTTACTTTTTCAAGCGCCGTCTTTTCTGAGAGAGAACGGTTATACAATACACCCTATCCGCTCCCGCCTTCAAAAGCTGACGGGCGCACTCATCCAAGGTAGCTCCGCT
Organism: Acutalibacteraceae bacterium; assembly: GCA_045593385.1. GTDB lineage: Bacteria > Bacillota > Clostridia > Oscillospirales > Acutalibacteraceae > UBA737. Next base: position 88,459 of record JAZNWP010000057.1, read on the forward strand.
TGTCCGTATATCATCTAAAAGCAGAATGTTTTTGGCCTTAATTCTTCTTTTATAACCGTATTTTCCCTTGACATTACGAATTCTTTCATCGAAATTACTTTTATGTTGAGGACGCCTGAAATCTCTGCAGAACAATAAATCATCGAGCATTTTTATTCCCGTAATATCGCTTACGCCCTCACAAAGTTCTTTTGCGTGGTCAAAACCCCTACCCAGAATACTTCTTTTAGATGTGGGGACATAACAAATTCCATCAAAACCAATATGAGAAAATTCGGATTTGACCGCTTTGGATAACTCATTTATAAAATACTGTCCGTAATGCCTTTTATGTAGGAGTTTATACTTATAGTAAGCCCTTTGGGCAATACCCGCATTTTCATACAGCGAAACTATTCCTTCAAAACGGTATACCCTTGAAGAACACAGACAGTCCTTCTTTTCAAAACCGCATTTAAGACAACGCTTTTTAGGATTTATAATTTCAATCGAACTTTGACACCTTTTGCATAAAAATTTATCTTCGCCGATAATTTCACCGCAAGAAATACAAACGTTAGGATATAATGCAGAAAAAACAAGTTTCTTGACGAATCCCGAAACTTTAGTAAATATTTTCATTTATAAATTCCTTAAGCATTGTATAACGAAGGGTTTTTCGGTCATTTTCTACCATATCGTAGAAAACCTTTTCCGTTCCGACAAGCACCAGCATTTTTTTAGCTCTTGTTACCGCGGTATATAAAAGGTTTCTGTATTTAAGTTTAGAAGGAACATCATAGAGAGGGATAACCACACACTCAAATTCACTTCCCTGACTTTTATGTACCGTAACGGCATAGGCAAGTTCAAGTTCACTTAAATTATCGCTTAAATACGTGGCCAAACGGTCTTCATACTGCACCTTGACGATACCGCCTCTTATATCAATATCAGTAATAATACCCACGTCTCCGTTAAAAACGCCTGTTCCTATTTCCCCGTTTTTACGCTCCCATACAATATCATAGTTGTTTTTAATCTGCATTACCTTATCACCAGGTCGCATATAAACGCCTTTATACGCAAACTGGGGCGATTTATCCGTTCGAGGATTTAAAATAGACTGCAATAAATTGTTAAGATTTAAAGAGCCGCACTCCATTTTTCTTGAGGGGCATAAGACCTGAATATCGCTGAAGCTATCAAAGCCGTAGGCATTTGGAAGACGCTCTGTACAGAGTTCTAAAACCGTATTGCAAACATCTGCGGCAGAATTTTTATGCAGGAAGAAAAAATCCTTACCCTTATTGGAAAGGTCAATCTCCCCTTCCTCGATAATGGCGTGAGCATTTGTTATAATAGAGCTTTCCATTGCCTGACGGAAAACCTTTTTAAGCCGAATTGCCGAGAATTTTTCGGATAATAAAATATCATTGAGGACATTACCCGCTGAAACACTCGGCAACTGGTCAGCGTCACCTACAATAATTATTCTGCAAGAAAGCCGTAGCGCCTTCAAAAGATTTTCAAATAAAAGAGTATCTATCATTGACGCCTCATCAACGATAATAACATCACATTCTAACGGGTTTCTCTCGTTTCTGCAAAACTGCTGTTTTCCACCGTTTCCCCATTCCGCCTCTAAAAGTCGGTGTATGGTTTTGGCCTCTCTACCCGTAAGTTCTGTCATACGCTTGGCGGCTCTGCCCGTGGGCGCCGCCAACTGAATAGCCATATCTCGCATTTCGAAAAGACGAATAATTGCGTTAAGAGTAGTAGTTTTACCGGTACCCGGTCCGCCCGTTAAAACAAGAACGCCGCTATCAAAAGCTTTTTTTACGGCCTCACGTTGCAAATCTTCAAATTTTATACCAAGCTTATTTTCAATATAATCAATTTCCAGGTCATCGATAATATCTGCAATTTTAATATTGCGGCAGGTAGCGGAAAGGCGCGCAGCTATATATTCTTCCGCATAATAGTAATCGGGTAACGCTAAAAATTCTTCATTACCTATCTGCTTTGGAATTACCACTAAGCGTTCTGCCATTTTGTCACAAATACTCTCGATGCGGTGAAAATCACTTTCTAAAAGTTCTATGGCAACTGCAACAAGTTTTTTTCTGGGGAGGCAGGTATGTCCATTCATAAGGTTTTTCCGCAGTATATATTCGATACCCGCGCAAAGACGCAATTCATTATCGGGAGAAATACCAAAATCTGCGGCAATATTCTCGGCTTTTTCAAAGGAAATATCCATATCGCCACGACAGAGTATATATGGATTTTCCTTAATTTTATCCGTAGCTTCCTTTCCAAGCTCCTTATAAATCATAGCGCATTTTTCTACGCCGATTTCATATGGCGAAAGCAAAAGCATAACATCACGGATACCAAACTGTTTTCCGTATTCTTCGCTTATTGAATATGCTTTTTGCAAAGAAATTCCTTTGATTTCCGCCAATTCCTCAGGATGATTTTGGATGATATCAAGGGACTCCGCGCCGAACTTTTCCACTATTTTAGCGGCAGTTGAAGGACCGACTCCTTTTATAACACCCGTCGAAAGATATCTTAAAATTCCTGCCACATTCGAGGGCGCAGTCCTTTCAAATGTGACGGCGGAAAATTGACTGCCATAGGTCGGATGGACAATAAAATTACCTGTAAGCTTAAGGGTTTCGCCCTCGCTTAAAAAAGGAAAGGTACCCACGATGGTAACCCTTTCCCTTCCGCTTCTTAAAATGGCAACGGTATAGCCGTTTGTTTCGTTGGCATATGTAATCCTTTCAACTATACCGCTTAGTTTTTCCCTTGAATCCAAAATTTCGTTTTCAGACAATTTAAATTTCCTCGTTGTTATAAAGTGTATCCAAAACTCCGCCAAGCATTTGGGGGATGGTTATAATTATGTTCTTTTTCCTTGAATACTCATAGCAAAGTTTTCTTTCATCTTCGCTCAAATCGTAATCCACACCGATTATGGTATCTGCATAACCGTTGCCTTGCCATAATAATTGCTCATACATATATTGCAGCTGATAAAGCGCTCTGCCGTTTCTTAAAAACACAAGAGCATAGTTTATGTTTTTCTTACCGTCGGATGCAAAATACAAACGTATTAAATGAATAATCTCACAAATACCCGCCACTGCAAGAACAAGCAATGTAGCCATAAGAAAACCTTTTACCATAAATACCACCTCGCTACATTGTATGCAGCGAGGCAGCGACTTGGTAACAAATATTATTTTTGTGTTAAGGTTACTGCGGCACTATAAGAATCTATCTGCCAAAAATCGTTTTCCTTATCCGATTTGATAACCGCCTCAACCGTATGCTGACCTGCCGATTTATCAGCCACATCCAAAACGGCGTAAAGGTCCGAGTCCTTTAGTTTATTAACGGCGCTTGCTTTACCGAAAATCTTCACATTTCTGATACTGCCGTTTGTTTTTGCCGCTAATCCGTTAGCAACATTAGTGAACTTGAATTCGGAAACAGTGAATGTTTTTTCAATATAGCCATCTGTATTAACTTTAACCGTAAAGAATTCAATGTTATCAAAAAGTTTTACACCGTCAGGCAGAATTGCAAGAACCTCAAAGGTGTTGGAGGTGGCTGTAACAGTCCTCAAATCAATGGGCGAAAGATTGATGGATGTGAGATTATCAATTACATCAGGAGTTCCGATAACGGTAACTCTCTTATGGTCAAGCGAATGTCTGATATCCTCGTTCTTCATATTCTGCGGTCTGTTAATAAACACCGCCTGAACATCAACGGTCGCCTTCTTAACTATAGGTTGAGTAACGGTGGTGGTATTGAAAGAAAGTGTTAAACTTGTGCCTTCCACCGCATTTTCGTTACTATCGTAAATTTTTCCGTTTGAAGCATATTTATAGATAATTTTTCCATTCTTATCCAAAAGCAGAATATCTGCCGCATAGCTCTTAGTTGCACTGAGAACTTCATCGACCTCTGCGGAAGCCACAACTGAATCAATTTGGTCAAGAACCGCGCGGGGTCCCTTAATTGAAATCGTGCTTTCTTCGGGTTTAGAAACTGTAGGATTATCCGCTATAAGTCCGCTAACAGCGCTGACGCCAATAAGCTTAGGTACAACGGCAAACTCCCTCGTTTCGATATAATCAAAGGTGACATCTATGCGCGATGGAGTGATTGAAGAAAAGGTATAACCTGTTTTGGAACTATTTTGCATTCCGACAATCTCTAAACTGTAGGTTCCCGCGCCGTTAACCTCGGTAACGGAGGCGGTCAGAAGCAGGTCCTCAGGCTTTAGAGAACTAACTATATAGTTAGGACCGCTCACAGTTACGGCAAATTTTTGAGAAGAAATATCCGAGACAATACCAAGGCCCATTTCGCTTACCATGGTGTTTTCAATAGAAACAGTAGCCGAGATATCGGTAAATGTTTGGTCCCTTACGGGATTACGCCTAATCATAGCGCTCATCCAGATTATAAAGGAAAGGAGCAAGGATACAGTTACGGTAAATTTTTTATTTTGAAAAATTTTACGCATATCAATTTTTTTAATATTAATCTTCATCCTTTTCTACCCGCCTTTCCTCATTGTTATTTTTGGACAAAAAGCCCAAAATTTTAAATCCTTTGAGCGCAGCGATGATGGCATTATCCTTTTTATCCATTTCATCGTTCAAAAGATATTTGCTAAGTTCGGCGTAGGCAGATACCGAATTGTAATTTCTGGTTATTTCGCCATCGTGAACTATGGAAATAGTTCCCGTTTCTTCTGATACCACAAGCACAACCGCATCAGAGTTCTCCGACATACCGATAGCCGCTCTGTGACGGGTTCCTAGTTGCGAGGAAATATTGTTATTGTGGGTTAAAGGAAGAATGCAGCCTGCCGCGCAAATTCTGCCGTTTCTTATAATCATTGCACCATCGTGCAATGGAGAATTTGGGAAGAAAATATTATTTACCATTGATACGGAACATTCTGCATCCACGACGGTACCTGTATTTATAATATCACCAAGCTGAGTTTCTCTTTCAAAAACGATAAGGGCGCCCACTTTTCTTTCCTGCATAGCGCCCGCCGCCTTGGTAACCACATCAATACAAGACCTGACAGTTTCGCCTTCATCATCATATTTCTTACTGCCGATAAGCTTGGTGTGACCAACCTTTTCCAGCATACGACGAATTTCGGGTTGGAAAATAATCGCCATAACAACAAGGGCCGAATCCACAATTACCGATAAAAGCCAACTAACCACCGTTAATTTAAAGAGATTAGCTAAAAGGTATGTTCCGAAAATTACGGTCAACCCCTTAACCAATAATCCCGCTCTTGTTTCAAGCAAAAATCCAATTGCCTTATAAATTATCCAGGCAATTGCAATAATATCGATAATATCGAAAAATCTGATATTCGATATGGCATAAACTATCTGATTCCAAAAGGTGTATAACGCATCAAAAATAGCTCCCAATCGTATCATTCCTTTACTGTTTTATATTCTATTTTATTTTAGCACATTATCATACACTTTTGCAATAGTTATTTAATAATCATTTATTATATTTTTTAATAATAAGTCTAATTTTTCGAACAAGATAATCAATTTCCCACGGCATATTAAAAACACTTGGGGAAATCCGCACAGTTCCGCCTTCCTCCGTGCCGATTTTTTTGTGGGCAAGAGGCGCGCAGTGAAGCCCCGCTCTTACAGCAATTCCGTTTTTATTCAGTTCATCGGCGGTTTCCCCCGAGGTTAACCCTTTAACATCGAAGCTTAAGACAGGCGCGTAATTATCAGGATTAAAATTCGGTGTGTAAAGGATTATGTTTTCATCCTTTAATAGCCGATTATATAACGTAGTCAGCAGTTGCATTTCTCCTAAATGAATTTTATTTATACCCCTTGCTTTGACAAAATCTATCCCTGCACCAATACCCATTATTCCAGACACATTTACTGTTCCGCTTTCCAATTTTTCAGGTAAAAAGTCGGGTTGTGTTATTTCTAAAGAGTTAGTGCCCGTGCCACCCTCGATTATGGTATTGTTTATGGGTTTTTCCGCTATAAGAATTCCTGTACCCATAGGGGCATAAAGCCCTTTATGTGCCGCAATGCACAGATAATCAATATTCATCTTTTTCATATCTATGGGAATTACCCCCGCAATTTGTGCGGCATCAACGGTAAAAAGTATATTATTTTCTCTGCACATCTCCCCTATTTTTTCTATAGGCAAAAGTTTACCTATAACATTCGATGCGCCAGTACAAATCACCATTTTTGTATTGGGTTTTATGAGCTTTTTAAAGTTATTAACCGTAATTTCATCATCGACCAGAGAAACCTCGGCGATATCATATTTTACGTCCCATTTATGCAATGGCCGTAGCACCGCATTATGCTCCAGGTCGGAAATTATACAATGGTCGCCACTTTTCAAAACGCCCTTAATAACAAAGTTCATACTTGCGGTACAATTGGCCGTGAACACAACATTTTCAGGACCTGATGCGCCAAAAAAATCCGCTGTTTTTTCGCGCACTGAAAACACCTTTGCTGCAGTATTTTCAGACAATTTATGACCGCTTCTGCCTGGGTTTGCCGAAAGATGCAAAAGTGCATCATTGACAGCGTTTATAACCCTTTGTGGCTTTTGTCCCGTAGTTGCCGCATTGTCAAAATATATCAATTCAATTCACCTCATATACAAATAAAAACGCCCTCAACAGTAAAATCGAAACTGTTAAGGGCGGTAATTTAAACTATATTTTATTTATCTGAAGGATTTTAACACCTGCATCTCGCAAAATAGCTTCGGCTGCTTTTATATCTCCATCAACCAGAATATTGTATCCGCAACCGTTACTGCCAGTACCCGTCGTTCTGCGCTCTATTCTGGCTTTGTAACCCATTTTGCGCAGTAAATCTCTTCCCTTTATAGCATAGGTTATACTTCCTGTAGTAAGCAGAAAACTGCCCATTTCACTGCACTCCGTTTCGGTGCATCCCGTGCACACTATATACTATGCAGATTTTTCCGATTTGTCCTTTTCTGCGAGCATCTGCCTTTTATAAAAATTTATGACTACAATTAACGCTATAGGCAGTATCAACATTCCGCCGATTCCTGCCACGCGAAGTCCAACAAAAATCACTACTAACATAAAAAGCGGATTAAGTCCTACTTTTTTACCGATAATTTTCGGCTCCGAAAAATTTCTTACAATAATAATTATAACATATAAAATCAGTAACATAAAACCTTTTGAAAATCCTTCGGTTAGAAAAGAGATTATGGACCAAGGAATCAAAACAGTACCTGTTCCGACAACTGGTAATATATCCACAATGGCTATAAAAGCCGCTGAAACAATGGGTTTTCTTACACCAATCAAGAAAAAACCCACCGACAATTCCGCAAATGTTATAAGCAAAATTAAAATATAACCTTTTGCTATTTTAAAAACATTTTCCACTAATATACCTTTAATCACCGCAATATTTTTCACGGTTTTTTCAGAAAGAAATCCCTTTAAAAATTTAATTAATTTTTCATAGTCTTTGGCAATATAAAAACTTGCAACCACCGTAACTATACAACTAAATAAAAACGAGGGTAAACTCCTTGCCGTTTTGGCTGCCAAGGATGAGGTAAAAGCCACAATTTCATTTAAAGTGTTTTCTTTAATTTTATTAAACATTTCCCCCGTATTTTTAGAAACGGACATAGGAAAATTATCGGTAATTTTATCAAGAGCAATTTGAATTTTTTCAAAAATCAATGTTAAACTGTTAATATTATCTTTGTTTGAAATGAAATTTGATATTACGCCTAAAATTCCCCATATCAAAAAAACTAAAATGGTTATAGCAATTATATATGCTACTGTAACAAATACCGAAGCACATATTCCTCTATTAATTTTAAGTTTATTGGCGATTTTTTCTGATGGTTTTTGCACAAGATATGAAAGGATTACGCCAATTACGAAGGGCAATAGAATTCCTAACATAAATCTGAAAACCAAATAAATTATAACTCCAACCACCACCGCAAAGGCGGTATTTATAAGAAAATCCCGCTTTCTTACCGTTTCCGTAAAACCACCCCGCATTTTTCTTAGAAATCACATATAATACAAGTATTACTTTGCCCCAATTTTGTGAAATATTTATATTGATTTTTTATTTGTTATTTAGTATAATTATAAAATAATTTGCACTCTCTTTCGCAAGGAGGAAAAATATGATTTATACCGCAATTATGGGCCACGGAACAGTGGGCTCCGGCGTTGCCGAAATTCTTATCGACAAGGGCGGTCTTATGAAAGAAAAAATCAAAGAGGATATTGAGGTTAAATATATCCTTGATTTGAGAGATTTCGAAGGCCTTGATTATTCGGACAAGTTTATTAAAGATTTTAACATTATTCTAAATGACCCTGAGGTTAAAATCGTTGCTGAGGTTATGGGCGGCATTAATCCCGCTTATGATTTCGTTAAAAGTTGCCTTTTGGCAGGTAAAAGTGTTGTTACATCAAACAAGGAACTCGTAGCCGCTAAGGGTGCTGAACTTTTAAAGATAGCTCAGGATAATAATGTTAATTTCCTTTTTGAAGCCAGTGTAGGCGGCGGTATCCCTGTACTTCGTCCTATGGCACAATGCCTTTCTGCCAATTCAATTAATAAGATTACGGGAATTCTCAACGGAACAACTAACTACATTTTAAATAAAATGATAGTGGATAATATGGATTTTGATACGGCTTTAAAACTGGCTCAGGATAAAGGTTTCGCCGAAAGAAATCCTGCCGCAGATATTGAAGGTTACGATGCTTGCAGAAAAATCTGTATCCTCGCTTCCCTCGCCTTCGGCAAACATGTTTATCCCAATCAGGTTGAAACCAACGGAATCACCGAAATTACCCTTACTGATGTTGAATATGCTGATAATTTTGGTTTTGTTATTAAACTTATCTGCACTGCCGAAGCTCTTGAAGGCGGCAACATTGCCGCAAATGTTTGCCCCACCCTTGTTAGCCGCGAAAATATACTTTCAGGCGTAAACGGCGTATTTAACGCCATTATGGTTAACGGTGATGCAACGGGCGATGTTATGTTCTACGGCAAAGGTGCAGGTAAACTCCCCACCGCAAGTGCTGTGGTTGCCGATATGCTTGATTGCGCTAAACATATACATGCCAGAAAATATCTTTTCTGGGAAGATGGCAGTGATGACTATGTTATCACTCCCGATAATAAAGTTAAACTTTATGTTTACGCTAAATCTGCCGATTTTAAAGAACTTTGCAAAAGTTTTGATAAAATATTCGGTGATACCGAAGAGAACATCAAGAATGAATATGCAGGCGAAATCGCATTTATAACCAATGAGGATTATGAAAGCGAACTAAATAAAAAAATTAATTCTCTTAATGCAGATAGCATTAAGGTTATGCACACCCTATTTTAACAGGAGGTTTTAGGATGTCACTTATAGTTAAAAAATTCGGCGGCTCATCGGTTGCCAATGCTGAGCGCGTTTTCAATGTTGCAAATATCATCACCGAAGAATATAAAAAAGGTAATGATGTTATCGTTGTTGTTTCCGCACAGGGCGATACCACCGATGACCTTATTGCTAAAGCAAATGAAATTAATCCCGGCCGTGCTTCTAAAAGAGAAATGGATATGCTTCTCTCTGCGGGTGAGCAGATTTCTATAGCGTTACTTGCTATGGCTATTGAAAAGCTTGGTTGCCCTGTTACTTCACTTCTTGGTTGGCAAGCAGGTTTCGTAACCGACTCTAACCACGGAATTGCAAGAATTAAGCGCATAGAAAGTGAACGCCTTAGAGCTGAACTTTCTAAGAAGAATATCATTATTGTTGCTGGATTCCAAGGTCTTAACAAATACGATGATATAACCACTTTAGGCCGTGGCGGTTCAGATACAAGCGCCGTTGCCATTGCAGCCGCATTAAAGGCAGACCGTTGCCAGATTTACACCGATGTCGACGGTGTTTATACTACTGACCCACGCAAAGTTAAGACCGCTAAAAAAATTGATGAAATCACCTATGATGAAATGCTCGAACTTGCAAACTTAGGCGCACAGGTGCTTAATAACCGCTCGGTTGAAATGGCTAAGAAATATAATGTGGAGCTTGAAGTTCTTTCAAGTCTTGAAAATAAACCCGGTACTATTGTAAAGGAGAAGGTAAAAATGGAAAAAACTTTAATTAAAGGCGTTGCCTCTGACTGTAATGTAACAAGCATATCTGTAGTAGGTCTTAAGGACGCTCCCGGTGTTGCTTTTAAACTCTTTAATATTCTCGCTCAGAAGAAAATTAATGTTGATATTATTCTTCAGTCTGTAGGACGCGACGGTACAAAGGATATTACCTTCACCGTTGCCGCAGATATGCACGATGAAGCTATTGAAGCTATTGAAAGCAACAAGGAAATTTTCAATTATAATAAACTCACTTCTGACAATAATATAGCTAAGGTATCCATAGTTGGCGCAGGTATGGAAAGCCACCCCGGCGTTGCATCCAAGATGTTCGAAGCCCTTTTTGATGCAGGAATCAATATTCAGATGATTTCCACAAGCGAAATCAAGGTTTCTGTACTTATCGAGAAGAAATATGCAGAGAAGGCACAGCAGGCCATCCATGATGCATTTTTAATCTAATGATAAATCGCGCCGCACAAAAGTGCGGCGCTTTATTTCGACAGGGATTTCTTGACCTTTATATAAAGGTATGTTATACTCTTAGATGCCAAATTTTAAAAAAGGAGGAATGACGGTGGAAAACACTAAAACCATAACTACAAATAAAAAAGCTTTTCACGAATATTTTGTTATTGAAAGTTTTGAAGCCGGTATTTCTCTTTGCGGTACCGAGGTTAAATCGATTCGCCAAGGAGGTGTTAACCTCAAAGAAGCGTGGTGTAACGTATCTGACGGTGAGCTTTTTATCAAACAGATGCACATAAGCCCTTATGAATACGGCAATATCTTTAACCGCGACCCCAGGCGTGACCGTAAACTTTTAATGCATAAGCGAGAAATTATGCGGCTACTCGGACTGGTTAAGCAAGAGGGACTTACCCTTATTCCTCTATCCCTTTATTTCAAGGGCTCAAGGGTTAAGGTGCAGTTGGGTCTATGTAAAGGTAAACAGCTTCACGATAAACGCGCTGTTGCTGCAAAACGCGATGCTAACCGCGCTATTGACAGAGCTCTTAAAGAGCAAAACAGATAACGGACAGTCGAGGACGCCTGTCCCTACCTATTCACTATACACCCTCACCTATAATTTTAAACACGGGGCCGTAAAGGTTTCGACAGGGAGTGTGAACTTTTGGAAGCGAGCAGCGGTGCGGAACCGCTATAAAATCCGTATTTTAAAATTAACTGACAACAATTCAGTTGCACTTGCTGCCTAATTAGGCGGCCGTCCGAACTAAGAGTACCGCGGCTTAGCAAGGGCGTCATTTAGCGGTGAACGTGAATTTTGAGGAGCCCTACTCAAAATCACGCAGTAAGGGCTACCAAGTATTACAGTCCGACGCTTGACGGTAATATGAGGGAAATTTAAAGATGTGTCTGCGCTCGGAGATGCCGAAAGGAATCGCTTTTTGGACGGGAGTTCGACTCTCCCCGGCTCCACCAAAAAGAAACGACAATTTTCGACAGAAGATTGTCGTTTCTTTTTGGTCTCTTCACTTTTCACTCTTCTTTCTTCTCTTTTCTCTATAATTGTCGTTTCCAGATAAAAGATAAGAGAGAAAAGAGAAGAGAAAAGGTAGCTTTGCAAAGCATTGAATTTAATAATAAAATGTTGTATAATACAAACAGAGGTGAAAACAAATGAACAGTCCTTTACTCGATAAATCCCTTGATTTTGCAACACAAATCGTATTGTTTTATGAAGAGTTCTCCAAAGCGAAAAAAGACACAACTATCGCCAAACAATTGCTTCGTTCCGCTACGAGTGTAGGCGCAAATATTAACGAAGCAGTTTACGGTAACAGCAAAGCCGATTTTATATCTAAACTCCATATTTCCCTTAAAGAAACAGGAGAAAGTATTTATTGGTTGAAACTTCTTAAAAACACAAAGCTTGTGAATTATGATTTTGATAGCTTACTCTCGATTGCTGAAGAAATTAAGAGAATGCTTATTGCATCCTTGAATACTGCAAAGGAGAACGGCAAATGAACAAATGGATTATTGAAGATTGGGCTTTTGATGTAGAAGTAATTGACGGAGAAGCAATGAATTGCAGACTTGGATTAGAAAAGGGAGACGTTTTTCATTTTGAATACGAAACACCTCAAAGCTTCTGCCCTCGAGCTATGGCGGAAATTTATACTTGGTGTGAGGTAGTTAGATGTGGAGGTGACTTTACATACAGAGGTGCAAAAGATAAATATAAAATAGTAATTCCATGTCCGTGCCATTGTTTGCAATTTTGCCTTACCGCTGTTCCTATAAACAGGGATGAAAATGGAAACTATATTAACAATAGCAAAAATTCTAACTAATGAACTGTGAGAGTTCGAAGTCATACACAAAACAAGATAAAATATCTTTTTCGTAGCCCATAGACAAATTAAAAGAACTCACCTTATTGGTGGGTTCTTTTTGTTTATATGCTCTAAGAGGAGAGTCAAACAAGTAGGGAGAAAAAAACGCCGTAAAAACGGGGTTTAAAGTTATTTATCAAGGGTTTCTGCGGTCTTTTTGATAATGTCGGTTACAAGACCTACGCAGATTTCAACGCCCTCTTCCGAAAGGTGAAGTTTATCCTCGCAGATATAACGGTCAGGGTCCTCCCAAATGGGTACGTGAAGGTCGTTAATAATAACGCCTTTTTCTTTAAGTATGGGCACAAGCACCTCATTATATCTTTTAATTATATCATTGTTAAAATAGGGGTTTGAAGGGTGGACCGGTGTAGTAGTTGCAAATATAACCTTATCATATCTTTGAAGAAGTATATCGGCGATTCTGGTCATATTGGCGATATACTCCTGCTCATCGGTGAAAACACCGTCGCCAAAGCATTCGTGAACATCCCAAAGACCGTTATTCCAATGAACGATATGGGTACCTTCCATAGACCTATACCACTCATGGATACAACGAAGAGTATATTTAGAGAAGCGTCCGTTTTCTTCAGAACTGAAAACATCATAATCTGCGCCTAATTTTTCTGCAACCTTTTGCGCATAACTGATACGGACAGAATCGCCTAAAAAAGTAACCTTTACCATAATACCACTCCTAAAATTTACTTAACTTTTATATACCATATCTTTTAAATTAAATCAATGATAAAAAGGTATTTTAAATGTAAAAAAAAGAATAGTTTTTATTACCGTATATCACTTAGTAACACCCAAAAGCCCACGCCACGCGAAAGCGTGTATTTGCGTCGCAGACGCAACATCGTTGGCGCAGCCACAACGTTTGTGCAAATCATAACACTGTTTGCCGTAAGGCAACCTCGTTTTGTGTCCGCTAAAGCGGAACGAAGTTAGCCTTTGGCTAAATGATGTTGTGAGTAAACTCGCAAACGATGTTGTGTCCTTGCGGACACAAACACAAAAAGAAAGACACGATTTTCATCGTGTCTTTCTTTTTGGGAGTTTTGAACTTAATGACATGAATGAAATGCGCCTAAAAACCAGATTTTATTAAAAATACAGATGGTTGTTATATTTGGTTGGAATCCCCTCGCGATATAAATGAGAATCCGATGATAATGTCAAAACCTTAGGTACACAATAATCTTCATTATCTGCAAACTCAATAACAGTGATTCCGGAATGACACATGTCAAAATGTGTGCAAAACATTGGGTACGGTATATCCAACAAGCAACTTAAAAAAGCTAATCCAAATCCTTGATGTGCAAACAAGGCAACCCTTTGGTTATTCGGCTTACTGACCTTATATTTTCCTGTATATCGAATATGTTCGTAACCTAAACTTACAAAAAATGCATCCAGTTCGTTGTAAATACGATTGATTCCTTTTTCATAATTATATTTCATAAATTCAGGATAATTGTACCAATTGTCGCCCAAATCTCTTATTGCCTTATCATTAAAAAGTGTTATTGCCTTTTGGCTTTGAAATAGCCACGTCCTACCACTTCCATCTTCTTTTTCAATCGTTAATTCCTGCCATACATGACCTTCATTTGCAAAATCCAACAACTCAGGCTGCATTTTTAACAATTCACAAGTGGGTTTAGCTGTCATAATGGCACGATTGGACGTTGAACTATATATTCTGTCTAGACCGTAAAGTGCAAGACGCTTTGACACTGCCTCAGCTTGACGACTGCCTAACGGTGTCAATGAATCTGGATTGTATACAGGGTCACCATGTCTAATGTAATAAAAAATCATAAAATTCACCGCCTATGTGCTTATTATAACACAAAAGCGGAACAATCGCAAGGGATAGTGAAATCGTGCTGACGCACGGTGAAATCAAAGCAAAGCTTTGATGAAATCTGCTGCGCAGATGAAATTAAATCCGTCCTCTAACCCGACGAAGTCGGATTTCTTCACGCAAGTGATTTCATCCATCTAAGATGGATTTATCCCGTCCATTAGGACGGATTTAGTTGAAAAAGAAAAGACACGCTTTTCAGCGTGTCTTTCTTTTTCTGGGAGTTTTGAACTTAATGACACGAATTAAATGTGCCTAAAAACTTGATTTTCTAAATTTTATTCTATATTGACTTTCATTTTTAATGTATCAAGAAAATTTCTCACATTTTCAGAACTTGCGCCCGTCAGTGCGGTATCAAAATCTCTCATATCGTAAATTATAAAATGATAATTTCTCTCCGCGCGAAAATGAATATGGTAATGTCTTTTAAATAAGAAACCCTTTTTAACAGTTGCTTTTGCTATTTCATTTAAAGGAATTTCATACTTATAGCCACCACTATAGGTATATACGAAACTGCTTGGAGTTAAATATAAATAACAGACATCAAATCTGCGTTTGCCGAAACGCCACCAAAATCTACCGCCATAACAAGGAAACCTAATTTCAGAAAATTCATCTTTTACTAATTCATAAGTTAAATCAAAACGTCTTTTAAACTTATCACTCCAACGCAATATCATCACCGCCTTGGGTGTATTATATGCTTATGTTAAATCGGGGACAAAATATCTGCATTTTCAATTTTTATAAATTAATCGGATATAATAATCTATTAAATCGTAAATCCAATCATTCAAATTGCTAAAATTATATCCTATTGATTTGGCCAAATCAGTATTTATACTGTATTCAACCTCTCCATTATATGGACCTTTGTCACCATCCGCTGATAAAACAGCTTTTACATTACATTTCTTTTCTACATACTCTATAACTTCTTTGAGAGAAATTGTGCCATTAGAACAACCATTAATTGCTCCAGTATAATCTGAATCAACAAGAAAAGCCATAAATTCTCCCGCTTCTT
>JAZNWP010000058.1:0-1954 GCA_045593385.1 Acutalibacteraceae bacterium
GATGCAATCAGAAGTCTTTTGTATGATAAAAACTTTACCTGTACCGAAGATATGGAGCTTTGGACAAGGTTTGTTATGGCAGGATATGATGTGGAGATTATGCCTGAATATCTTATGATATACAGACTTCATGATAAACAAATTACCGAAACAACCTTAGAGAAACAGCACAAAGAAGTCATTGCAATTCAAAAAAAATATTATGGAGCACTTCTTGAAACTATGAACAGCAATCAAGAGGAGTTTTATATCAGAGGAATTTATTTCAGAGAAAATACAGACATCAATAAGTTTTTGGATTTTTACAAATGGCTAAAGGCCGTTAATCGCAAAACGAAAGCATTTAATAACGATGCTTTAAACTATGCCATGTTTGAAATTCTGGCAGAATACAAAAGGAAAGGTATTGCAAAGACTAAGCTGATAAAGGCGATGCTTTCGTTTGGAATACCATATCTTGCAACGGAAATCCCCGAGCGTAAAAAAAGAGCTCGAGCAGACGGACACAGGTGCATTGAAAGTGCTGAAAAAATAGGACTTAAGAAAACCGGTGGAACCTTGGAATTTCCGACTTTTTCAAAATAAAAAGTATAGGAGCCATAAGAATGCAACTATTTGAATACCCATACATCATCATAACCATATTGGTTTTATGCTTTATTGTTCTTATCACTATTGGTATTTATTTTGCCATAAGAGGAGCAAAAACTGCTGCCGGCAGTGAAGAAAAGGCGTTTATCAATATAAGTAAATTAGAAGCCAGCTTTGAAAAATCAGGGAAATTACGCGAAGACAGGTGTGTTTTCTATGCTAAAGTTTCCCTGGATAATTTCAGAAGTCTATATTCGGCACATCAAACCATGAATGTTTTTTCTGAAATAAAGGGAGTCTTACTGGAAGCTTTTTCAAACAGTGATGACAGTAATATAGCTATATATGGAGAAAAAAACTTCGTTGTTCTTTCAAAATGGAATATCGAAACTGCACGCAAAAAAATCGAAAATTGTTTTGGTGAGCTAAGCAAATGTCTCTTAAAACACAGCGCACTGAATATTATTGACGTCAGAATCGGTGTATATTTTGCGTTTGGCACACAAGTGTCGTTTGATGATGCAATAGGCCGTGCCAAACAGGCATATTTGCTTGCGAAGAATGAAAATGTTCCATACGCTGAGTGGAATGTATCCGGCGGAAAGGAGCTTGAAAAAAAGATAAAAATAGAAAATAATATAGAAAAAGAAATTGATAACAATCGTTTCTTCCTTGAATATCAACCTGTTTTAGATGCAAAAACAAAGAAAATAATAGGTGCGGAAGTACTATCACGCCTAAATTCAGAAAGCGAGGGTGTATTAACCCCGGGTAGCTTTTTGTCTGCGGTGGACTCTGTTGGAATCAATGATAAATTTGATTATTATATTTTTGAAAAAAACTGCAAATGGATTTCAAACGATAAAAAACAAAGGGAACAATATAAATATACCATCAATTTTTCGAGATCAACATTGTGCGAACCGCAGTTTGCAGAGAAGATAATAGCTATCGCACAAAAATACGATTTGAATTTTTCCTGTCTGGCGGTTGAGATATTAGAGGATAAAAACATAACCTTCGATGCAAGAAAGCAAATGATAGATAATCTGTCAGTTCTTAAAGCAAAAGGTATATCTATCTTGCTTGATGATTTTGGGAGCGGATATACAACCTTTGGAGATTTGCAAAACCTTGATATTTCTGTTGTGAAGATTGATAAAACGATAACACAGAATTCGGTTACAGATACAGGATTTATTATTTTGAAAAATATTATCCGTACTGCCGGTGATATTGGTTTTAAGACATTATGCGAAGGAATCGAAACAAAAGAGCAAGAAGAAGCGGTGATAAAAGCAGGCTGTGATCTCCTTCAGGGTTTTTACTATTACAGACCTATGCCGGTGGCTCAGCTTGAGAA
>JAZNWP010000059.1:0-38423 GCA_045593385.1 Acutalibacteraceae bacterium
GCAACTTTCTGTTCACAACAGAAGATACAATAATTTTCCTATGCGTCCTCTAAATTGGAAATCTCCTGCTGATTATTTAAAAGCTTTTCTTATTAACGGCGAAGTTTTCTAATTTTGTAACACATCATTGACAAACCTACAGCTTGTGCTACAATAGGGATAAAAAGACCATTGAAATGAATTTGTAAATATGATAGAATAATTATACTTAGGAGATGAGTTGTGATGAAGAAATTTAAAGAATTTTTGTGGTTTTTAATACCTTTTTTATGCTTAAGTTTTATTTCTGTTATCTATTTCGTTTTAAACACATCAAACGGAGCAATGTATTTTAGATTAATGATTAGTGACCCCTTTTTTATAATAGCTCTTGTAAATACTTTTGTTCCATCACTTATATTGTCATTTGTCGTTGTCTTTATATATAAAATTATACTTCGTTTTTTAAGCAAGAAAACGGTTACAGGCAGAAAGAAACATATAATTATTTTTTTGGTTTCTCTTATTGCTCCCGTTTGCTATATCATAATTATGACGAGAACTTTTGACTTTGTTAATAATACGATATTCACCTTGCAAACGGGAATAATTGTCACTTTTGTATTTTGGGTTATAGACATAATTAATGAGAATTTGAAAAAGAAAAAGGCAAGGCAGGAATAGCCGTCATACTTTTGGCATATTTACTGCTTAAAAACAAAGTTTTTAACTGCATTTTCTTTAGTATGATTTTCAATGTATCAGTATGATTTTTGTCATACCATCAAAATAGAACTTAACTTTATAGATTAAGTGTAATATAATAATCAAAAGAAACAAAAATTTATCTTTTAATAAAAAGTGGTGACACAAATGAGTGATACATTGTATGAGAAAGTTACAGAACTTATAAATCAGTATAATACTATGTTGATTGAGCACGGTGTAGAGATAACAGTACACCGTCGCTCATTTACAGAAGACGTTGAAAAATACAATCATTATGGTCGGTATAGTCTTTTTAATTTACTTGAATACATATTTATCAATAAGAAAATTGAGGAGAAAAAATTTCACCATACCCCAAATCATTATAAACTTCTTATTTTACAGGTTAATCCAATTAAAAAAACTGCCAACAAAAAAGACTATAAGAAATATGCCTTTTTAGTATATCAATTTTCACGAGCACACCAAGGCGATAAACCGATAGAATGGCAATACAAGGAGCAATCAGTAATCGCAAAGGTAGAGAAAAGGTTAAAAAAATTGTTGAAGCATGCAAAAAAATCAACTTCGCCCGACTGGTACAATAACACATTATGGGATGCTTTGAGGTATTCTATTGCAACAAAGTATAATTATATTGAAAACTATTGTGGTAAGAGTCGCTATTTTTGGGAAGTGCTGTGGATTTGTGTTTTGGCACTACCAGTTTTACTATTTGCCATAGGTGGTTTGATTTATTCTATAATACATTAGATCCTAATTTAAATGCTTAATTGAGAATTATTTGGATTTGATGAGTAAATTTGTCTCTCATTTAACACAATCCTATAATACACCCAAGGCGGTGATGGTATGAAAATGGTTCGAATATTTTTATGGATTATAATTTGTATAATTTTTGCTTTAGGACTTTTGTACTTATTTACAGGTTCGTTGGAATGGTTTCCAACTCCCGAACAACAGGAAAAAGCACATATAACTGCTATTGTTATGATGGTAATACCTGCTATCAGCGGCATTATACTGTTCTTGACAAGAAAAAAGTAAAAATCCCCAGTTTTCAGGCACGTTTAATTTGTGTCATTAAGTTCAAAATACCCACATGGAATGTACACCAAAAATTGAACGATGTGTTTCATTAATGAACATTACATATGCCGTTACAGCAGGCAACAGCAAGGAAAACTTGCTGTTTTTTTGTTTTGCGAATAATGAAACAAAATTGACAAAACGCATAAATTTTCGTGTCAATTTCGATTAAAAAGTTCCGCAATTCGAACCTGACAGTAACATTATTTAGCTTAATTTTGAGAGAAGAAAAGTTCTTCTTTTTGGTCGGGTGTTTTATTGTGATTGTACGAATGAATTCTATAACTATTATAGAATTTTATGTACTCCTTTATCGAGTCTTTTAGATCCCTTTCTGAACGATAATGTCTAACATAAAACTCTTCTTTTTTAAGAGTTGTATTAAACGATTCCATTACAGCGTTATCGTGTGGCTCACCAGGATTTGAGAACGAGGATTTAATGCCTAATTCCTTCAAATATGTTCTAAATGTTCTTGAAGTATAATTTGCTCCTTGGTCGGAATGGAATAATAACAATAAATCAGTGGGTTTTCTTAATTTATATGCAGCACCTAGCGTACTTTTTGTAAGCTGGGTGCTGTTTTTGCTTGAAAATCGGAATCCTACTACCTTTCTTGCATACAAATCTAAAACTATGCACAGGAAGATTTTCTTGTGCTTAAATTTAAGCTCTGTAACATCGCTAACCCAAACTTCATTAGGTCTTGAAACATCAAATTCACGATTTAAAATATTTTTCTTTCTTTCAAGTCTCTTTAAATAGTTCTTTTTAGCATTAGTTCCTATAACAAACATATCATTTTCCTGCATAACTTTCCTTATTAATTTTACACCATAATCATAACCTCTGCTTTTTAAAACAGAGTAAATGCGGTTTACACCGTAGATGCGACGGCTTTCATAAAATATTTCTTCAATCAGCGTTTTGGCTTCTTCTTGCCGTTTAGCATATACCGTATCACCACGTTTACCGCGAAGCTTATAGTTGAGATACGAACTTTTATTAACATTCATCGCTTCACAGCAAAGATTAAGACCATATATGTCTTCAATCTTTTCTATGTATTTGTAGCGGGGGAGTAGTGACGAATTCGTACCGCACGGGGCACTACTTAGAATATGCAGTTTTTGGGTTGCACGGTCCATATTTCTTTTCATTTGGGTGAACGTAACAGATTGTCCGTATTATATTTTTGCTTGTATTTATAATCGTTCAACCAACGATAGATGCTTGTTTTGGAAACTTGGTATTTTTCTGCCACATCTTTCACATCGTCTCCAAAAACCACCTGCTCGATAATACTTGTTTTAATTTTGTCTGAAATAACTTTGTTCATAATTTTTTCCTCTTTCTTTATATTTTTGGGCTTCAAAGTTAAAGAACAATCAAAATAACCACCTTCCTTTATCTCTATTTTAATATATTTAATGTTTCTTGAAACTGAAAAATGAAGTTCTCCATATTGTAAATACAAATGTTTTCGGAAAATGACATTAAAGGAGTCGCGTTTATGTTTAATTTTTACTGTATTGGAAAAGATAGAGAAAGGAGGAGTTCGAGTGAAAGATTATAAAGATATTGAGAACACAAGATATATTATCAGCAGAGTCTTTGCAGAGAATAAAACCACCGCTATGTTAATTGAACAGCGTGTGAAAGATATAAAAAATAATGTGCCGTCACTTGAAAGCAAAGGTGCAATGGTGTATAATATGAATAGTGGTTCGATTCAGTCGAAGGAGGGACTATGAGAGTCGAACAAAATAAAATTGCTTTTGCTTATTTTAGGTTATCCCGAGAAGAAGCACAGAAAAGTGAATCTTCAAGCATTACTAACCAACGAATGATAGTTACCAAGTACTGCGAACAAAATGGCATTAACCTTGTTCGTGAATTTGTTGACGACGGTTATTCGGGCGGAAACTTTGACCGACCGGGCTTTCAGGAAATGATGCGCGAGCTAAATAAGGGCTTGGCGAACACAGTAATCACAAAAGACCTATCACGTCTTGGCCGTGATATGCGTGAGTCAAGTTATTATGCCGAACAGTTTTTTCCTGAGCACGATGTGAGATATATCGCCATTGCCGACAATTTTGATAGTGAAGACGATAACGTGATGGCACCGTTCCAGTTTGCTATGAACGAGGTGTATCTGCGTGACGGTTCACGAAAGGTTAAGGATGTTCTTAGAACCAAACGTCAAGACGGTTTGTATTGCGCCTGTCCGCCTTATGGATATAAGAAGGCACATCGAAATAAAAATCAACTTGTTCCTGATGAGGTTACTGCACCCGTTGTGCAAAGAATTTTTAATGCCGCCGCAAATGGTGATTCATCAAGAAAAATAGCACAGGATTTAAATAATGGCGGAGTTATTCCGCCACTTAAATACCGTGTGTTATATCGTGATGAATTTAGCGAAGAAGGTGCGGCAAGAGCATCAGACCTTTGGAACTATACAACAGTCAAACGCATCTTAAAAAACGAAGTTTACCTTGGTCATACAGTTCTTGGTAAAACCAAAAAAGCAAGTGCAAAGTCCAAAAAGAAGGTTGCCATCCCACAGGATAGATGGGCGGTTACTGAGAATACCCACGAAGCATTGGTGAGCGAAGAAATCTTTCAAAAAGCACATGATAATATGGGTAAGGGCACTCGCAATTTTCAGCAGTATGATCATGTGCGGAAAAGCATTTTTTCAGGTGTTGCATACTGTGCGCTTTGCGGACACGCTTTGTGTTCTTGCGGAACAGTTTACAAGGGCGAGCGAGAAAAGTATTGGTATCTTTCCTGTATCAACAAGCGCAAGGATATAAACGAGCCTTGCAAAGGTACGAGAATACGCTATGCTGACCTTATTGAGCTTATAACTGAAGATTTGAATTCCTTGATTTCTCTTAGTGATGAAGAGATAAGTGCAATTGTAGAGCACATTATGCAAGAAGAGAATTCTGACAAAGCGGTGCAGACAAGAAAAGTCCGCCGAGAAAAACTTCAAGGCAGACTAGGGATTATTGATAAAATTATTCCGAAACTCTATGTAGACAATGCAGAGGGACGGCTTGATGATGACCGACTAAGCATAATGGTTGATGATTTGCAAAAGGAATCTGTCGCAATTAAGAAAGAACTTTTAGAGCTTAGTGAGGATGCCGTGAAGACCAGCAAAAGCGATAATTACAAAATGTTTTTTGAACTCACAAGACAGCATACCCATATTGATACACTCGACCGTGATACTTTGCTTACATTTATTGACAGAATCGAAGTAGGACCGAAAATTCTGCCCGAGGGTAAGGTCAAAGCAAGTCATAGAAACTCAGAGTTTCAGCAAGAGATACGGATATTTTACAAGTTTGTGGGTGAAATGAACGAAATCAATAAAACTCAATAAATATGTAATAAAACTCAACCGTTTTAAGATGGGCGGGGTACACCAACCTCGTTAGCGGCTTCCATCTTAAAACGGTTGAGTGCGTCCTTAGCTTCGGGTACTACGTTCTTAGCCATCGTGAATTCACCCCTTTATATCGTAAATTCTTGCGTTTGCATTATTATTCTGTGAAAAAATTTCTTAGTTATTAAAGGAAAAATATGAGATTTTTTTCTTTTAAATATTTTTGTATAAAATATTATTGATAGCAAGTGAAATCTGTGCTATAATTATTGAGTATAATATGGGGAGGTATGTTTATGCGCGTCTTAGGGATTGACCCCGGCTATGCCATAGTCGGTTATGGTGTGGTTGATTATGACGGTTATCGTTACAAAACAGTAGGTTATGGCGCCATTACTACACCTGCTCATACACCATTTGATGAAAGATTAAATCAAATTTACGAAGATATGCTTACGGTGATTGATAAGTACAAACCCGAGCATTTGGCTATTGAAAAACTTTATTTTAACACCAATACAACCACCGCTATTGACGTTGCGCAGGCAAGAGGAGTAATACTTCTTGCGGCCAAGCAGAAGGGTGTCAAGGTGTTTGAATATACGCCTCTTCAAGTTAAACAGTCGATAACGGGTTATGGCAAGGCGGAAAAGCATCAGGTGATGGAAATGGTTAAAAGTTTTTTATCCCTTTCGTGTGTACCTAAACCCGACGATACCGCAGATGCTCTGGCAATTGCAATTTGCCATGGTCACAGTGCCGCCAGCGCCTATGGAAAACTTTCGAAGGAGATTAAATAATGATTGCTTCTTTAAACGGAAAATTGATTTTAAAAGAGCCCACCGTTGCTGTTGTTGAATGTGGCGGCGTCGGTTTTAAATGCTTTATAACTCAAAATACTTACTCTAAACTTGGAGCCGTTGGTGAAACAGTATTTTTTCATACATATTTGGCCGTTAGGGAAGATGCGATGGACCTATATGCATTTGATAGTGTTGACGAACTTGAATGTTTTAAACTCATTACTTCGGTAAGCGGTGTCGGTTCAAAAATCGGTCTTGCTATGTTATCGGAATTCACCGCTGATAAAATTAGTTTGTATATCGCGTCGGGTGACGCCAAATCACTTACCGCAGCTTCGGGCGTTGGTATTAAACTTGCCCAGAGAATAGTTTTGGAACTTAAAGATAAAATCGGTTCAATTTCTAATGTTGACTTTGCTGATGTAAAAGCCGTAGGAAATGCTATTGCAAATTCCGCTTCTAAAGAAGCAGTAGAGGCCCTGGTTTCTCTCGGATATACGCAAAGCGAAGCATCGTTGGCTGTCGGCCGACTGGACCAGGCATTATCTGTTGATGAGTTAATTAAACAGGCGCTTAAATCTTTAGCAAGGGGGTTATAATCTATGATCGATGAGATGGATTTTGAAAATCGGATAGTATCTCCCGAATATTCGGGCATTGACGAGGATACCGAAGTAACACTGCGACCCAAAACCCTATCTGAATATGTCGGACAGGTTAAGGCAAAAGAAAATTTAAGCATTTATATTAAAGCGGCAAAACAGCGCCATGAGTCACTTGACCATGTGCTTTTATATGGCCCTCCAGGTCTCGGAAAGACAACCCTTTCGGGTATAATTGCCAGAGAAATGGGTGTCAATTTGAGGGTTACTTCGGGCCCAGCCATTGAAAAACAAGGTGATTTAGTAGCGATTCTCACTTCGCTAAATGAGGGTGATGTGCTGTTTATTGACGAGATTCATCGCCTTTCCAGAAATGTTGAGGAAATCCTTTATCCCGCCATGGAAGATTTTTCTCTTGATATCATTCTTGGAAAAGGTCCGTCTGCCCGTTCAATTCGCCTTGATGTTCCGCATTTTACTTTGGTCGGTGCTACTACCCGTTCAGGACAACTTACTGCGCCATTACGCGACAGATTCGGCGTTTTACTTCGTCTTGAACTCTATTCACCTGAAGAACTTGCCCAGATAGTTACTCGTTCCGCGGGAATTTTAGGTATAGATATTGAACCCGAGGGCGCTTTAGAAATCGCTTCCCGTTCAAGAGGAACACCAAGAATTGCTAACCGCCTTTTAAGGCGCGTGCGTGATATAGCGCAGGTTGAATTTAATGGGATAATTACCGAAGAGGTCGCTGCATCTGCTCTCAAAAGATTTGAGATAGATGAACTTGGTCTTGATGATTTTGACCGCCGAATGTTAGATGCAATCATTAAGAACTACGGCGGTGGTCCCGTGGGCCTTGATACCCTTGCTGCAGCAGTAGGTGAAGAGGCAATTACCATTGAGGATGTATATGAGCCGTATTTAATGCAAATCGGTTTCTTATCCCGCACACCCAGAGGAAGATGCGCAACTCCTGCCGCTTATGCGCACTTGGGCTATGAGCCAAGTGGTTCACAGCAAACCTTACTTTAAGAAGGATTTTAAATGAGAGAAGTTATTGGATTTAATGATTTTGAACTTATAGATGCCGATGACGGTAACCGTCTTGAGCGTTGGGGGGATATTATTCTCATTCGCCCCGACCCACAGGTTATATGGAATGAAGGCAAAAAAGATAAGCGTTGGAATGACGCCCACGCAATTTACCACCGTTCCAATAGTGGAGGCGGATATTGGGAAAAACTAAAAAATGTACCAGATGTCTGGAGTATAGGATATGAAGGACTTACCTTCAGATTAAAACCTATGGGCTTTAAACATACGGGATTATTCCCCGAACAAGCGGTTAACTGGAGTTTAGCAAGAAAACTTATTGAAGAAGAAAATCGCGAAATTTCGGTGCTTAATTTGTTTTCTTATACCGGCGCCGCTACATTGGCTTGTCTTAAAGCAGGCGCAAAGGTTACCCATGTTGACGCTTCTAAGGGTATGGTTAACTGGGCAAAAGAAAACGCCGTTGCATCAAATTTGGCAGATAAACCTGTCAGATGGCTTGTTGATGACTGTATGAAATTCGTTAAACGAGAGATTAGACGGGGTAATAAATACGACGCCATTATTATGGACCCGCCATCTTATGGCAGAGGCCCCGGCGGAGAGGTATGGAAACTTGAACAACAGCTGGGAGAATTACTCTCGGATGTAGGTGAAATTTTAAGCGATGATCCCGTATTTTTCTTTTTGAATTCATATACGGGTGGACTTTCTCCCACAATTCTTAACTATATGGTTAAGCAGAATATAGCTAAAAATCTATCGGGTGAGGTTTACACCGATGAAATTGGCTTAAAAATAACTAACAGGGATATGGTGCTGCCTTGCGGTAGTACTACTATCTGGAAGAAAAGGTAAAATGGATAATATTATCGAAGTCAACAATGTTACATTTGAATATAGTGACGGAGACCGTAAAAAAACCGTTATTAAAGATTTTAGTGTCACTTTCGAGAGAGGTAGTTTCACTGTAATCTTAGGTCATAATGGCTCGGGTAAATCAACTCTTGCTAAACTGCTTAACGGTTTATATAAACCCGATAGCGGCGATGTTTTTGTTAATGGATTAAACACCCGTGATGAATCGGCCGAAATTGATATTCGCCGTAGGGTTGGTATGGTTTTTCAAAATCCCGATAATCAGTTGGTGGCTTCTATCGTTGAAGAAGATGTTGCCTTTGGTCCTGAAAATTTGGGACTTGCTCCCGATGAGATAAGAAACCGCGTAGATAATGCTTTGAAATCTGTTGGTATGTATGAGCAGAGAGAATCAACGCCGCATCGCCTTTCAGGCGGTCAGAAACAAAGAATCGCCATTGCAGGTATTATTGCTATGGAGCCCGAATGTATCGTTCTCGATGAACCAACGGCGATGCTTGACCCTAAGGGCAGGGCAGAAATTATTTCTACAGTCGAGAAGCTTAACATAGAAAAAGCTATTACCGTGATTCTAATAACACACTTTATGGAAGAAGCGGAAAACGCCGATAGAGTAATCGTTATGAACGAAGGAAGCATTATTGCGGATGCACCGCCAAAGACCGTATTTAACGATATTTCTATGCTTAAAAGCGTGGGACTTGATGTGCCTCAGACTACCGAATTGCTATATTCCTTAAAGCAGGGCGGTATGAAAATCCAAACAGATGTAATTTCAATCGAAGAAACAGCCGAAGAAATTTATAAGGCGCTTCATTTGGAGGAAATTTAATTGTCAACTATTCTCGAAGTTAAAAATCTGACCCACAAATATACGGGTCAATCCAATTTTATAAATGACGCTGTAAGCAACATAAGTTTCGGTGTTGAAGCTGGGGAAATTATTGGTATTATTGGGCATACGGGCTCGGGTAAATCTACTCTTGTTCAGCATTTAAACGGTCTTTTAAAACCCACTGAAGGCGAGATTTTTTTAGACGGAGAAAACATTTGGGATAACCCAAAAGAAATCCGTAAAGTGCGTTTTGATGTGGGTCTTGTTTTTCAGTATCCCGAATATCAACTTTTTGAAGAAACGGTTTTTAAGGATATATCTTTTGGCCCTAAAAATATGGGACTTGTTGGGGATGAGCTTGATAATCGCGTTCGTGAAATTTGTGAACTTGTAGGCGTTAAGGAAGAATATTTTGAGGTTTCACCCTTCGACCTTTCGGGCGGTGAAAAACGCCGTGTTGCCATAGCGGGTGTTATGGCGATGCGCCCTAAAATTATAGTTTTCGATGAACCCATAGCAGGTTTGGACCCCAAGGGCAGACAAGATGTTATCAAAATAATAAGCGACTATCGTAATGCTTATGATGCCACAGTTATTATCATTTCTCATAATATGGAAGATATGGCTGTGCTCACAGATAAACTTATTGTTTTGAACAAGGGTAATCTCGTTATGTTTGATGAAACTGCAAAGGTTTTTGCGAGGGCAGATGAACTAAAAGGAATCGGACTTAACGTGCCTATTGTTACTCAAGTTATGTCAAAACTTAAGAGCAAAGGTATTGACATTCCTGATAATATTCTTACGGTAAATGACGCTGTTGAGGTACTGCTTAATTTGGATAAGGGCGGTGACTCCCATGATTAAGGATATTACATTTGGTCAGTACTATGAAACAAAATCTAAAATTCATAAGCTTGACCCAAGAATGAAAATACTGTTACTGTTGTTATTGTTAGTTTTTATATTCTTGTGTAAAAACTTTGTGAGTATTGGCATTTTAACTGCTTTTGTCTTGATTTGCGCATTTATTACAAAAATACCCTTAAAAGTATATTTAAAAAACATCAAAGTGATTTTACCCGTTGTTATTTTCACCGCTCTTATCAATTTGTTTTATAGCGGCGGTGAGGGTGAAATATTACTACAGTTTTGGAAGCTTACCATTACTACTGACGGTGTAGTACGCGCCTTGTTTATGGCTGTGAGGATAGTTGTGCTTATATTTACAAGTTCTATTCTTACTTACACTACCACTCCAAATGACCTTACCGATGCTATCGAACGGCTTTTAATGCCGCTTAAATTTATAGGTCTTGGTAACGCCGTTCATACAGTCGCTATGATGATGACCATAGCTCTTCGCTTTATTCCTACGCTTGTGGAAGAAACGGATAAGATTATGAACGCCCAAAAAGCCAGAGGCGCGGACCTTGAAAACGGAAAACTGATAGAAAGAATAAAAGCGTTAATTCCAATTTTGATTCCTCTTCTTATTTCTTCGGTCAGAAGAGCGTACGAACTTGCCGAAGCAATGGAATGCCGTTGTTACAACGGCGGAGAGGGAAGAACTAGAATGAAGCAGCTGAAATACCGATTCGGCGATTTGGTTTCCGTTGTAATCTCCGTAGCAATTTGCATATCCGTTTTGATTTTAAATAAAATTTTTTAAAGTGATGCTATGAAAAAATTACTTTTAACAATTTCATACGACGGTACAGATTATCATGGTTGGCAAATTCAACCTAACGGAATAACTGTACAAGAAGTTGTGGAAAACTCTCTTGAAAAATTGCTTGGTAAAAAAACAGCAGTTTCAGGTTGTAGCCGCACAGATGCAGGAGTTCACGCGAAGGAATTTTGTTTGCATCTTCTTTGTGAGGATAATATTCCCGAAAAAGCGTTTTTAACAGGGCTTAATTCTATTTTACCTAATGATATTTCGGTTAAAAATTGTATGGGTGTGGATAAGGATTTTCACGCGCGGTTTGACTGCAAGGGTAAAACGTATGTTTATAATCTTTATGAGGGTATTACTGACCCCTTCTTATCAAGATATGCCCTTAGAGTTGATAGATTGCCAAACTCGGAACTTATGAATGCTTTTTGCAAAAATCTGATTGGCACGCACGATTTTTTTGCATTTTCATCATCGGGCAGAACGGTTGAGGACACCATCAGAACCGTAACGGAATGTTCTTATTACAGTGAAGGGAATCGCGGATATTTTAAAATTACTGCAAACGGATTTCTCTATAATATGGTTAGAATTGCCGTTGGAACGGCCCTTGAAGTTGCAGATGGCCGATTATCGCCCGAGTGCGCTATACGTGCATTTGAGACAAAGGATAGAGGACTTTTAGGAAAAACCATACAACCTCAAGGATTGTTTTTAGATAAAGTATTTTATTGATTTAAACTAACAAAGGCGGTGAGTCTGTTGCCGGAATATAAGAAGAAAAAGGTTAAGGGCAGAAATAGAACTAAAAACAAAATTAATAAAAATAGTGATATAAAAATGAAGCCTTCCAAAAGAGGTGTTGATTCCCCGTCTTCAAACGTTAAAGTCGTTAAGGGTGGAAAACTTGTGCGAATGAGAAAGGTTCGCATTCTGGCGGCAACGCTGACTATTATTGTCCTTATTTGTGTAGCTCTGGATTTTATACTGCCTGTAGGTCTCGTTGAGGGCGTAACCAATTTTACCGCGGGACTTGGCGGCGGAAGTTATCCTATTTCTGTTTTTGGCAGTGAAATTTTAGATGTTAAGTATAATAGAACAGGTTATTTTATGCTTACCGATGCGAAATTAACCGCTATTAACGATTCGGGTAAGGAAATGCTGTCTGTAAATCACGGCTATTCCAACCCTTACCTTGTCACCGGTGAAACCAGAGCCTTGGTTTTTGACCAAGGCGGCAATGAGGCCTGTGTTTTTAATCTAAAAGAAAAGACAAATGATATTGTTACTAAAGAAAAAATAGTTAATGCTTCTATAGGACGTGATGGAACCTTCGCTATTGTTACTCATTCCGATAGTTATGCGGCTTCTGTTACGGTATACGATGAAAATTCTGAAATTCTTTACGAATGGAATTCTGCCAAGGACCTTATAAGCGGTGTGACAATTTCTGGAAGCGGTAAAGCAATTGCTGTTGGTACCGTTCATGTGGAAAACGGTCAGTATAAAACTGCGGTTCGGGTTTTAGAGTTTGATTCTGCCGACGCTAAATCTACAACCGATTTAAACGGCCAGATTCCTTTAATGCTTGATAGCAACAACAAAGGAATTTCGGTAATCGGTGAAAATGCATATAATTTCATTCGTTGGAATAAAAATGATAAAACCGAAATTAAAAGTGATTATAGTATTGATAAATTCCGCAAATCGAGCGGTCGAATTTTACTATCTTTAAATCACGAGGGCAACAAAAGCGAAAATATTATTATGCTTTTGGATACCAAAGGTCAAAAAATTTGTGAATTTGAATATAACGGAAATATTACCGATATAGCGCCTTATGGAAATCATATTTATTGTTTAACAGAAGATAAGATAATTATTCTTGACAAAGAGGGTCATGTTCTTCGAAGTGGCAAAAGCGGTTATGGGGCCACCCGTATAAAAGTCCTGAATTCAAATAACGTTGCCGTTATTTCCAATACGAGCATCGAAAAAATTACTTTAAATAAGGAAGGCGAGTAAATTGAGTATAATACTTGATGTATTTGTTATAGGCATAGTTTTATTGTGTGTTATTTTATCTGCAAAAAAAGGTTTTGCGAAATCTATAATTGAGGTTGCGGGATTTGTTGCGGTAGTTATTCTTGCAATTTCTGTCAGCGGTCCTTTGGCAGAGCTTACATACGATAAAGTCATTGAACCGTCTGTAATTAAGATGGCAGAGGAATCCTCCGCTACAGCCGACCAGAATATTGAAGATAATATTTCTTTAATTTCGGATAATATTTGGGAGTCATTGCCCGATTTTATTAAAAATAATTCGGCAGCTGTAAATCAAGACAATCTTTTGGATAATGTTGATATCGACACTGGTGACACGGTAACGGGTGTGGCAGTG
The DNA here is from genome assembly GCA_045593385.1 of Acutalibacteraceae bacterium. GTDB lineage: Bacteria > Bacillota > Clostridia > Oscillospirales > Acutalibacteraceae > UBA737. Next base: position 13,455 of record JAZNWP010000059.1, read on the forward strand.
AAGGTATCGCAAACGGTAGCAAAGCCGGTTGTTTCTAAAATGCTTTCCGCTCTTTATGGCGTAATTATTTTAGTGGTTCTTCTTATTCTCGTTAAGTTTTTGGCAAAACTTATTAATCCTCTTTTTAACTTTAGCGTAATAGGTAAACTCAATCGCACCCTCGGTGGTGTTTTAGGTCTATTGAAGGGCATATTAATAGCAGTTATTTTCTGTACGGCAGTATCACTTATTGTTTCTTTTACTAAAGAAGGATTTTTATGCTTTACTCGTGAAGCAGTTGATAATTCTTATTTAGTTAGTAGAATTATTTCATTTTTACCCTTTTTAAAATAGTTTCCCAAGGAGATTTTAACCCATGAAATTGTGTTCAAAATGTAAAAAGCGTCCCGCGGTGGTATTTATTTCCAACCCTGCAAATCCATCATCCGAGCCCGAAGGCCTTTGCCTTATGTGCGCTAAGGAGCTTGGCATAAAGCCCGTTGATGATATGCTTAAAAGTATGAATGTAACTGATGAAGATATCGAAATGATGAGTAATCAGTTTATGGAAATGATGTCACCAGAAGGTGTGGATGATGAGTCACTTAACGATGAAACCTTTGATTTAGGAACAGCTCCAGCCATTCCTTTCCTTAAAAATATGTTTGGTTTTGGCGATGCTTCCAAAGAGGAAAAAGGCGACTCTAAAACATCTAAGGAAGACAAACCTAAAAAGAAGAAAAGGCGTTATCTTGACCAATTCTGCACCAATCTCACTCAGCGTGCAAAGGAAGGCAATCTTGATAGAATTATCGGCAGAGATAAAGAACTTTACCGTACTATTCAGATTTTATCCCGCCGTTCTAAAAATAATCCTTGCCTTATCGGTGAGCCGGGTGTTGGTAAAACGGCTATTGCTGAGGGACTTGCTATAAGAATCGCCGAGGGCAATGCCCCCGCGCGTCTTCTTGATAAAGAAATACTTCTTTTAGACCTTACTGGACTTGTGGCAGGAACACAGTTTAGGGGGCAGTTTGAAGCTCGTGTGAAAGGGCTTATTGGGGAGATTAAGGATGCAGGAAATATAATTCTTTTTGTTGATGAAATTCATAATCTTGTTGGCGCAGGTGATTCCTCGGAGGGTTCAATGAATGCCGCCAATATCCTTAAACCCGCTCTTTCAAGGGGTGAAGTACAGGTTATCGGCGCTACTACATTTAAGGAATATAGAAAATATATTGAAAAGGACGCTGCTCTTGAGCGCCGCTTTCAACCAATAACCGTGGAGGAGCCGTCTGTTGATGACGCTATCAGCGTTTTAATGGGTATTAAGGGCTATTATGAAGGATATCACGGAGTAAAAATTCCCGATAATATTTTAAGAAAAGCAGTAATCCTATCTGAAAGATATGTTACCGATAGATTTTTGCCCGATAAAGCAATTGACCTTCTTGACGAGGCATGCGCGTGTACAAGTCTTGAAAACAAAGCCATCGATGAACTTTATATAGCCAATAAAAAAGTGGCCGAAAGTTCATCTGCGCTTGATGAATTGACTGCCGATGTTAATAATACTGATTATGAAAAACAGGCAATGCTCAAGGCAGACATTGAAAAGTATAAAAATATTGCTAACGGTCTTTATGAGGCCGCTTCTGATAATACGGTAACTGAAAAACAACTTGCTAAGGTTATTGAACTCTGGACAGGTATCCCTGCATCTAAAGTCGAGGAAAGTGACCTTCAGAAGCTTTCAACGCTTGAGGAGAATCTTAATAAAAAGGTCATCGGTCAGGAGGAGGCAACTCGCCTTGTTACCGCTGCTGTTAAGCGTTCAAGGGTTAAAACCAGCGCCGAGCACCGCCCTGCATCTTTTATATTTGTAGGACCTACAGGTGTCGGCAAAACCGAGCTTGTTAAGGTTTTGTCCGAGCAGCTTTTCAGTACCCCTGAAACCCTTATCCGCCTTGATATGTCTGAGTTCATGGAGAAGCATTCTGTATCCCGACTCATAGGTGCGCCTCCCGGATATGTGGGCTTTGATGAGGCAGGTCAACTTACTGAAAAGGTAAGAAGAAAGCCCTATTCTGTTGTTCTTCTTGATGAAATTGAGAAGGCGCATCCCGATGTTTTAAATGTGCTTTTACAAATTCTGGATGACGGTAGGGTAACAGACGCGCAGGGTAGAACTGTGAACTTTGAAAACACAATAGTTGTAATGACATCTAATGCAGGCAGCGAGAGAAACGATAATCTTTTGGGCTTTGGGAAAACCGAAAAAGAGGCATCAAAAGATAAGGCGCTAAAAGCACTGGGCGATTTTCTACGCCCGGAATTTTTAGCAAGGGTTGATGAAGTTGTTGTATTTTCACCACTTAACGAAGAATCCCTTTCTAAAATTGCAAACCTTATGCTTGATGAATTGGCTGATAGTTTAAGCGAAAAGAATATTTCACTTGATTTTGGCAAGGATGCATGCGATTATATTGCTTCAAAATGCGATGGCACTAAAACAGGCGCCAGAGAGCTGCGCAATATCATCCGCCGTGAAATTGAGGATAAAATCGTTGACATGATTATTGAAAATGAAGGCGGTTTTTCTGCAGTTAAAATCTCAGTAAAGAAAAATACACTTGCTATAGATGTGATTTGATAGGTGATTATGGATAAGAATATTTTTAAAAGTATAAACTTATTTCTTTTTGATATGGATGGTACGCTTTATCTTGGCAATCATCTTTTTGATTTCACAAAGGAACTTTTGAGTGAAATTAAAAATAGTGGTAAAAAATATTTGTTTATGACAAACAATTCCTCAAAAAGCGTTACCGATTATATTAAAAAGCTCGAAAACTTAGGTGTTGAAAGTACTTTTGAGGATTTCATTACTTCATCGCAAGCAACGGCATACTATTTAAAGAAACATCATAAAGATAAAGTTTTATATGTATGCGGTACCAATTCTTTGAAAGCAGAACTAGTGAAAGAAGGTTTTAAAATCACGGAAAATATCGATTATACCGAGTGTATAGTCATGGGCTTTGATACGGAGCTTACATTTAAAAAACTGCACGATGTTTCATATATGTTATGTACCCGTGATTTGCCTTATATTGCCACGAATCCCGACTATGTATGTCCTACTGAGTTTGGCTCTGTGCCTGATTGCGGAAGTGTTTGCGATATGATTTATAATGCAACAGGGAAAAAACCTGTATTTATCGGTAAACCCGAGCCCCTTATGCCAACTCTCGCTATGGAGAGATTTGGTGTAACAGGTGCCGAAACCGCAGTTATCGGTGATAGAATTTATACCGATATTAAAAGTGGCATAAATGCCGGATGTGTAAGCGTTTTGGTTATGAGTGGAGAAACTACTGAGGAAATTTTAAATTCTTCACCCGATAAACCTGATTTGGTTTTATCCTCCGCAAAAGAAATTTTATATGCTCTAAAATAAAAAACACGGATATCTTCAAACAAAGATATCCGTGTTACTCTAAAATAAAAAGAGAAGCCATACCTCAAGGTATAACTTCTCTTTTGGAGCGGGTGATGGGAATTTTCCGATGCAACGCATCTATCGCCTCGCATACGCTCGTTGCCACGTCGGCGAAAACAGTCCACTGGACTATTTTCTTCCGCAAACAAGTTTGCTCCCTCCTTGTTCGATTCCCATAAATATAAAAACAAAAGCACTAACCTAAAAGGTTAGCGCCTTTATTATTGGAGCGGGTGATGGGAATCGAACCCACACGACCAGCTTGGAAGGCTGGGATTCTAGCCATTGAACTACACCCGCACATGCGACAAGACATATATTACCACAAAGGTTCAGTTAAGTCAAGTATTTTTGAAAAAATTTTAATAATTAATTAGGTTTATTATTGACAATATATGATATTTAGGATAAAATTATTAAACCAAATATGTCGCTATAGCTCAGCTGGATAGAGCGACCGCCTCCTAAGCGGTAGGTCGGAGGTTCGAATCCCCTTAGCGACGCCAAATAAGACAGATGCGCTTTATAGCGTGTCTGTCTTATTTTTGCTTAATATTTTATCTAAAAAATTTTTATAAATATCTTCAGCAATTTTATGGATAAATTCAATTTCTTTATCATCAGCTTTTTTAATTTTTTGAAGCATTGGTTTGCCCCAAATATTGAATATAGCGGGACCTATCCAAAAATACGGCTTAGTTTCTATAAAAAGTCCGTTTAAAATTGAAAGTGAAGCTATATTGGGTTTCATAAAAACAACCTTCATAATTGGTTTCATTATCGGAAAAAGCCATTTTGGAAAATGGTCAGTAATTCCTGTTAAGGTAATACCGGGATGTGCGATTGCCAGGTGCTTTTTAGGATGGTTTTTAAATAGCTCAAAATGGGCATACATCGAGTATCTTTTTGAGTTGCCGTAAATTAAACTCGATGCGGTTTTGTTTTTAAAATCTATATCATTTAAATCGGCTTTAGAATAGTAGTTGGCGATACTGCTCACAAGCACGACACCATCAATATTCGTTAACAAATTTCGGGTTATATAATAGGGAGAAATAAAGTTAATATTAAACACATTATTATACCCGTTATCGCATATTTTTCTTGGTATTTTATAGGCGCCCGCATTGTGAATTATGTAGTTGATTTTTTCATTTTTAAGACGGTCACAAGCGGTTTTAACTGAGATTATATCAGACATATCTGCAGTGAAATTTTTAATAACGGCGGTGGGGTAGAGCGATAAAAGTTCATTTTTGAAATTTAACGATTTTTCCTTGTTTCTGTCAAGCATAATAAGGTTACCGCCGAGGGCTAAAACATATTTGCATAGGCATTTTCCGATGCCGCCTGTACAACCTGAAATAAGTATGGTTTTACCTTGCAGCGAGCCAAGATTTTCTCTTAAATATTTTTGAATTTTGATATACATCCCACCCGAAATGAATTTCAATTTAATTTTAACACACGGACCGATATTTATCAATAAATATTTATATAATATAAAGTTGACAAATCGGGTGTTTTTTGGTAAAATAAATTGAATATATTATGGCGTATTTTGCGCATTTAGAGGGTGTGTTATTACGGTTACGAGTATGACGGGTTTTGGCAGAGCCAAAAACAGTACCGACGGTTTTGATATAACCGTTGAAATCAAATCGGTAAATCACAGATATTTTGAATTCTATTCGAGAGTACCGAGAGCGTATGCTTTTCTGGAGGAAAAGTTAAAAGGTCTTTGCCAACAAAATATTTCAAGAGGAAAGGTTGAGGTTTCAGTAATCATCGATGATAAAAACGCCGATGCTATTGAGCTTGAAATAAATAAAAGTTATGCAGATGCCTATATTACTGCTCTTCATAATCTTGCAAAAACATATCGGCTTAAGGATGATATAAAGGCATCGTCGGTTATTGGTAACAGTGAAATTTTCTCTGTTAAGAAACACGATGTTGATGAAGAAGCTCTCTCGACTGCCGTAATTGAAACCGCCAAGGTTGCTATTGATAATTTTATCAAGATGCGCGCTGATGAAGGTGAACGACTTGTAAACGATGTTAAAAGTCGCGCTAAATATATATTAGAGCAGGTTGCATTTATTGAAGAACGCTCACCCGAAACTGCTAAAGAATACCGCGAGCGAATCGAGGTTAAAATCAAAGAGCTTATCGGGGATGTTCATATTGATGAGCAACGCCTGTTAACCGAAACCGCCATATTTGCCGATAAGGTTGCGGTTGCCGAAGAAACTGTGCGCCTTCGCAGTCATATCGGTGAGCTTTGCTCACTTTTTGAAACGGGCGGGGCGATTGGTAGAAAGCTTGATTTTATCGTTCAGGAAATGAATAGAGAAACAAACACCATTGGTTCTAAAGCTCAGGATATTGCAATCACTAAAAAGGTTGTGGATATTAAATCTGAAATTGAAAAAATCAGAGAGCAGATACAAAATATTGAATAAGATTCGGGAGGTTTAGTATGAAACTTGTAAACATTGGATTTGGCAATATGGTTTCCGCAAACCGAATGGTTGCTATAGTTAGCCCCGAATCTGCGCCCATAAAGCGTATAATTCAGGATGCGAAGGAAAGAGGCACCCTAATCGATGCCACACACGGAAGAAGGACAAGAGCAGTTGTAATTATGGATAGTGACCATATTATACTCACATATCTTCAGTCGGAAACCGTGGCAAATCGTATGATAGCGGATGAAAATGTGCTTGACGATGAGGAGGCAGAAAATGAACAAGGGTAATCTTTTTATAATTGCAGGTCCTTCCGGCTCAGGTAAAGATACGGTTATGGCTGAAGTTCTTAAAGTGAAGAAGGATTTATATTTTTCAATTTCATCTATTACAAGACCTATGCGACAAGGTGAAGTTGAAGGTGTGAAATATAACTTTATTTCCCGTGAAAGATTTGAAGAGCTTTTGGCAAATGATGAGCTTTTGGAGCATAACGTATTTGTTGGGAATTACTATGGTACCCCAAAAGCGCCGGTTATAGAAAATCTCGAAAAGGGAATTGATGTACTTGTAGAGGTTGATGTTAACGGCGCGGAAGAAATCAGAAAAAAGATGCCCGACATGACAAGTATTTTCATTATGCCGCCTTCCCTTGAAGAATTGAAAAGGCGCCTAAGTGGCAGAGGAACTGAATCCCCCGAAATCGTTGAAAAGCGCATTAATGAGGCACTCGGCGAAATTGAACGCGCTAAGGAATTCGATTATATCGTTGTTAATGACGATTTACAAGAGGCAGTCGATGATATATTATCCGTTATCTACTGCGCTAAACTAACCGAAAAAAATAATGAGTACCTAATTAATCAGGTTCTTGGAAAATAAACTTTTGTTTTTGAAAGGAAATGTTATTATGTTAAACCCCAATATTGGAAAACTTATTGAAAATTATGAAAACCGTTATCGTCTTGTCACCGATATCGCACATTGCGCTCGCGAGGTTTCAAAAGATGCTGAAGATAACGGTGAAATTCTTATTGAAAAACCCGTTAGTATTGCTATAAGCAAACTAGCAAACGAAAAAGGACTTTAATTCATTAATCTTTAAGAAATGGAGCGGTTATCTTGCCTTTTACTGCCGAAATCGTTCTCGCTGATGCTATTGGCGCTTTTGATAAAAAGTATAGCTATTTAGTGCCCGAAAATTTAATAGGACGAGCGGTCGAAGGTTCAAGGGTAACGGTTCCCTTTGGCAGAGGAAATATTCTGAAGCAGGGTATGATTGTTCAGATAAACAATTCAGAAAATATCTCGGATAAGCTTAAATCAATTACTGAGCTTATTGATGATGGGCCCGTGCTTAACGATGAAATGCTCAAAATGTGCCTTTGGATGAAGGAGCAAACCTTCTGCACATATTATGATGCCGTAAAAGCAATGTTACCCGCGGGTTTCGGATATAAATTCTCCGCAGTTTATTCTGTAAATAAAAATTTTGTATCCTGTTCACTTTTATCTGAGGATGAAAGAGCAGTTTATGATTATATCGCCGCTTGCGGAGAATGTGATGCGCAAAAGCTGGAGAAAAATTTTGCTGATTTTAAAGATATAATTTCTTCCCTTAACGAAAGGGAAGCGGTTCTTCTTAATAACACTTTGGTGAGGCGCCTTGGTGATGCTACCCGAAAATATTTAAAGCTTTGTGATGATGTTGATTTATCGGTTGTTAAATTAACTGATAGACAAAGAGAAATCGCAGAACTTGTCGCTATGTCGGGAAGTGTCAGTATAAAGGAAATTCAGTATTTTACAGGCGTCACATTATCTGTTATTAATGCGCTTGCCAAAAAAGGTATCCTTGAAATTTTTGAAAAGGAAGAATTTCGCACACCGTATAAACTTGGTAGGGTCGAAAATCGAACATCGATTATACTTACTGATGAGCAGAATATTGCCTACTTAGGACTTAAAGCCGAAATGTTTTCGGGCGAAGCACACACCTCGCTATTATATGGTGTGACAGGCAGTGGAAAAACTCAAGTTTTTTTAAAACTTGTTGACGATGCTGTTGATAACAATAAAGGCGTTATCATTATGGTGCCTGAAATTGCCTTAACTCCTCAAATGATTGAGATATTCAGCCAGCGTTATGGTGATAAAATTGCGGTATTTCATAGCGCGATGTCCCTCGGTAAACGAATGGATGAGTATAAAAGAATTAAGCAGGGAAGAGCGCTCATTGCCATAGGTACGAGAAGTGCGGTTTTTGCCCCCTGCAACGATTTAGGACTTATCATTATTGATGAGGAACAGGAGCATACCTATAAATCAGAAAAATCTCCCCGTTTCCACGCCAGAGATTTGGCAAGATTCAGAGCTAAGTATCATAATGCGCTACTTTGTCTTGCGAGTGCTACTCCTTCTATGGAAACCTATAGCGCCGCGCTCGCAGGTCGATACGGTTTATATACGCTCAAAAACCGATTCGGCGCGGCGGTATTACCTGAGGTTTCGGTGGTTGATATGCGTAAAGAGGCGCAGGACGGTAACCGTTCTTCAATAAGCCGTGAACTTGCTGATTCCATAGAAAGAGAACTACAAAAAAATAATCAAATTATCCTGCTTTTGAATCGCAGAGGTCATAACACCTATGTTTCTTGTCCTGCTTGTGGGTATGTTTCAACCTGTCCTAATTGCAGTGTTTCATTAACATATCATTCCGCTAACGGACGGCTTATGTGCCATTATTGCGGATATTCTGAGACCGTTAATAAGAAATGCCCTGAATGTGACTGTGAAACTATGAGGTTTTCGGGCGCGGGTACTCAAAAGGTAGAAGAAGAATTGAATTTGCTTTTTCCAAAGGCACGTATATTACGCCTTGATGCCGACAGTACCATGGCCCGCGACTCCTATCAAAACCACCTATCTGCTTTCGCAAACGGTGTATATGATATTCTGCTTGGTACTCAGATGGTTGCCAAAGGTCTTGATTTTCCAAAGGTTTCACTTGTGGGTGTCATTGGCGCAGACCAAGCCCTTTATAGCGATGATTACCGCGGTTTTGAAAGAACTTTCTCTCTGCTTACGCAAGTGGTGGGTCGGGCGGGCAGGTCTGGCGGCACTTCTAAGGCAATTATTCAGACAAATGACCCCACCAATAATATAATTGAACTTGCTAAGAATCAGGATTATGAATCCTTTTATAATACCGAAATTCTTACCCGCAAGCTAATGATTTTTCCGCCGTTTTGCGATATATGTCAGTTAAGCGTATCATCGGCAAATAGGGAAATTGCAGAGTCAACTATTAATGAAATTCTTGCAAATATCAAGAACTTGGTAGATGGTGACTTTAAAGATACTAAACTAATTATCCTTGGTCCAACGCCTGCCGCTGTGCCAAAGGTCAATAATAAATATAGATTCAGGATGCTAATTAAGTGCAAAAACAACTTGCGTTTTCGTGAGATGTTAAACACTGCTACTGATATAAAACTAAAGCAGGATGCAGTTTTTGCAGTGGATATTAATCCTGAATCGGTTATGTAAAGCTAAGGAGATAAAATGGCAATTCGTAATATCGTTGAATATGGCGACCCCGTACTTCGTAAGGTCTGCCGTACACAACTTAATTTTGATGAACGCCTTCATCAAATGCTTGATGATATGGCGGAAACTATGTATAAGGCGGAAGGCGTTGGCCTTGCGGCGCCACAGATTGGTATTTTAAGAAGAGTTTGTGTTATAGATGTGGGTGAGGGAATCGTTGAACTCGTAAACCCCGTTATCATAGAAACTAGCGGTGAGCAGTGCGGTGAGGAAGGTTGCCTTTCACTCCCCGGCAAATCAAAAACCGTTACAAGACCGAATAAGGTTACCGTAAGAGCCCAAAATCGTTTCGGTGAAAATATTGTTGTTACGGGCGAAGAGCTTTTTGCCCGCGCTCTTTGCCACGAAATTGACCATTTAGATGGCGTTCTTTATATCGACAGATAATAGGAGAAATCACATGCGAATACTTTTTATGGGTACGCCCGATTATTCGGTAAAAACCCTTGAAGCGTTATATAATAGCTCTCATCAGGTTGTTGCCGTTTTTGCTCAACCCGATAAACCTGTTGGTAGAAAACAAATATTAACTCCACCGCCTGTAAAACAGTTTGCCGCCCAAAATGGAATTCCCGTTTACCAGCCCGTAACCCTTCGTGACGGTAAGGCGCTTGAAATAATTAAGGAAATTAACCCTGATGCAATTGTGGTTGTGGCTTACGGAAAAATTCTTCCAGAAGAAATATTAAATTTCCCAAAGTTTGGTTGCATAAACGGTCACGCCTCACTTTTACCAAAGTATAGAGGCGCTTCTCCAATTCAGCGGTGCATTGTTTGCGGTGAAAAGCAAACAGGTGTAACAACTATGCTTATGGATAAAGGTATGGATACAGGCGATATTTTGGATACGGCCGTAACCGAAATTGGAGAAGAAGAAACCGCCGAGGAGCTTTTTGAGCGCCTTTCGGTAATTTCAGCCGATTTAATGCTCAGCACCCTCGAAAAGATAGAAAACGGCACTGCAACTCCCATTAAGCAAAACGAGGCAGAGGCCACCTATGCTCCCATAATCAAAAAAGAAATGGCGCACCTTGATTTTTCAAAATCTGCAAATGAACTCAAATGTGCCATAAGAGGTTATTATTCCTGGCCCTGTGCTTTTTGTTTCATTGAAGACAAAAGGGTAAAGGTTATCTCTGCAAAAGTTGTTAAAGGTAGCGGTGAGGCAGGAACGGTTATTGATAATAACGGAAAACTTGTTATTGCTTGCGGTGATAATTCCGCACTTGAACTTATCACCGTTCAGCCCGAAGGAAGTAAGGTTATGCTGGCTTCTCAAATGCTTTGCGGAACAAAAATACCTCTTGGCACAAAGATTAATTGAGGTAATTTATGGTCAATACAAGAAAAATAGCCGTTAAAGCCCTTATGGAAGTTAGTAGTAATAAGACATATTCCAATTTAACTTTAAATAAGATTTTCTCTGAGAATAATCTTGAAACTAACGAAAAATCTTTTGTTACTGCTCTTTTTTACGGGGTTTTAGATAGAAAAATCACCATAGACTATCTCTTATCGCTTTTTATAAAGAAGCCGCTTAAAAAAATAACTCCTATAACTATTGAGGCATTGCGAATTGCGGTTTATCAAATATATTTTATGGATAAAGTTCCTGAAAGCGCCGCAGTTAACGAATCAGTTAAGCTGGTTAAATCTTCGAAAGAGCGGTTTAATGCTTCCTTCGTTAACGGCGTTTTAAGAAACCTTTTGCGTGAAAAACCAGAATTACCGAAGGGTAACGATTCAAAAGCACTTTCCGTAAGATATTCTTGTCCTATGTGGATAATAGATTCTTTTATTGAAGATTATGGTGGGGAAACCGCAGAGGAACTTTTAAGAGAATCGCTTTTAAATCCGCCCGTAACTTTGAGAGTGAATAAGGTTAAGATTTCCGCTGATGAGCTTATCATTAAGCTCAAGGATGAGAAAATTTTATCAGAAAAAATCGATGAAAATTTACTAAAAATTCTTGGCGGTATTGATGTTAAGGAAAGTATCTGCTATAGACAAGGATTTTTCCACATTCAAGATTTAGCATCAAGCAGAAGTATTGAAAAGCTGGGTTTAAAATCTGGTATGCGTGTTTTGGATTTGTGCTCCGCCCCAGGTGGTAAAAGTTTTACTGCTGCAGGAATTATGAGAAATTCAGGCGAAATTTTCTCTTTTGATTTATACGAAAAAAGAGTTGAGCTTATAGAGAAAAGCGCAAAACGCCTTGGTTTTGATATAATTAAGGCCGCACGCGGTGATGCAACCGAGTTTAATTCGCAAATAGGTAAATTTGACGCGATTATCTGTGATGTTCCTTGTTCGGGACTTGGTGTTATTCGCCGAAAACCCGAAATTAAATATAAAGACAGTGAAGATTTTTCCGCCCTTCAGGAAATTCAGCTTAAAATTCTTAATAATGCTGTTTCATATTTAAAGGAAAACGGGAAAATTCTTTATACAACTTGTACCGTAAGAAAAAGCGAAAACGAAAAAATTGTTTCAGCTTTTCTTGAATGTCACAAGGATTTTAATTTGGAATATGAGCATACATATATGCCTCATATAGATAAAACTGACGGTTTTTACTGTGCAGTAATTAGCCAAAGCAGGTGATATTATACCCTCAAAAATTGATATAAAATCAATGACGGTTGCTGAACTTGAGGAACTGCTTAATGATTTAGGTGAACCAAGATTCAGAGCGTTGCAGATTTTTAAGTGGCTACAGCAAGGCATAGAAGATTTTGATGAAATGACAAATGTTTCAAAATCTCTTCGTGCAACACTTAAAGAAAAGTGTTATCTTGCCACCACGAAAATTGCAGAGCGTTATGTATCCAAAATAGATGGAACTGTTAAATATGTTTACGAGCTTTTTGATGGCGAGTATATTGAGGCAGTTTTGATGAAATATGAACATGGATATTCAATGTGTATTTCCACACAGGTTGGTTGCAGAATGGGCTGCCATTTCTGCGCCTCGGGACTTTTTGGTTTAACCCGTAGTTTAACTGCTTCAGAGATGATTTCTCAGCTTACAACGGCGCAAATAGATAACAATATTAGGATTTCTAATATTGTTATGATGGGAATGGGCGAGCCACTTGATAATTTTGAAAATTCTGCCCGTTTTTTAAAACTGGTAAGTGACGAAAACGGTATGAATATTGGTCTTCGTCATATTTCATTATCCACATCCGGCGTTGTTACAGGTATAGAAAAATTAAAAAAATTAAATCTTCCTATAACACTCTCTGTATCATTGCACGCTCCCAATGATGATATAAGAAATACCATGATGCCTGTTAACAAAAAATGGAATGTTGATGTACTGCTAAAGGCGTGCAAGGAATACCAAAAGATAACTACACGAAGAATTTCCTTTGAATATGCTCTCATTTCCGGTGTTAACGATTCTAAAGCAAATGCAATAGAACTTGCAAAAAAATTATCGGGCATTATGTGTCATATAAATTTAATACCCGCAAATCCGGTCAAGGAAAATAGTTTTGAAAAACCTGATAGGAAAAATATTATGCTTTTCAAATCCTATCTCGAAGCTATGGGGATGACGGTGACTGTAAGACGGACTTTAGGCGCAGATATCAGCGCTTCTTGCGGTCAACTTCGAAAAAAGGCAAAGGAGGGTGGTCAGATTGCAGATATACAGTAAAACAGATATCGGCAAAATGAGAACAAGCAATCAGGATGCTTATTATACAGTTAAACTTTCTGATAGCAGCGCTATTGTTCTTGTTTGTGACGGTATGGGCGGCGCAAACGCAGGCAATGTTGCCAGTGAAACTGCCATAAAATTTATTGCAGATTATATCTTAAAATCTTATAGACCCACAATGGATTCACAAGATATCGAAAAAGTTCTTTGTAATGCGATTTCCTCCGCAAATTTAGAACTTTTTGATATGGCCAAAAAGAATGAGGAGTATAACGGTATGGGCACCACTTTAGTGGCCGCGCATATAAAAGAAAATCAAGCCGTAATATGTAATGTTGGTGATAGCAGAGCATATTTGATAAATGACAGTATCACCCAAATTACCAAAGACCATTCTGTTGTTCAGTCACTAATTGAAAGCGGAAAACTTTCCGTTGAAGATGCTAAAGCGCATCCTCGTAAGAATGTGATAACCCGCGCTCTTGGTGCCGAGGAAAATGTAATTCCTGATGTTTTTGAACAGACAGTTAAAAGCGGCGAGTTTTTATTATTCTGTACGGATGGTTTATCCAACTTTGTTGAATCGCAAATCATTTTTGATACCGTTAAAAATAATAATGCCAAAGATATAGCAGAAATTCTTATTGATAAAGCAAATTCAAATGGCGGCGGCGATAACATAACCGCAGTTTTGGTTGCCATGGATGATGAATAATATTTTCTTATTAGTTTCATCTGAAAGAAAGGATTAGTGTTTATGGATAAATTTGTAGGAAAAAGACTTGACGGTCGTTATGAAATTCACGAAATCATCGGAGTAGGCGGTATGGCCGTTGTTTATAAGGCCTATGATAATGTTGAAGACCGCATTGTTGCAATTAAAATTTTAAAGGATGAATTTGTTTCAAATGAAGAATTCATCCGCAGATTTAAAAATGAATCTAAAGCCATTGCGGTTTTATCCCACCCCAATATTGTCAATGTCTATGATGTTAGCTTTGGTGACCTTATTCAGTATATTGTTATGGAGTATATTGAAGGTATTACTTTAAAGGAATATATTGAACGTCAGGGTAGTTTGCGTTGGAAGGATGCCCTCTATTTCACGGTTCAAATTCTCAAAGGACTTCAGCATGCGCACGATAAGGGTATTGTTCACCGCGATGTTAAACCGCAAAATATTATGGTTTTACCCGATGGTACCATCAAGGTGACCGATTTTGGTATTGCAAGGTTTGCAAGAAGTGAACAAAGAACAATGACCGATAAAGCTATCGGCTCTGTTCATTATATCAGCCCCGAACAAGCAAGAGGCGAGAAGGCGGATGATAAAGCGGATATATATTCTGTCGGTGTTATGCTTTATGAAATGCTTACAGGTCAATTGCCTTTCCAGGCAGATAGCGCCGTATCTGTTGCTATAATGCAGTTGCAAAGGGACCCTCAGTTGCCTTCAGAAATTAACCCTTCAATTCCTTTAGGTCTTGAACAGATAACAATGCACGCTATGCAGAAACTTGTTGAACGCAGATATCAGTCGGCTTCTGAGATGCTTTGCGACCTCGAATCCTTTAAAAAGGACCCATCTCTCACATTTGAGCATTCATACTTTGTTGATGATTCGCCAACAAAATTCGTTGATAATTCACTTGTTTCTTCTACACCTGCCTCCGCTATTGATGATGGTGAATTGGATTTGGATGAAACGCCTCAAAAAACCAAGAGCGCTATGATACCGATTCTTGCAGGCGTTGCGGCAACCCTGGTTGTTATTATTGCAATTTTAGGTATTATTTTTGGTAAAGCGTTATTCTTTACTGATAACTCTGGTGAAGAAATCGCTTGTCCCGATTTTCTCGGTAAAACGGTCGAAGAAATCAAAGCGATGGAAGAGTATGAAATCTTTTCTATTGATTGGGAATATAAGACTGACAATGAATATGAAGTTGGTACTGTTTGCGACCAGTCACAGCCCGCTAAGAAAAAGCTTAAAACAGGCGCAGAAATCACCTTGTTTGTTAGTATGGGTCAAACTACCGTTAAGGTTCCCGATGTTTACGGAAAAACCGAATCCTATGCAGTTTCAGAGCTTACTTCAAAGGGATTCAAGACGGTCATAAACGAGGTAGCTGATGATGAGGTCGAAGCAGGTTGTGTCATAAAAACCGAACCTGCCCGTACAACCGTTGTTGCCGAAGGTACCGAAATCACTCTTTATGTAAGCACAGGTGAGGCCGTTAAAATGATTGATATACCTAATGTAATCGGTCTTACTAAGGAAAAGGCAGTTTCTGATATAGAAAAGGAAGGCCTTGTTGCAGTTGTTGAAGAACGGGATTTATCATCTAGCGAAAAGTTCTATAAGAAGGGTTATGTTTTCTATCAGAATCCTGATGCTAATTCCTCTTCACAGGTGACTGAAGGTACCCAAATTACAATTTATGTAAGTACCGGTGTGGTGAATTATGAATTTGATGTTGAGGTAGTTTTGCCTTCCGATTATACCAAGGATGGCTCAAAATTATCTTTGTGGCTAGACGGAAAGCTCTTTAAAGAAAGTGAACCACTTGAATTCTCGGCTCTTGATGATTATTCCTTCAAAGGACTTGTATCCACCGAAGAGACAATGTTATTTACCGTGAAGATTTATGATAAAGACGATAAAAAATACTATAATTATTTAAAAATTATGGTTGATGCCTCTACGGGTAAAGTTATCGTGGATGAACCCTATGATGACTATAAGAATGCAACTTCAACCCCGCCCTCGACCGATTCTAACGAAAGCACACAGTGATGACGGGTGTGATTTTAAAGGCCATTTCGGGATTTTATTATGTAAGTTCCGAAGGTCAGGTTTATGAATGTAAAGCCAGGGGAAACTTTAGAAATAATCAAGTTTCCCCAACGGTTGGCGATAAAGTTGAGTTTTCTGTTACACAGGATTTATACGGTGTAGTAGAAAAGGTTTTTGATAGGAAAAATATTCTAACCAGACCACTTATAGCCAACATGGATAAAATTTTTATTGTTTCTTCGTATACTGTACCTTCGCCAGATACTTTGATGATTGATAGATTAACCGCTATTGCATCATTTCACGGCATAGAGCCGATTATCGTATTCAACAAGTGCGATATGGGTGATTTCAGTCAATTTGAAAAGATTTATAAAAATTCAGGATTTAAAACTTATGTAGTATCTGCTAAAGACGGCATAGGTATTGAAAAATTGAAAAATGAAACTAAAGACTGTATAAGTGCATTTATAGGTAATTCCGGTGTCGGTAAATCGAGTATTCTTAATGCTGTTTTCGGTGATTTGCAACTTAAAACTGGTGAAGTTAGCAAAAAACTCGGCAGAGGAAGGCATACTACAAGGCATACAGAATTATTCCCCCATAAATTTGGTGGTTTTGTTGCTGATACTCCTGGTTTTTCTTCACTTGAAACCATGGTGGAAAATTCCTATGAATTTAAATCAAATCTCGCAGATTGTTTTTCAGAATTCGTAGAATATTTAGGTGGTTGTCGTTTTACTTCCTGCACCCACACTTGTGAAAAAGGATGCGCTGTTTTAGATGCAGTAAATAATGGTTTAATTGAAGAAAGCCGACACAATAGTTATAAAATTATGTTTGATGAATTAAAAGAGGTTAAATCCTGGAACAGTAAATAAATTCGGATGTGTTAACAATGAAGAGGCCTATGTTTTGCGGTGCTCTAATCGCCTGTGTTTGCGTTATTGTTTCTTATATTAACATTAAGACCACACTGCTTTGCGGCGTTGGTCTTATTTGTTTTCTACTGATGATTATCACTGATAAGATGGATACAAGACGGTTATCTGCATTCATAGTCGCAACTCTTGTTTTCTGTTCACTTATAAATTCTTATAAAACTATTAATAAAATTGATAGGTTAAGCGGCGAACAAATAACAGAAACATTTGATATTACTGATATCGAGAGAACTACGGAGTATTGTGGTGTAACGGTTAGTTGTATTAGTGGGAAAGTTTTGCCGAGAAATACAAAGCTTTCCCTGTACGCCAATACCGACTATAGTGGTTTAAGTATGGGCGACCGTTTAACAGGTAATATAAAAATCAGTACCGTTAGCAGCCGCGATAACAAAGCTTATTATTATTCGAAAGGCATATATGCTGTTGGAAAGCTAGTAAATGTTAGCGAGAGACATTCAGATAATATATTTCTTCGCAGAGCAGGTAATGTTAAACGCTTTGTAAAAATGAATATAGCTGCAACTATGAGTGAGGAAAACGCGTCTACGCTTTTAGGTTTAACGATTGGTGATAAGGACCTATTTAGTCCTCAATTTGCAGAAAATGTTAAAAGAACGGGCGTAAGTCATATAATGGTAGTTTCGGGCATGCATTTAACTATAATTTTAGGCGGCTTGTTCTGGATACTGGATAGAATTTTTTATAATTCTTACATAAGATTTATTGTTTCGTTTATTGCTATTGCTTTTATTGTTTCAATTTGCGGATTTACCTTATCAATTATAAGAGCAGGGCTTATGTTTTTCTTTATGGCTTTAGCGCCACTATTAAAACGGGACAGCGATTCTCTTAATTCTTTGGGTACTGCAATTATTATAATGTCAATTTTCTGTCCCTTTGCTATATTAAATGTCGGTTTTCAACTTTCTGCCTTGGCAACCTTCGGTATTATTTATATTGTTCCGTTTATCGAAAGTAATTTGCAGATTAAAAATCCATTTATAAAAGATATTATCTTGGCTTTATCCGCGACACTATCTGCCACCATAACAACCCTGCCGGTATCAATTTATTATTTCGGATATATTTCTTTAGTGGCACCGCTAACAAACATTTTATTATCATTTGCGGTTACAGGTGCTTTATGTATAGGAATAATCGGTCTGATTCTTCGCAAATTTATGTTCTTAAGAATAATTTCTGATATAGTTTTAGCAGTTTGCGAGGCAATTGTTAGTTACATAAACTATATAATAAATTCTCTTGGTAATTGGCAACTATCTGCCATAAGCGCAGGTAAATTTGCCTTTTGGCTTTCACTCGTATTTGCAGTTTCAATAGTATTATTTATATACACTTGTAAAACCAATGAAAATCTGTTAAAATCTATGTATAATAAAAAGAAGGAGGTTAAAAAATGATTTTTGAAGATGAATTATCTAGGGATATATCAAGCGGTAAGTTTTACGGCGTCTATTTTATCTTTGGTGAAGATGCTTATCTTAAAAATTATTATGCTGATAAGATAATTAACAAGAGTTATGACGGCGACCCCTTCTTTAATTTGCAAAAATTTGAGGAAAACGCAGATTTACAGGAAGTTTACGATGCAGTAAATCAATTTCCTATGATGTCTGATAGCAAGTGTGTTGTTTTATCCGATTATGATTTTGAGGGGTGCTCTCAAAAAGAATATGAACGTATTTGCGCTCTTCCTGATGAATGTGCAGATGGTTGCACTTTGATATTTAAATTTGATAGTGTAACTGTTGATGAAAAGCGTAGCGCAAAAGCCAAGAAACTAATTACGGCTGTAGAAAAAGCGAATGGTTGCATTGTAAAATTAGACCATAGAAATGCAACTCGGCTTTACAAAATGCTTATGGATGGCGCAAAAAAGCGCCAATGTTCCTTAAGTGAAGTGTGCGCCCGTCATTTAATTGAGAATGTCGGCGAAGACATTTATATTCTTAAAAACGAGCTTGATAAACTCTGTAGTTTCGTTAAGGGCGGAATTATTGATAAGGAAACTATTGATTTGGTTTGCTCAAAATCCGTTGAATCCTCGGTTTATGATTATATTAAAGAAATCCTTGCGCAAAATACATCGGGAGCAATGAAACTACTTGATGATATGTTTTATATGCATATTGAGCCGATGACAATACTTTATAATGCTTCATCCTCGTATGTGGATATGTACCGTATGCTATGTGCCAAGAGAGATGGTATAAATTCCGGTGTAGTTGCAAAGGAATTTAATTATAAAAACAAAGCGTTTTTACTTGATAAGGCATTAAACAATTTAAGAAAGTTTGATGATAAAAGGTTATCTTTAAGTTTCGAAGCGCTGCTCAAAGCCGATAGTGAATTAAAGGGTTTCACAAAGGACCCCAGAACTGTACTTGAGCAACTCACCGTGCGACTTATTTATATTATTTCTAAGGGTGAAAGCGTTGATTAAGATTAAACAGTGCATTGTGGTTGAAGGCAAATATGATAAAATCACCCTCTCAAATATAATCGACGCTACCATCATTACGACTGACGGTTTCGGGATATTCAAAAATAAAGAAAAAACCGCCCTTATACGAGCTTTTGCCGAAAAAACGGGAATTATCATTATGACCGATTCCGACAGCGCAGGGGCGCAAATAAGAGCCCGTATAAAGAACATCTGCGCGAGTGGCAAGATTATTAATGTTTATATTCCTCAACTAAAGGGCAAGGAAAAACGAAAAACCAAAGAGAGTAAGGAAGGTTTTTTGGGCGTTGAGGGCATGACAAAAGAATGTGTCATATCTGCGCTTCAAAGAAGCGGAGTGTTTGGTGAAGAGGTTGACAATGCTAAAAAAATTGCTAAAATCGATTTATTTTCACTTGGACTTTCGGGTTGCCGAAATAGCGCTGATTTAAGAAAATGCTTATTAAAGTATCTCGATTTACCTGATAATTTATCCGCAAATGCTTTTTTGGACGCAATAAATACCTTATTTTCTTATGATGAATTTTTTGAGGAAGTGAAAAAATGGCAGCAAGAAGAGGCCAAAAAATCAAACTTTTTTACATAGTTGATATACTTAAAAAGCACTCTGATGAAGACCATCCATTAACCGCAACCGAAATTTGCGATAAGCTTGCGGCTTTTGGTGTTACTGCCGAGCGTAAAGCAATTTATGACGATATTAATCAGTTGATGGATTATGGTTACGATATCATTAAAACCCATACTCCTAAATCGGGTTTCTTTTTGGGCTCTCGTGAATTTGAAATACCAGAAATTTATCTGCTTTCGGATGCGGTACGCGCCGCCCGTTTTATAACACCAAAAAAATCTCGCGAACTAATTTCAAAGCTCGATTCAATGCTTAGCGCTTATCAAATTAAATCCCGCGGAAATAATATATACTTTGATAGCGTTGGCAAGACCAAAAACGAAGAAATATTTTATAATATTGATATAATCAGCCGCGCTATTGAAAATAATCATAAAATCACCTTTAAGCATATAACGAAATCGCTTGGTGAAAACAAGGAAATCGTTACTAATATTAAAGAAAGGATGATTAGCCCTTATGCGCTAACTTGGCAGGATGATTATTACTATTTAATCGGTAATTACGATAAATACGATAATCTTATTCATTTTCGTGTTGACAGAATGAAATCCGTAAATGAAACGGACATTACCGCAAGACATTTTAGCGAAGTTTCGGAATATAGGGATGTTTTTGATATCGCCGATTATACCAACAAACTATTTGGAATGTTTACAGGCAATACTGAAGAAATCGTATTTAGATGCGCAAAATCAGTGCTTGAACAGGTAACCGATAGATTTTCAGACGATATTTTTATCCGAAATGTAACAGATACTCATTTTGATATTACGGTTAATGCCGTTGTGAGTGAAGCGATTACCACTTGGATTATGAATTATGTTGATAAAATTGAGGTTGTATCGCCCGGTCATTTACGCGATATGATTACCGAAAGAGCAGAAAATATTTTGGCAATGTATAAGGGCAAAAAGTAATTTCTGTTTTTTAAAAATAACACTTGATTTTTTGGAGGCCATCCGTTATAATAGTCAAGTGCTATATGGAGATGTCGCCTAGTCCGGTCGAGGGCGCACGATTGGAAATCGTGTAAGACGCTAAAACGTCTTCGAGGGTTCGAATCCCTCCATCTCCGCCAAAATAAGGAGTGGTATCGTAAGATACTGCTCCTTATTTTTTATAATGATAAGGGATTCGAAACGACCTCCAAACTCTGCAACCAAAGGGAGTAAAGAGTTTGGGAGAAAGGTCCGGTGGACCTTTCGATAGCCGGAGAAGAGAATCCCTCCATCACCGCCAGAAAACGACAGATTCCGACAGGAATCTGTCGTTTCAACTAAATCCACCCTTGCGGGTGGGTGAAATATTGCTTTGCAATGTGAAATTCGCCTCGACGGCGAGTGGGTGGATTTAATTTCACTTGATGCGATAGCATCAAATTTCACAATTTACGGAGTAAATTATTTCACCGTGAGCGTAAGCGAACGATTTCACTAAAAACGAACGGTTATGTAAGGGTTCGAATTCATACGAAAAACAGCCCAAAATATCTTTTTTGTAGCCCATAGACAAAAAATCCAAGCCTTCGGACTTGGATTTTTTATCTATTGCGAAAGCAATGGTATATTATCTCGCCTTTGGCGAGGATATCATCAAGGGTGGCGTTGCCGCCCTTGTATATCATCACGCGTAGCGTGTATCAAAAAAACTTTCGCAATGATGATATACAAGACTTCGTCTTGAAGATATGCAACTCCTTGCGGAATTGATGATATGCACGGCTTCGCCGTGATAAAAAATGTGCTTTGCTTCGCAAAGCGTTGATTATAACTATAGTTTATGGTATAATCTAACTGACAAATATGAATTTATTGATTTGACAAGTAGTATTGAAATATATTAGGAGTAATATGAGAATTTTAAGAAATGCAGATTATGACTATGTTTCTAATAATGTATCTGAAACAAACGGGTATACAAAATGGTATGATTGGAATATAGTAAAAAAGCATACATGCATAATAAATATAATCATAACAACGATACTTGTAATTGTTGCTTTTTCTTTTCGCCAATCTTTGCGTGATATACTTGATATAACATCATTCATTTTTATTATACTTGGTGGTATTCTTTTTTGGTTGGCAGTTATTACCCCCATACACGAAATATTGCATCTAATTCCCTTATCAAAAGGTGTACTTGACAATAAATGTATTATTACCGTAGGACACGGAACTGTTAGTGCTATATATAACGGTTATACCAATTTATATCAGCAGTTGATAAGTTTAATATTACCATTTACGTTTTTTCTTGTATTACTTGGTCTTGGTGCGATTTTCACAACTGGTATTATAAAAATTGTTTTCTTGTATTTGTTAATATTATCTTCTTTCGGAAGTTATACCGATATTTATATGTTTTTCTATTCTTTGAAACACATTAGAAAAAACGATATTGTTTTTGGGCTTTATAAAAAAGAAAATTGACAAATTCCAATATATCAAGCAGTTACAAAACTGATATTATAGCTACAAAACACCATTCCTAAAATATGTAGGAGTTCGAACACATAGGTTAAAAATTCAAAAAGGTTCGAATTTGTGCAACCCTTTCAAAATAAGGAGTGGTATCGTAAGATACTGCTCCTTATTTTTTATAATGATAAGGGATTCGAAACGACCTCCAAACTCTGCAACCAAAGGGAGCAAAGAGTTTGGGAGAAAGGTCCGGTGGACCTTTCGATAGCCGGAGAAGAGAATCCAAGTCCTTCATCTAATCAATATAAACTAAAACGTCATGCACAAAATAACGGAAGATACTCGTATTCTTATCCTGAATATTTCGCGCAGATAGATGGAAGAATTGTAATAGCAACTAAACCAAATATCGGCAATCAGTTGCCGTTATCAATCGGTGATTATGTACAGGTTAGATTTAAAACTAATTCTGGATATATACGAAATTACGATTGTATTATAGGTGATTTTAAAGGTGCAGATGCGCCCAATATTTGGGGACATTATGATGGCCAAGGTGTTGTAGAAGTTGTATATCACAATTACAATCCACCGTCTGGTTATAATGCAAATGCGAATAATCCTTGGGGTTTAGGAAGGGTTATAAGAATAACTAAAGTTGGCAATTATGGAAATTTCACCTAAGATAAATTAATAAATTTCTAAAGCAAACACTCTCCGCAATTTGGCGGAGAGTGTTTGCTTTTAATCATTGTTTTAGAGATACAAATTTTATATCAAGATTTTTATCAAACAACGCTTTAGATTCATAAATTAAATCTTTGTTAGACGATAATTCTTTTATATAATTGACACTATTCTGCGATTCGGTTGCAAAGTTTTCTTCCCATAAGTTTTCAAATGAAAGATTTTTATCTTTTATAGTCATATATCCATAATGATTTATTCCACCACCGACTGTGAAATAAAATATACCAGGATAATTAATGTTGTCTGAACTAAAAAATCTAACAGTACCAGTGAGAAAATCTTGTTCACCAATTAATTCAATAAAATTTTCGTATGTGTAAACAGACAATTTTGTGTTTTCAAGAACGAGCAAATCATCAATATTATTTCCATCAATATCTTTAATATAATAATATAAGTCATCTTGCTTATTTTTTAACTCATTTAAAAAATTTTCATATGAAGTTATCTTTTTATGGTTTGAGAAACTATTATCGGAGAATGTTCCTTCTGATTGTCTGCATGCAGTAAGCATAAATATCAAACATAATGATATAAATAAAATAGTGTTTTTTTTCATATAGGGACCTCCTAAAATGTTTTACTTTATTATAGCATAACGCTAACACAAATAAAAGAATAAAATTAGGTTTTATAAAGGAACTTTTGGAAACACAAGGGGCGGTTCTCTCGTGTTGATAAAAAAGTATCATTTTAATCCATCCTTAAAAAAAGGCGATCGGCGAAAACCGACCGTTTTTTATGTTATAGAAAATTATAAATAATATTTCAACCCTGACACTCGTTGTCAGGGTTTGTTTCTATAATGTGATTGCAATTGCAAGAAATCGGGACGCTGATTTCAAAAAAATAGTTACATTTTAAACAAAAAATAAAATTATAGGAGGTAAATAAAATGCGTACTATTTTCGGTATTCGTTCAGCTACACCTATCAATAAAAAGCTGAAGTACGGTTACACAATGTACGATTGGGTAAAAAGACAGAAGTGCTTTCCTGCCTTTTGTATGAGAACACTTAGTGGTGAAGATAAAATCACTGCTGAGGAAATTGAGTTCTTAAAGGCAAAGGATTGCAAAATTGGTTTGGTTATTCGTGACCTTACCGAAGCTAGGGTATCGGGCATTAACGGTACAGAGGATACACTTAAAGCGGTAGAGTCTGCAAAAGAATTGGGTGTTCCACAGAACGCAGGCATTGCATTGTTTGCAGAAATTAAACCTGAGTGGAGTGTAAATCATAACTGGATGATTTCATTTGCACAGGTTATTTCAGCAAATGGTTATGTACCTGCATTTATCGGCAATACCGATTCTTCTAAAAACTTTAACTTTGACCGTCAATGTAGTCACTATGTACAGGCAACAAAGGATGTAAATTATTTCGGTGCTGTATTTATGGCAACCGAGCCTAAGCTTGACAGTATGCCTGAAAAGTGGGAGCCTTACTGCCCATCAGCGTTAGAGTCTGAGGATATTTCTCTTTGGTCTTGCGGTACTACTACCTTTGACTTTACAGGGGTAGAAGATGTATATGCCAAAGAAGAGACAGTCCTTGAAAATATGTGGTAAAGGAGGTATAATAAAAATGAACAAGAAACAGTATAATAATGTAATAGAAAACACATTAAAGCACGAACAGACAGCACAGACCGATGATTCCCTTGCAACTGCAAGAGCTATATTTGATAATATGGGTGTTGCATT
>JAZNWP010000060.1:0-2014 GCA_045593385.1 Acutalibacteraceae bacterium
CCAACTGCACTGGTGGGATGAACGTGACCACTGTCCATACAGATAATTTTATCTTGGAAACCAATAGCTCCATAATAAATAAGGTCATCGCAAGGAGCTATTCGCTCTTCAATGTGAAGTTGAGTGGGCTTTTCAAAATAAAGATCCTCGCCTATGATTTCAGCAGTAAAGTCTTCAATACCAAGGACGTTACCGCACATATCCTCTCGCAACATACGACACGCTTCATCAATAGCAAAAGATTTAATATAAACGTGCTTAGGGTCAAGGTGGTCAGTATCAATTTCATAATCAATGTAGCATCTTACTTTCATAATCTTTCTCATCATTCTTTCCATTTTATTGTTTTAACATAAGTCATCATTTGGTTTGTTTCTTTGCTTTCACTATGAAAACAAATAGGGATACGAGGAGCTTGAATTTTTTTAAACCATTCTAAAAGCTCAATACCACAAGAACCAAAGTCTAAAAGCTTAACGGGGAAAGAAGCATTGGGATTTATATGCAAATAAGACGCATAGCCCATATATAAAGGAACGAGAATTTTTTTAGCTTCTTCAACAGTTTTACACCATACATATCCTTCAGGAGCTTTATTTTTATCATCAATCCATAATTTAATATCTTTCATATTTTTTAATCTCTCTTTCTTTTTTCTTTCTATATATATTATAATATATTTTTTATAAAAAATCAATTACGATTTTGTACCTCACGAAAATCACCATCTCCGTCGAAGTACAACAAAACAGCCTTGTCAACATCTTTAAAAGGATACCATCTTATCCGATGCCAGTCATCAAGTTCAGTTTCTTCAATAGAAAAATTTTGTTCTTCTTCTCTTAAAACTTCTACAAATTGTTCAAAACCAGAAGGTACCTCTTCTTCAAAAAGACATTCATCATCATCTCCAAAAAAACGTTCATCTTCTTCTACAAAAAAATTTTTTTCTTCCATTATTCTTTCTCTCCTATAATTTTAATATTATGTAGGCGGCCGCCGGTATTCCGGACGGCATAACTTGGCAGGGGAGGAGGGAATCGGACCCAAATCGTCTTAGGTTTTGGAGACCTCTATTCTACCATTGAACTACTCCCCTGTATTTAACAAGACCACCCAAGTACTTCCTCAAGTGGTACCTTTGCCCACTCCAAAGCGTGGCAGAAGGAACTACTTAATCCGTGTGAATCGTGAAATGCCCAATACAAAGCACTCTTCATCTTAGGAAAGTGAATCTCGGGGTTTCTATCTTTAACATATTCACCAAGATGATACCAGAATAGGTCGCTCATATCGCCGTGGTCCCATCCTTTGAAATCTTCAGCCTTAGTAATTTTTTCGCCGGCCGCAATGATTTCCTCTTTCTTCAGTCTATCATAGCAATTATCACAGATGCTTTGACCTTTATAAAAAGTCCAAAAGCTTGAAGGTTTATTACAAATAGGACATAGCTTAGTCATTCTATCACCCCTTGGTTAGTTTTTTGAATACGATAAACTTTTTCAGTTGCTTCTACAATTTTATATTCTTTAAATAGATATATAGAAGCAATGTTTTCCTTTTTGACTGAAGCATTTACAATGGGATAATTATTTTCAATTTCAGCTAAAAGCTTTTTACCATAACCTTTTCCTTTATCTAAAGTAGCAATTTGAGAAATGTAACATCCTTTCTCGGTCTCTCTAATTAAGGCATACCCCAAAACTTTTTTATTTTCTATTAACATATAAAGCTTATTTTTTTTACTTATAGATTTAATTTTTTTTAAACAATCAAAATAACTATAAGATAAAATATTGCTATGTTTTTTACTAATTTTTTGGCAAGTTATACTTTTAAAAGGAGTATGAAAAATTTTCACTTCCATTCTATTACCTCTTGGTTATTAGTTATGTAAAAGTGAGAAATTATTTCTTTCTCACTTTCTATATATATTATATCATATTTTTTATAAAAAATCAAAACCGATTTTATTACAAGCCCAATTTTTTCATCATCTCTTGGAGATTATCCA
>JAZNWP010000061.1:0-2169 GCA_045593385.1 Acutalibacteraceae bacterium
TAACGCGCTCTCATATAGATAAGCCCGTTATCATCCGTTACGACACCATCACGACCGTTGTAGCCAAAGATCACTTTACTTGTGCCTGTTCGCGAAAGCATCTTACCATAGGTGTCATATGCAAAGGTATTGGCAATTACAGTTTAAGTATAGCACACTCTGGTATTATTTACAAGATGCTTGCATAAAAACAGCCGCACACTAAAGTGCGGCTGAAACAAACTAGTTTTTTATTATTGAGTCGGCAATTTGCTTTAGTATAGGATGTTTCAGTTGGTCGATTACCCCAATTATTTTTGATTTTGCAGTGTCATTATCACCTTGTTTGTAAGCTTCGAAAGAGCTTAAAAACGTTTTGTATACTTGTGTGCTATCATCGGATGCAATCCGGGCATAATGCGCAGATGCAGTTTCGAAGTCGTTTTTTCTTAAATAGAATAATGATAACCAAAACTCTTTAATATCGAAACTTGAATTCATTTCATTGATATGCGATAGAAACTGATCGTCATTAGACCTGGCAAAATATGAAATTGCAAGAGAAAAATTCAGATACTCTATCTTTGATATAATCTGTCTGGTAGAGAGTCTCGCATTATATTTTTGATACATCTGCAACAATTTCTCACCGCTTTTTATGATGCCATCGTAGTCACCTGTAACGAGTTTCTTTGTGATATCCCGAAACCCTAACTCCGTAACGATAGAGCGGATTAAATGTGCAAATAAAATAAGCAATATCAATCCACCGAAAATTAACAGGGGTTCAAAATGAAAAGTAACAGTGCCAACTGTTTTTGAAAACATAATATACCTCACAAAATTATTAATAGTTTATGCCGGTAGCGGAGCTCCGCTGCTAGCCCACGCGGAAGCCAGTGTGGCTGAAACAAACACATTTAATCATTGCGTATCCATTATTTCATAACTGTAAGTCCAAGTATCTATCCATGTGTGATATACTCTAATGCTAAAAGAATCGTTTTCCGTAACACAAGTGAAGTCCATATAATACTGTGTAAGTTTCGAATCTGTGTTTTTGATAGGTAATTTATCATTAGAATTTATTGAAACAGGTGGCCCATACTTACTAATAAATTCTTCATCAGTTGACAAGTATAACATTGTTTCATCAATGAAGCTTTGTCTTGTAGAATTATCAGTTTTTTTCGAAAAGTACGGATATGCAATAGTCCATATCGAAATTACCATGAAGATAATAAGGATAATAACACCTAAGATAACAATGTATTGTTTTTTCATTATGCAAATACTCCTCTAAAAAATTCCGACAAATTTACTCCTATACTTCCTCCAACACCTACGATAGTAAATATCGAACCTTGAAGAGAAAGCGAAACATCTCCATTTGATGCAATAGAAACAGGTCCAACATTAAAAGAATTACTATGTATGGTGTCTGGACAAGAAAGGATATTAAATATTGTCTTACGTTCATATGCATGTTCGCTGTCACAACGAATTGGTGAATAGTCTCTTTCTGAGAGATGGGTGTGTGAGGAAGAAAACCCTATAACTCCAATGCCGATTTCTGCATTGACTTCGTGACCACAATATTCAGCGCCATCATCAATCCCAATTACAATTGACTTGCTTACTTCGGCTCCACAATCTTCTTCGGAAATACCAAGGCCAAACCCTATTAAAACCTTCGCCTCAATAGCATTTGTAAAACTACTTCCCACCTTTTGGGCTGCATTAATAAAACCTTCCTTTATTTGTGTGCCCATGTTAGAAATGGCTTCGCCTGCGGGTTTAACTATATTGTCATCAACCCATGCCGCAGCATTTTGAACGTCTTCTTTCACATCGTTATAAGTGTCTACAACCTTCTTTTTAACTTTGTTATACTTGTCTTTTAACCAACTCCATGCTGAGAGCCCAAACGGGTCAATGAAGGAAACGGGGTTACCGTTTGCATACGCGTAACGATTAAGAGTAATCGCATTGGAAATAGCACCTGTAATAATATCCGCATTAATAAATCGCTTCATCTCAGGTGAGTAGTAACGCGCTCTCATATAGATAAGCCCGTTATCATCCGTTACGACACCATCACGACCGTTGTAGCCAAAGATCACTTTACTTGTGCCTGTTCGCGAAAGCATCTTACCATAGGTGTCATATGCAAAGGTATTGGCAATTACA
>JAZNWP010000062.1:0-1534 GCA_045593385.1 Acutalibacteraceae bacterium
ACTATCATCTTCCTAAGTGAGAAAACACAACATCAAACCCACCACAAGCCATGTAAGGTCATGGCCATGGGCTGTTTCTTTTGAAAAAAATGTTTTAAATCTCAAACATACACAAACATACTACTAGTAACACCTTTTACCATTTTCTTTGTAAAATCTTTATTATAACTCATTTTTCAACCAAGCTTTTTGCATTAGTTTCCTAAGACATTTATCTGCAAGATGGTACCATTTTTAAGTATCAAATACTAAAAAAACATGCTCAAACAGTGAGGAAGCTTTCGGACAGATTCCTTGGAAAACATCTAACATCATAGCTTTTCATTTCTAGTTCCATAAACCACTTTCTTCAAGTCTTTGTTACTTGAAAATTTTTGAACCACAAGGAACACTTAAAGAACTCTTAGAACAGCCATGGAAATGAAAAGAAAAGCTTCAAGAACACACACAAAATTGACTATAGTTTTGTTTGGAAAATGGAAGTTTTGAAATAACAAATCACTATCCTATTGAAAGCTTTATACATAACAAAGAAAAAGAGATGAAATGAAAGCGAATGAAACTCCCTCCATAGCCATGGAGATCCCGGTTTCATGAAGAAGAAAGAGAATAAATTTCTCAAGAGTTTTGCTAATGGAAACATAGAAGAAAGCAATGGAAAGCTTACTTGATTTTGGAAATATTTTGGTATGAAATTGTAATGCAAATGGTAAGGAAACAAGGAAGCTCCCCCCTCCTATTTATAGGGCAGGGACGCCCCCTCCCCTCTCTCTCCCTTGTTATTTCTCTTGCTTATCCACTAAGTTTGCACAAAACACCCTATTACCCATTTGATTGTTTAATTACATCTTTGCCATTTTAGGGTTTAGGCTTTTGTCCAATGGTTAATTCACTTAACCCTCTTTTGCTATTATCCAATGGTTCATAGGGACACCTTGCACTTCACTATTCATTGGGCTAATAGGATCGTGCCACCTATTTGTTTTCAGTCGACAGTTTCTCAGTGTTTTTCTAAACGATCGATCGAGACACCGCGCTTCGATATTATCCATTTGAGTCATCGGTCTTATCCAAATGACTCATCCAACAACTCATCAAATACGCTCCATTTTACTATTCATGGGCGCCCCAGTCCCTGAGTTTTAGCGCGATCGGTGATTCGCTAAACGAAAACTCGTACCGGGTGCCCGATTGAGCTGAAAATCGCTCCCGAGAATCCGTTTGTCAGATTGATCTCAAATTTGCGGGGCAAACTTGGATTCGTTAAAGAAAATCTCTACGTTAATTTCATCGCAATCCGGGCCCGCTTGGTCCCCCGAATGCGTGACGGTATTCTAACCCTCCCCCTCTGTAACAAAGGGTATTTTTGGAAGAAAAATCCAACTTCGTCGAGATTTTTCGAAAATTTAAATGTGGGTCCCATATGGCATATGAGGACCATATCTAAAATTTCGTGGCTACCTGACAGACAGAAAAATTATTAAAAATCATTTAGCGATCGTCTGTCGGTAGAAATACGACAAATTAGGGTTTT